>JAZKDA010000072.1:0-20973 GCA_040387815.1 Pseudomonadota bacterium | reverse complement strand
GCCGCGGCTACAAGTTCTCGACCTACGCCACCTGGTGGATCCGTCAGGCGATCACCCGCTCGATCGCCGACCAGGCGCGCACCATCCGCATCCCGGTGCACATGATCGAGACGATCAACAAGATGAACCGCATCTCGCGCCAGCACCTGCAGGAGTTCGGCTTCGAGCCCGACGCCAGCATCCTGGCGGCCAAGATGGAGATCCCGGAAGACAAGATCCGCAAGATCATGAAAATCGCCAAGGAGCCGATCTCGATGGAAACACCCATCGGCGACGACGACGACTCCCACCTGGGCGACTTCATCGAAGACACCGGCAACACGGCGCCGATCGAAGCGGCCATGCAGGCCGGCCTGCGCGATGTGGTCAAGGACATCCTCGACTCGCTGACCCCGCGCGAAGCCAAGGTGCTGCGCATGCGCTTTGGCATCGAGATGAGTACCGACCACACCCTCGAAGAAGTGGGCAAGCAGTTCGATGTGACCCGCGAGCGCATCCGCCAGATCGAGGCCAAGGCCCTGCGCAAGTTGAAGCACCCCAGCCGCAGCGACAAGCTGCGCAGCTTCATCGATTCGCTGTAAGCGAGGGGCAGCGCCACGAAAAAGGGACCCGAGGGTCCCTTTTTCCTTGGCCAGGCGAGCACCCGATCAGACCGCCTCCATCGCCATCATCCCCGCCGCCGTGTTCGAGATCGGGATGTGGTAGTTGGTGTGCACCTTGCGCACCGCCCCCGGCACCGCGCCGCGCGTGGCCAGCCACATCAGCAGCTCAACACCCTGCGTGCCGGTCTTTTCCACCAGCTCATGGATCGAGTACCGCGTGGCCCAGGATGAATCGTCGATCAGGCTGTCCATGAACTTCAGGTCGAAGGGCTTGTTGATGAAGCCCGCGCGCTGGCCGTCAAGCTGGTGCGACAGGCCGCCGGTGCCGATCACCACCACGCGCTTGTCGCTGTCCCAGGAGGCGATCGCCTCGCCCACCGCCTTGCCCAGGGCCAGACAGCGCTTGGCGCCGGGCAGCGGGAACTGCACGGTGTTGATGCACACCGGCACCGTGGTCACCGGGATGCCATCGGGCCAGAACAGCTTGAGGGGCAGCGTGAAGGCGTGGTCCACCAGCATCTCCTGGCAGGTGGTGATGTCGAACTCGCGCTCGACCAGCTGCTCGATGATGTGCCACGACAAATCCAGCTCGCCCTTGAATGGCGGCAGCGTCGGGATGCCCCAGCCCTCGTCGGCGTTGCGGTACTCGGGCGCCGCGCCCACCGCGAAGGTGGGCATCTTGTCCAGGAAGAAGTTCAACCCATGGTCGTTGTAGAACACCACCGCCACGTCGGGCTTCACCTCCTCCAGCCACTTGTGCACCGGCAGGAAGCCGTCGAAGAAGGGTTTCCAGTAGGGCTCCTGCTGCAGCCCCTTGGCGATGGCGCCGCCGATGGCGGGCACGTGCGAGGTGGTCAGGCCACCGATGATCTTTGCCATGTGGGTCTCCGGTTTCAGTCGGTGAAGGTTTCAGGCTGCTCGTTGTGGCTCACCAGCATCGCCTTGAAAGCATCCTTGGTCATGCCGGTCTGCGCGGCGCCCAGGTCCTGCACGTCCAGGCCCAGGATGCCGGCGAACTTGGCCAGGTAGTAGACATTGCCGCCGGCCGCCAGCAGCCCCAGCACGTCACGCCGGCGAACGGCATCGGCCTGCGCCTCATCGAGGCCGTAGGCGCGCATGTACGCCTCCTCGTCGGCCTTGAAGGCATTGCGCTTGTCCGCGCTGTTGAACGAAAAGCACATGCGGTTGAGTGCATAGCCCTTGCGGGCCTGTTCGCCATCGAACAGCGTGGTGCCGGGAATCCGGGGTTTGGGCGTCTGGGGCATGGAAGTCTCCGTGTTCTTGACCTGCATCAGCCCCGCACTGTGCGCCGCGCATTACAAAAGATAAACCGATGCAACCTCATGCAACCCATGAACCATATCGATGGATCAGAACTGGACGGACGCCTGCTGCAACTGCTGCTGGCAGTGCTGGAAGCCGGCAGCGTGACCGGCGCGGCTGCGCGGCTGGACGTGACGCAGTCGGCCGTGAGTCACGGCCTGGATCGCCTGCGAGCCATCACCGGCGACGCGTTGTTCGTCAAGAGCGGCCGCGGAATTGTGGCCACCGCCCGGGCCGAGGGCATGGCCGAGCCGGCCCGGGAGTTGCTGGCGGGGATGCGGCGGCTGGCGCAGCACGGCGCATTCGATCCAGCACGCTGGCAGGCGGTGCTCACCATCGCCGCCAACGATTTTCAGCGCGACCTGCTGCTGCCGCCGCTGGCGGCGCGCCTGCGCACCCGTGCCCCGGGCCTGCGGCTTCGCATCATCGACTCGGGCATTCCCAGCCTGGAGATGCTGCGCGACGGCGAATGCCAGCTGGTGATCAGCCCGCGCCCGCCCGAAGGCAGCGACGTGCTGCAACAACGCCTGTTCGAGGACCGCTGGCGGGTTTTCTACGATGCCTCGCAACGTCCGGCGCCTGCCACGCGAGCCGACTACGTCGCGGCCGACCACGCCACCGTGGTGTACGAGCCGCGCCGGGGTCTGGTGCTGGACCAGCGGCTCGAAGCCGCCGGCGTTCACCGCCGCTTCACGGTCATGGTGCCGGCCTTCAGCGCCCTCACCTCGTTCGTCCGCGGGACGCCGCTGCTGGCCACCGCACCCGGCCGACTGGCGCGGCACACACTGGCCGGATTGGCCCACTGTGAACCGCCCGTCGCGTGCCCGCCGATCGCCATGTACATGCTGTGGCACGCGCGTCACCAGCATGACGATGCGCATCGTTGGCTGCGAAGCGAGCTGCTGGGTCTCGTCGACGCGGCACTGGGCTCGGACAGCCCGAGCGCTCGCGACTTCAGTGAGCGCCGTGGGCCGCGCGGCTGACCAGCATCACCATGGAAATGCCGGCCAGCAGCCAGGCCACCTGGGTCACCGTGGCACGCGCGCCAAGCCGCCGTTGCAGCTGCGGGATCAGGTCGGCCAGCGCGACATAGACGAAGCTGCTGCTGGCAACCGCCAGGAAATAGGGCAGGTAGCCTTCGAGCCGGGCCACCAGCCACCAGCCGACCAGCCCGCCCAGCAGCGTCACCGCGCCCGCCAGCGACACCTTCATCAGCGCCGCGCGCCGGCTGCCGCTGCTCTGGCCCAGCACGACGAGGTCGCCGATGTGGTGCGGCACCTCATGCGCCATCACCGAAAGCGCGGCCACCAGGCCCAGGCGCATATCGGCCATGAAGGCCGACGCGATCATGATGCCGTCGCCAAAGCAGTGAACGCTGTCGCCGGTGAGGACAGCCCAGCCACCGCCACGGGGCGCGTGGTCATGAGAATGGACATGGGCATGCGCGTGGTCATGTCCATGCCCCCCTTCGTGCGCCGCGTGGTGATGCTCATGCCCGTGGTGCCACAGCTCGGCCTTGTCCAGCAGGAAGAAGAACACCAGCCCCACAAGGAGCACGGCGAACAAGGTCTGCGGCTCGATGTCGCTTTCGAAGGCCTCCGGAAGCAGGTGCATGAAGGCGGTGGCCAGCAAGGCGCCGGCGGCCAGGCTCAGAAGGTGCTGTGCGCCGACGTGGCCGGGCTGGTCGGTGCGGTTGCGCACACCCAGGCGCAACAGCAAGGCCGCGACCCACACGCTGCCAATGCCAGCGCAGACGGTGGCGATCACGATGGCTACAAGATTCATAAGCTCATCTTAGCAACCGCGACCGGGCGTTGCGCCGCCAGCCGGGTGCCAGCGCGAACCATAATCCTCCGCTTGAGCCGACAAACGTCGAAAGCAACACACAAGGAGTCCCCATGCCCACCCTTCGCGTCGAACTCATGGAAGGCCGTACGGTCGAGCAGAAAAAAGCCCTGGTGCAGGCGCTCACGCAGGCCGTGGTCGACACGCTGGGCAGCAAGCCCGAATCGGTCGACGTGCTGCTGTTCGACATCAAGCGTCAAGACTGGGCCACCGGTGGCGTGCTGTGGTCGGAAAAATCATGAGCGGCGCCCGGATGCTCGCCGCCCTGGCGGCTCTTGCCGGTGTTTTCCTGCTGCCAGCCTGTGCCCAAACGCAAATGACCTCCGCCACGCCACCGCCTGACGCGCCATGCGACGCCGCACGGCTGCGCAACGTGGTGGGCCAGCCCGGCAGCGCGCAACTGGTGGAAGCCGCGCGGGTTCAGGCCGGCGCCACCACCGCGCGGATGGTGGGGCACGACCAGATGGTGACCAAGGAATACCAGGTCGGCCGCCTCACCCTGTGGCTGGACGCCAACGGCCGCGTGCGCGAAGCCAACTGCGGCTGAGCTTGCCCAGCCGAGCGCGTCAGGCCAGCCGATCGAGCTTGTGGCGGGAAGCGAAGGCGTACAGGTCCAGACGGCTGCTTAAAGTGAGCTTGCTGTAGATCGAGCTCAGGTGGTTACGCAAGGTGTGCTCGCTGATGCACAGGCGGCTGGCAATCACCTTGCCGGGCGATGCGGTGTCGGCCGCCAGCGCCGCGATCATCTGCCGCTCGCGCTGCGTGAGCGTGGCGATCTTCGCGGCCTCGGGGTCGTCGTCCTGCGCCGACTTGCGGCGAACCATTTCCATGAACAGCCGGCCGGTGGCGCTGCGATCGAGCCACAACTCGCCCTCATGCACCTTCTGCAGCGCCCGCAACAGCATTTGTGGCGGATCGCTCTTGCGCACGATGCCGCGCACACCCATCAGCACCGCCAGATCCAACGCCGCCTGGTCTTGCGACGCGGTGAACGCGACACAGCGCGCGGCCGTTCGTGAGGCCAGCTCGCCCAGCTGCGAAGGGCTGACCGCATCGTCCAGGTCGACCAGCACCACGTCCACGTGGGCGGCCAGCAGCGACTCGGGCGCCGACGCCAGGTTGCTGGCGACACCGCCCAGCACGAAGCGGGTGCCGGCCGACTGCACCAGCTGCTGCAATCCCCAACTGATCATCTGCGGCGCGATCATCACGAGATGAATCGGGTCAAGGTTGGCGATGGCGGTCATGGTGATGAGCACGAAGTGGCGACAAGCACCATGCTAGGCATCCGCAGCTGTCGCGTCACAGCTTTGCAGATGCTTACGTAGTTCTGGCGGAACTTTGTAGGACTGGCTGAGCACACGGTGCCCAAGTGCCCGGCGGCGCACCACGGCGGGCCAGGACAGAAAGACCACGGTCTTTGGTTCGCACCACCCTACGCCGCGCGCGGCAGTTTGCACAGACTGCGTTCATGCCATTGGACCGTCGCAAGAACCAGCGCGAACGCATCGCATTGAAAGTACGCCTGCCCAGCGGAATGATCGCGCAGGCGCGTGACATCAGCGCCCGCGGCATGTATCTGCAGCTGCCGCTGCGCACCCGCATCCCGCCCTGGATCGCGGTCGAGGTCGACTTGCCGCGGCTGGGCCTGCGGGCACGCGCACTGGCTGAAGTCATCCGCACCGACCGCCATGGCACCTCGCTGGGCGTGGCGCTGCGACTGCGCCGCATCCGGCTGGTCGTCCTGCCCTCGCACCACCATGTCTAGTTGCTTTGTCACCCCGGGCGCCGGTGGATCGCCGGTACAGGAAGCCCATGAAAAAAGGGACGGTCGTGGGATGCGCAGGCAAGGCCTTGTTTCTAGATTTGAGTCATGTGAACAAACGGCACAAAGCCCCGTTCCAGCAAGCGCAGGAAGCCCGACACCATGACCGACACCGCAACCGCCGCCTTGGCCGCCCTTCCCGTCAACCTCAGCGTGGCGGTGCTCGTACTGCTGCTCGGCCTGGCCGCCTGGACCGACTGGCGCACGATGCGCATTCCCAATTGGCTCACGGTGCCTGGCATGGCCTGGGGCTTGTATTTCAGCGCGATCCATGGCGTCTCGGTGGGCGCGGGCCTGCTCTCAGGCGCGTTGGGCCTGGCCACCGGCCTGCTGATGCTGCTGCCGCTGTTCGCGCTGCGCGTGCTGGGCGCCGGCGATGTGAAGCTGATGGCCATGGTCGGCGCCTTCCTCGGCGCACTGGCCACCTTCAAGGCGCTGCTGGTCATCGGCATCGTCGGCGGCGTGGCCGCCTTGTTGTTCGCCGTGTCGCACCGCGCCCTGGGCCAGTTGGCGGTCAATGCGCGCGACATCGTGCAGTCGGCCGCCCTCCCCGGCGTCGGCCTGTGGCGGCCCGGCGTGTCCGGCCCCTCGATCGGAAAGCTGCCCTACGGCATCAGCATCGCACTCGGAACCGTCGTGTTCCTGGTGCTGCGGCAGTTGGGCTTCGCCTGATGGTTCACCCCTGGAGCACCTCATGAAGAATGTCAAAGCCCTTGCCATGCTGGCCCTGGCCGTCGTCATCGGACTGGCCGCCGCGATCTATGCCGCCCAGTGGGCGGCCCAGCGCGGGAACATCGCCTCCCGGCGGGTGGTCGTCGCCGCCGTCGACATCGACCTGGGCAGCAAGATCAATCCGCAGATGCTCACCAGCGTCGAGTGGCCCTCCAGCTCGGTGCCCCCTGGCGCCTTCACCGACATCAAGGACGTGCAGGATCGCGTGGTGCGGGTCGGCATTCCGCGCGGCGACGCGGTGCTCGAGCGCAAGCTCGCCGCGGTCGGCACGCAAGGCGGACTGTCGGCCGTGATCGCCGAAGGCAAGCGCGCCATGACCGTGCGAGTGAACGACGTGGTCGGCGTGGCCGGCTTCGCGCTGCCCGGCAACTACGTCGACGTGATGGTCAATACCCAGCGTGACCGCGCCGGCGGCCAGGAAAGCCAGATCAGCCTGACCGTGCTCGAGCAGGTGCTGGTGCTGGCGGTGGCGCAAGAAGCCAGCCGCGATGACCTCAAGCCCAAGGTGGTGAGCGCCGTCACTCTGGAGGTTTCTCCGGACGACGCCGAGAAGCTGGACCTGGCACGCAGCGTCGGCACCCTGTCGCTGGTACTGCGCAACCAGATGGACAAGACCACCACCGCCACGACCGGCGTCACCCGCGAACAGCTGCTGGGCCTCAAGGGCATGTCGGCCGTCAAGCCGGTTGCGATCGCCGCGGTGGCCGCGCCTGCCGCCCGCCCGGCACGGCCCCGCCCCGTCGCCGCCGCGCCTGCCCCCGAACCGGCGCCGGTGCCGGTGCCGGTGGCAGCCGACAAACGCCAGTGCGTCGAAGTGATCTCGCAGGGTGTGCGCACCACCACCTGCTTCTGACGCGCACGCGCCCGACAACAACAGCAACATCAGAGAGGCCCCACGTGCACACCTTCCGCCCCACCCCCCTGGCTCTCATGGCCTGCGCCGCCTTGAGCACCTTCGCGCTCGCCGCCAGCCTGCCGGCCGCCGCGCAGACACCCCCCGCCGCCTCGGCGCCCGTCGCCCCGGCCACCGCCAACCCGGCGCCCCTGCCCGCCACACTGGCGCAGCGCGCCCGCGCGGAAGCGGCCAGGCCGGTCGTGACCGAGCCAGCGCCCAGGCCGGCGGCGCAGCGGGCCTGCGCCAGCGTGGACGTGGGCAAGCCGATCTCCGTGGCGCTGGGCAAGTCGACCTATGTCGCGCTCGACGAGCCGGCGGTGCGCCTGGTGCGGGTGATCGGCAGCGGCCGTGGCAGCTGGATCGGCTTCCCCATGGAATCCGACGAAACGGCCGCCAATGCGCGCGCGCGCCCCGGCAGCGCATCGGCGGGGCCCAGCAACGTCATGGATGGTGTCGCCGAGACCGAGATCACCTTGCTCAGTCCCACGGTGCTGTCGGTCGTCGGCCGCCGCGCGGGCACGGCCAACGTGATCCTGCAGGACAGCAACGACCGCTGCCAGGTGCGCGACATCGTGGTGAGCATCGACACCGCCGGCTTGCAGGCCAAGCTGCAGGAACTGCTGGACGAGCGCGGCGTCAAGGTCAGCGGCGCGGAAAACGCCATGGTGCTGACTGGCACGGTGAGCGACGCCATCAAGCTCGACCAGGTGATGAGCCTGGCCACCTCGTACAACGACGGCAAGCGGGTGGTGAACCTGCTGCGCGTGGGCTCGCCGCAGCAGGTGATGCTGGAGGTGAAGATCGCCGAGGTCAGCAAGGGCCTGCTCAACCGCTTCGGCCTCGACTACAGCCGGGCGATCACCTCCGGTGGCTACACCAACTTCATCTCGGGAATCATCGGCGGCGCCGCCGGCTTGCTGGGCCGCATCGGGCCCAACGTGAGCGCTGGCGACTTTGGCGGCAGCGCGGCAGTCGGTGCCTCGACGCCGTCGGCCGGAGCGGCCGCCACCATCGCCAACCGCACCCGCGGCTCGTCCATCCTGGGCATCGAGGCCCAGAACCGCGACGGTGTCGTGCGCATCCTGGCCGAGCCGAACATCATGGCCATCAGCGGCCAGTCGGCCAGCTTCCTGTCGGGCGGCAAGATCTTCATTCCCGTGGCGCAGAACCGCGATGGCGGCGGCGTGACGATCACGCTGGAGGAAAAGGAGTTCGGCGTCGGGCTCAAGTTCACGCCCACGGTGCTCGACGGCCGCATCAACCTCAAGGTGACCTCCGAGGTGTCGGAGCTGTCGCAAAGCGGCTCGCCCTTCACCACGGTCGGCGGCGCCACCTCGGTGCTGCCATCGATGACCACCCGCCGGGTCGACACCACCGTGCAGCTGGGCGACGGCCAGAGCTTCGCGGTCGCCGGGCTGATCAAGAACAACGTCACCGAGGCACTGGACAAGTTCCCCGGCCTCGGCGACGCGCCGGTGGTCGGCGCCCTGTTTCGCTCGACCGAGTTCCAGAACGACCGCACCGAGCTGATGTTCGTGGTGACGCCGCGGCTGGTGCGGCCGGCCGTGGCGCCCATCACCCTTCCCACCGACAACCATGTCGTGCCCACCCAGGGCGATGTGTTCATGCGCGGGTCCGGCGAAGGCATGCAGCCAGCGACGCAGGGCAACACCTCCACGAACAAGTAAGGGAGATCCTCATGAAGAACCTCACCCTCGTCATCGCCCTGGCCCTGCTGGGCGGATGCGCCTCCAGCACACCCCACTACGACGCGCGCTTTGGCGACGCCGTCCGCCAGGCCCGCCAGGCCATGACGATCAACCCGAACCCGGGAACCAGCGCGGACGCCGCCATGGGTCTGGACGGCAAGGCGGCACGCGAAGCCAGCGGCCGCTACCACGACTCGTTCAAGGCGCCGCCGCCCGTGGTCAACGTGATCAACATCGGCGGCGGCCCCGCCAGCCGCTGAAAGGGCAAACAGCATGCATGCGCTTCATGCGGAAAGGAGATCAGGCCCATGACGTGATGACCATGAACCCTGCTGTATTTCACCTCATCTCAATTGTTCAACCCACCTTCAAGGAACACATCATGAACAAGATCTCTCAATTGGTTCGCGCCCTGGCCACCGAAGACGATGGCGCCCAAGTCGTCGAGTACGCCCTGATCATCGCGGTCGTCTCGATCACCCTGGTCATCGCCCTGCGCGGCCTCAACGGCACCATGTTCACCACGTTCATCGCGCGCGTGACCACCTGCCTGACCACCGCCAACTGCGTCTGAGCGCGGATGCCCAGGCTCCGCCGGCGTTTCCGACAAGCACCCCAGATGGAAACCCGGCGGCGTTCATTCCCACCCAGGAACCTGTCATGAACCGACTCGCCAAGACAACGCGTGCCCTCCTCCAGGAAGACGACGGCGCCCAGATCGTGGAATACGCGCTGATCATCGCGGTCGTTTCCATCTCGCTGACCATCGCGCTGGGCGGCATGAACGGTTCGGCCTTTGCCAACATGGTCGAGCGTACGACCGCCTGCCTGACCACCAGCACCTGCACCTGAACATCCTCGTGCGAGCGGCGCCGCAAGGCGCGGCCTACGTACCGGAGCCCGTCCATGCACACCCTCCACCGAGTCTCCCGTCAGCGCGGCGCGATCCTCATCACCGTGAGCCTGGTGCTGCTGTTCATGCTGGGCTTCATGGGCTTCGCCCTGGACCTGAACCGCATGTTCGTGGTGCGCACCGAGTTGCAGACAGCGATGGACAGTTGCGCGCTGGCGGCCGCGCAGGAGCTCGACGGCCAGCCGACATCGATCACCCGCGCCATCAGCGCCGGCACGACCGCCGGCAACCTCAATCGGGTGAACATGCAATCGGTCAACTGGGACGGCCAGGGGCAGATCACCAGCACCAGCTTCGCCTTCATGGACGGCAGCTACACACCGACCACCAGCCCGGTCACGGCGCGCTACGTCGAATGCAGCCACATCCAACCCAATGTGCGGCTGTGGCTCTTGCAGTCCATGGGGGCCTTCATGGGCCGGCCTGACCTGTACCCGGGAACCGGCAACCTGGTGGCCCGTGCCGTCGCCAAGCGCGGCAGCGCACAGACCACCTGCCCCATCCCGGTGGCCCTGCGGCCCAAGACACCGGGCGCACCGGCGCCGAACTTCGGCTACACGCCGGGCGAATGGATCACCCTGCTGATGGCGGCGGGCGCGGGGACCAACGGCTACATCGGCTGGGCCAACCTGGACGGCTCCAACAGCGCCAGCGAAACGGAGCGCGAACTCAGCGACGGGCAATGCGCCACCCGTGTCGGCGACTCGCTGGGAACGCCCGGCGTACAGGCCTCGGTCGCCGACGTCTGGAACGCGCGCTTTGGCATCTACCGCAATGCCGGGAGCCCGGCCGTCCAGCGCCCCGACTTCTCCGGCTATTCGTACACCACGGCCAACTGGCCCAGCGGATCCGGCGCTTACGACGGCGCAACGCCTGCCGGCGCGCACCCCACCGCCGCGAACTACGTCGACAAGTCAGCCGCCTTCGCCAGCTGCGCCGACACCGGAACGGCCATGAACGGGCCCAATGGATGCTCGAGCATCATCGGCCGCACCATCGGCGGGGGCTTCAACACACTGGTGCCGCCAGGGGCCGAGGCGGTGGGCGGGCACTGGCAGTACGGCATCAGCCGGCGCATCGTGCTGGTGCCCGTGACCAATGGCTACCCGGGCACCGTCGACGACTACGCCTGCATGCTGCTGCTGCAGCCCCTGAGCATTCCCATGACCGACATCCAGCTCGAGTTCATCGGTCACGCCGGCGTGGCGGGGAGCCCCTGCACGACCAATGGCCTGCCGGGCGGCACCGTCGGCCCGCTGGTGCCGGTGCTGGTTCGCTAGGAGGCATCGATCATGAACACGACACAACATCGTCAACGCGGCGTGGCCATCGTCGAATTCGCGCTGGTGCTGCCGATGCTGCTGCTGCTGACCTTCACCGTCACCGAGCTCGGCCGCGCGCTCTACCAATACAACACGCTGGCCAAGTCGGTGCGAGACGCGGCCCGCTACCTGTCGATCCAGACGCCGGGTACGCGCATCACCGAGACGCGCAACCTGATCGTCTATGGCAACACCGCCGGCACGGGCGATCCGATCGCACTGGGACTGACGGTGGCCCAGGTGCCCGATCCGGTGTGGCAGACCGCCGGGGCCAATCCGACGATCAACACAGTCACCGTGCGCGTCTCCGGCTACAGCTTCCAGTCGATGTTCGCCAGCGCCTTCGGCTACACGTTCGGCACCATCCCCTACGGCGACATCACGGCCACCATGAGGAGCTACCTGTGAGATCCAGACAGCACGGCGCCACCATCATCGAGTTCGCCCTCGTCCTGCTCCTGTTCCTGACCTTCCTGCTGGGCATCATCGATTTCAGCCGGATGCTCTACACCTGGGGGGCCACCAACGAGGCAACAAGGGCCGGCGCCCGCTATGCGGTGGTGTGCCACGACGCGGCGGGCAGCACCGGGCCGGTGCTCACGCGGATGCAGGCGCTGGTTCCCCAGATTCAAAGCATCGACCTGGCCTGGGAACCCACCGGCTGCACCCCCACCACCTGCACGTCCGTGACGTTGCGCGTGACCAATATGCAATACCAGTGGATCTCGCCGATTGCCGGCCTGGCGATGCTGGCGCCCATGACCATGCCCCCGTTCGCCACCTCCCTGACGCGCGAGGCCATGCGCCAGGATGTCAACAGCGCATTCATCTGCTGAAGCCGCCACGCCTCGCGTAACCCCAAGGACCGCCATGAAGATCGTCGTCATCTCGCCCAACGGTCAACACCTGCAGGGCATCCGTCAGGCGCTGGAATCCGGTGCCCACACCGTTCGCCTGTACGAGGGCGGAAAGAGCCGCATGCGCGAGATCGCGGACGAGGAGCGCCCTGACCTGATGCTGGTGGACGGCATCTGCCGCGACGCGACCGAACTGGCGCATGTGGAGCAGGTGGGCACGCGACACCCCGGCCTGGCCGTGCTGCTGCTGTGCGCCAGTCACACGCCCGAGTTCCTGATCGCCGCGATGCGTGCCGGTGTGCGAGAGGTGCTGCCCTCGCCAGTGTCCGACGAAGCCCTGCGGGCAGCGGTCGACCGGGTGGCGGCCAAGCTGCGGGGGACCCAGCCCCGGCAGGGCCGCGTGCTGGCCTTCATGTCGGCCAAGGGCGGCAGCGGCGCGACCTTTCTGGCCACCAATCTCGCCTGGCAACTGGCCGAAGGCGCCACCGTGCTGCTGGTCGATCTGAACCTGCAGTTCGGCGATGCGCTTTCCTTCGTGCACGACGGCCGGCCCCCCAGCACCATTGCCGATGTAGCCAAGGACATCAGCCGCCTGGACGCCTCTTTGCTGGCGGCCAGCACCGTCAAGCTCACGCCCCGCCTGGGCCTGCTGGCCGCGCCCGAGGATCTGTCGCAAGCCGCCGAAGTTCGGTCCGATCATGTGGAGGCCATCCTGAAGGTGGCCGCCAGCAGCTTCGACTTCGTCGTGGTCGACTTGCCGCGCAGCCTGGACCCGATGACCATCGCCGTGCTGGACCGGTCCGCGCGCATCTTCGGCGTGCTGCAGTCGGCCCTGCCCGATCTGCGCAATGCCACCCGGCTGCTGCAGGCGTTTCGCGCCCTCGGCTACCCCGACGAAAAACTCGAGATCATCGTCAACCGCTTCGAGAAAGCGGGCGAAATTGGGCTCGATCAGATCCAGCGCGCGCTGGGCAACACACGCATGACCACCGTGCCAAATGCCTGGCGCGATGTGGCGGCCTCCATCAACCACGGCGACCCGCTGGCCCGCACGGCCCGCGGTGGCCCGGTGGCGCGGCAGCTGGCGGAACTGGCGCGCACGCTCAGTCCGCGCCAGGAAGACGAAAACCGCGGCCTGCTCGGCCGCCTGTTCAGGAGGGCATGAAGTGAACACCAGCCAGGCGGTCATCAAGACATCGGGCAGCGAGCCATCGCCGCAGTCTCTGCGTGCCAAGCTCAATGGTCACACGGGCGAGGCGCTGCAGCGCATTGCCCCGCAAGGCAGCGGCGACTCTTACAAGGCGCTCAAGGGCCGCATCCACCTGAAGCTGCTGGACAAGTTCGATCTCACCGCATTGGAGACGCTGGCGCCCGAGGTGCTGCGCCAGGAGATCGCCGCGATGGTCGAGCGCCTGCTGCAGGAGGAACAGGCGCCCATCAACGACGCCGAGCGCAGCACGCTGATCCGCGACATCCAGCACGAGATGCTGGGTTTCGGGCCGCTGGAGCTGCTGATGGCCGACCCCGCCGTCTCGGACATCCTGGTCAATGCCTACGACCAGATCTACGTGGAGCGCCGCGGGCGGCTCGAGCTCACGCCGGTCACTTTCACCGACGAAAAGCACCTGCTGCGCATCATCGACAAGATCGTCTCGCTGGTGGGCCGGCGCATCGACGAGTCCAGCCCGATGGTGGACGCGCGGCTGCCTGACGGCTCCCGCGTGAACGCGGTGATCCCGCCGGTGGCCATCGACGGGCCGATGATGTCCATCCGGCGCTTCGCCCACATCCCCCTGCGGATGGAGGATCTCACCAGCGACAAGCTCAAGACGCTCACGCCCGAGATGGCGCAGATGCTCGAAGGCCTGATCCGGGCCAAGGTGAACATGGTGATCTCGGGCGGCACCGGCGCCGGCAAGACCACGCTGCTGAACATCCTCTCAGGCTTCATTCCCGAATCCGAACGCGTGGTGACCATCGAGGACGCGGCGGAGTTGCAGATGCAGCAGCCGCACGTGATCCGCCTGGAGACCCGCCCGATGAACATGGAAGGCCGCGGCGAGGTGACACAGCGTGCGCTGGTGCGCAACGCGCTTCGCATGCGGCCCGACCGGATCGTGATCGGCGAGGTGCGCGGTGCCGAGGCCTTCGACATGCTGCAGGCCATGAACACGGGCCATGAAGGCTCGCTCACCACCATCCACGCCAACACACCGCGCGACGCCATTGCCCGGCTGGAGAACATGATCGGCATGGCCAACATGAACCTGCCGTTCAAGGCGGCGCGCCAGCAGATCGCATCGGCCATCACGGTGGTTGTCCAGGTGCTGCGGCTGACCGACGGGCGACGCAAGCTGGTGAGCATTCAGGAGTTGACCGGCATGGAAGGCGAGGTCATCACCATGCAGGAGATCTTCGCCTACCGCCAGACCGGCATCGGACCCGACGGCCAGGTGCAGGGGCACTTCGAGGCCACCGGCGTGCGGCCCAAGTTCTGCGACCGGCTGCGCACCTTCGGCATTTCGCTGCCGGACACCCTGTTCGACCCCCTTCGCCACTATCAGTGAGGCCTCGCCATGCAGATCCCCATGGGCGGAAACAATTTCCTGATCCTCCTGGTGCTGGTGTTCGTGGCCCTGCTGCTGGCCTTCGAAGGCCTGTACCTGCTGTGGCGCACCTACCGCGGCCCCGAGGCCTCGCGCCTGAAGCAGCGTGTGCGTGCGCTGGCCGCCACATCGGACGACACCCAACTGATGCGCCAGCGGCTCATGAGCGATTCCCCGTGGATCGACCAATGGATGCAGCGCATGCCACGGCTGCATCGCCTGGACCGGTTGCTGGTGCAATCGGGCACGCAGTGGACGGTGTCGGGTCTGCTGTCGGTGTCGGCGGTCACCTTCTTCGCCGTCGCGGTCGTGTTCGGCCAGGCCTTGCACCAGCCGATCCTGATCAGCCTGCTCGCCGGGCTCGGCGCCGCGGCCCTGCCCTGGCTGTGGGTGCGGATCCGGCGTGACAGGCGCATGGCCAAAATCGAACAGCAGTTGCCCGACGCGCTCGACCTCATCACCCGCGCGCTGCGTGCCGGCCATGCCTTCACCGCCGGCCTGAAGATGGCGGGCGACGAACTGCAGCCGCCGATCGCGGCCGAGCTGCGCACCGTGCATGACGAGATCAACTTCGGCGTGTCGCTGCAGCAGGCACTCACCCACCTGTGCGAACGCGTGCCGCTGACGGACCTGCGCTACTTCGCGGTGGCCGTGCTCGTGCAGCGCGAGTCGGGCGGCAACCTCACGGAGATACTGACCGACCTGAGCCGGCTGGTGCGTGAGCGCGCGCGGCTCAAAGCCAAGGTGCGGGTGCTGTCGGCCGAGGGGCGCTTGTCGGGATGGATCCTGGTGCTCATGCCCTTTGCGCTGGGCGGCGCGGTGGCGCTGGTGAACCCCGACTTCATGAGCCTGCTGTGGACCGACCCGATCGGCATCGGCCTGATCAAGTTCATGCTGGTCCTGATGGCCATCGGCGTGCTGCTGATGCGCAAGATTGTCCGCATCCGCGTCTGAACCGGAGACCCACCATGTTGATCCTGTCCATCCTGGTCTTTCTGGCCGTCAGCATTGGCCTGTCGGCCGCCTATCTGTACCTTGCGCCCAGCCGCGCCGAGCAGCGCCTGCAGGCGATGAACGAGCCGGCCCACGCCACCGAGTGGACCGAGACCGTGCTCAAGCTCGCCGGGCCGCTGGCGCGCCTGTCGGTGCCGCAAGGCGAGTGGGACAACTCGCCGCTGCGGATTCGCTTTCTCAACGCCGGGATCCGCCACGAGGATGCGCGCCTGGTGTACTTCGCGGCCAAGACCGTGTTGCCGCTGGTGTTCGCATTCCTGGTGTTCCTGGCGGCGCAGGCGGCCAACACAGCCGACAGCCTGACGCTGCTGCTCTACGTGGTGCTGGCGGCCCTGGTCGGTTGCTACCTGCCCAACGTGGTGCTGGCCTTCGCGCGGCGTTCGCGCCAGCGCGAGATCTTCGAGTCGTTCCCGGACGCGGCCGACCTGCTGCTGGTGTGCGTCGAGGCCGGCCTGGGCCTGGATGCAGCCCTGGCCAAGGTCACCGAGGAGATGCGGCGCAAGAGCACAGCGCTGTCGGAGGAGCTCCACCTGACCAATCTGGAGTTGCGCGCCGGCGGCACGCGGGAGAAGTCCCTGCGCAACCTGGCGCTGCGCACGGGCGTCGAGGAAATCGGAACCTTCGCCACCATGCTCACGCAGGCCGACAAGTTCGGCACCAGCATCGGCGACTCCTTGCGCGTGTTCTCCGACGACCTGCGCCACAAGCGCCAGTCGATGGCCGAGGAGCGCGCCGCGAAGGTGCCCACCAAGATGCTGATCCCGTTGGTGCTGTGCATCTTTCCGTCGGTGATCATGGTGATCCTGGGGCCGGCGGCGATCCAGATCATCCGCACCATGATGCCCATGCTGCAGCAGGGCCAGTAAGTCAAGGCGCCGCACGATGACGCAAGCACACGAACTGCGCGATACCGGGCTTGCCCTGGGTTCAGGCGAGCAGGCGCTCTCGACATGGCGAATCTCCCTGCCCCTGATCGTCGGCATCTACGTCTACCTGTTGACTCTTTACCAGGGATCGGTCCTGAACCTGCTGCTGCTTGACGGCGATACCTATTGGCATGTTGCGGCCGGCCGCTGGATCCTGGCGCACCAGGCCATCCCGTCGGCAGATCCCTTTTCGCACACCATGCCCGGCGTGCCCTGGGTGGCGCACGAGTGGCTTTCCGAGGTCCTGCTCGCGCTGGCGCATGAGTTCGCTGGCTGGACGGGCGTCGTCGCGCTGACCGGTCTCGCCTTCGCCACGACGGCCGCCCTCCTGACCCGCGCCCTGCTCGCGCACCTTGTCCCGGCACGGGCCCTTCTTCTGGCCGTGGCCGCCGTCATGATGGTGGTGCCGCATTTGCTCGCTCGACCGCACATCCTGTCGATGCCGCTTTTGATGCTGTGGACGATCGGACTCGTCCGCGCGGCCGACGCGGGCCGTGCCCCATCCCTGTGGCTGTTACCCGTCATGGCTGTCTGGGCGAACGCGCACGGCGGCTTTACTTTGGGCCTGGCGTTGACGCTCGCCTTCGCGCTGGAAGCCGCCCTGGATGGATGGCGGCGCGGGGAGATGACACGCGCGCT
The DNA here is from genome assembly GCA_040387815.1 of Pseudomonadota bacterium. Lineage (GTDB taxonomy): Bacteria > Pseudomonadota > Gammaproteobacteria > Burkholderiales > Burkholderiaceae_C > Ramlibacter. Next base: position 3,765 of record JAZKDA010000072.1, on the reverse strand, counting down.
GAAGTCGTGGGGCCTTTTCTTCGGGCTGGCGGTGTGTGCGAGCGTGCTCACGCCACAGGGGCCCAACGGCCTTGTCTTTACCTGGCATGTCATGGTCGAGAGCCAGTACGCCCTGTCGCGCATCGGTGAATGGGCCTCGCCCGACTTCCACAGGTTCCAGCCATTGGCCGTGTGGCTGCTCGGCGGGCTGGCCGTCGTTCTCCACCAAGGCCTGCGCTTGCCGCCGGTTCGCCTGCTCCTGGTGCTTGGCCTGATCTACCTGAGTCTCAAGCACATGCGCAATATCGAGTTGCTGGGCCTGCTGGCGCCGCTGTTCGTCGCGGCACCCTTGGCGACACAGTGGCGACAGGCTGCACAACTGGCACGGCCCGACGGCATCGCGCGGCGGCTTGGCGCACTGGCGCCGCGGGCCGGCGCCGCCGCGGCCGCATTCGCATGCCTCATGGTCGTTCCAGCGACACTCTTGCAGGCGCGGCTGCGCCCGGTGGAACTGCCGTTGCAGGCGGTACCCGTTCGCGCGCTCGAAGCGGCCTTGCGCGCCGGCGCGCAAGGCCCGGTCCTCAACGCCTACAACTGGGGCGGCTACCTGATCTACTCGGATATCGCGGTGTTCATCGACGGTCGGGCCGAAATGTACGGGGACGCATTCTTCAAGAAGTACATCGACGCGATGAGCCTGACGCAGCCGGCGTCCTTCGAACCCCTGCTGGCGAAATACAGGATCACGTGGACCTTGCTGTCTCCCGATACGCCCGCGGTGGCCCTGCTTGACCGCAATCCGAACTGGAAGCGCGTGCATGCCGACGATACCGCCGTGGTCCATATGCGCAGAAGTCACACTCCGGAAGGCACGCCATGACACGCCCGCCCCCCTCCGGCGCTCACGCGCACTCAACGGTACTTTCGATCGTCGTGCCGTGTTTCAATGAAGAGGACGTACTGGTTGAAACCGTCGCCCGGTTGTCGAAACTGCGAGACCAGTTGATCGCGACGCACAGGATTTCTTCGCGAAGCGAAATCGTGCTCGTTGACGATGGCAGCACGGACCGGACGTGGACCTTGATCGCTGGCTGGGTCAGCGACGGCGCGCCGGTCGTGGGCATCAAGTTGTCCCGAAACTGCGGCCACCAGAACGCGCTGCTTGCGGGCCTGGCCAGCGCCAAGGGCGATGCCCTCATCACCATTGACGCCGACCTGCAGGACGACGAGCGCGCCATTGCACGCATGGTCGATGCCTTCCACGCGGGGCACGACGTCGTGTATGGCGTGCGCGCCCGGCGCGACTGCGACACCTGGTTCAAGCGCACGACCGCGCGGGCCTTCTACCGCGCCATGGCCGCGCTTGGCGTGCGAACGGTCTACGACCATGCCGACTTTCGCCTGCTGAGCCGGCGAGCCGTGGAGTTCCTGGAGAAATTCAACGAGGCGAACCTGTTCCTGCGTGGGCTCGTGCCGCTGCTGGGCCTGCGCAGCACTGTCGTGATGTACGAACGCCGCGAACGCTTTGCGGGCGAATCCAAGTATCCGCTGCTCAAGATGCTGGAGTTCGCCCTCAATGCGATCACGTCGTTTTCCGTTGCTCCCCTTCGGACCATCACGTTCCTGGGCTTCGGCGTGTCACTGGCTTGCCTGGTGCTCGCTGCATGGGCGCTCATCGCAAAACTGACCACGTCCAGCGCGGTGCCGGGCTGGGCCTCGACCATTCTTCCGATCTATTTCCTCGGTGGCGTCCAACTGTTCTGCCTGGGCGTCCTGGGCGAGTACATCGGCAAGATCTACACCGAGACGAAGCGTCGGCCCCGCTATTTCATCGAGAGGCTGGCTCAGCGGCAGGCCCCGGGCGAGCGAGCCACTGAACGTCCGGCGCGCAGCAGGGCCCGTCGGCTTTTCCGAGAAGGACGGCCGCACGCCAGCACCGTCGGGCACCGGAACATGACATGAACCCCAAGGCGTACGAGGAGATGGCGCGCGTCCAGGACACGCACTGGTGGTACGTGGCGCGCCGGGCGATCTTGCGCAGCGTACTGACCACGTTGCGGCTGCCGCCAGACGCGGACATCCTGGAGATCGGATGTGGCACGGGGGCCAATCTGCCCGTCCTGGGCGAGTTCGCACGCGTGGTCGGGCTCGAGATGTCCCCGGAGGCGATCGGCCACGCGCTGCGAACGGCCAACGGGCGCGGCGACATCAGCCTCGTCGAGGGGCGATGCCCGCAGGACCTTGCCAAGCTGACGCAGCGCTTCGACCTGATCTGCCTGCTCGACGTGCTCGAGCATCTGGACCAGGACGCGAACTGCCTTGCCCGCCTTCGCCCGCTGCTCAAACCCAATGGCAAGGTACTCATCATGGTTCCCGCGTACCGGTGGATGTGGGGCCCGCACGACGTCTACCATCATCATCGGCGGCGTTATGACAGGCGCTCACTCGCCTTGGCCTGCGATCACGGCGGATTCGACGTGCGGCGCATGTGCCACTTCAACACGGTGCTGTTTCCGCTTGCGGTGCTCGGCCGCATGTACGAAAAGCTGACTGGCTTGCGCTCCGCTGCAACGCAGCTGCCGGCGGCGCCACTGAACCGCCTGCTCACCCTGGTTTTTGCGTGGGAACGCCGCCTGATCGCACGCTGGTCGGTGCCCGTCGGCCTTTCGCTGCTGGCGGTGGCCGCGCCGCGCTCGTGACGACCCTGATGCTCGACACACATCTTTCGCGCTTCGCCGTCGTCGGACTCGGCAACACGGCCGCCGGTCTCATCATCATCTACGCGGCAAAGGCGGGACTCGGATTGGGCGACGTTTACGCCAATGCGCTGGGCTACGCCCTGATGATCGGGGCGGGTTTCGCGTTGAATCGCCGCTGGACTTTCATGCACCATGGCGAGGGGCTCGGCGCCTTCTGGCGGTACCTCCTGGTGCTGGCACTGGCCTACCTGGCCAACATCGTGACGGTGCTCGTGGCGTCGCGTGTGCTGCAGGTCGACCCCTATCTGGCCCAGGCCATGGGCATCGTGCCGTATGCGGCGACCGGCTACCTCGGATCGAAGTACTTCGCCTTCGCACAGCGGCGGGTGCCGCCGGACGATGGGCTCAGTGCGCCCGCTCCCAATTAGGCCCGAGGCCGATCTCGGCGACCAGGGGCACGCGCAGTTCGGCCACCCCGGCCATCAGGCGCGGAATCTCGATGCGCACCCACTCGACCTCGTCCTCAGGCACCTCGAACACCAGTTCGTCGTGCACCTGCATGATCATCCTCGTGCGCCGCCGCTGTCCGTCGAGCACGTCCTGCACCTGGCACATCGCCAGCTTGATCAGATCGGCCGCGGTGCCCTGCATCGGCGCGTTGATGGCGGCGCGCTCGGCGTTGCCGCGGCGCGGCCCGTTGGGTGAATTGATCTCCGGCAGGTACAGGCGCCGGCCGAACACGGTCTCGACGTAGCCCTGGGCCTTGGCCGACAGGCGGGTTTCGTCCATGTAGTTCTTCACGCCGGGATAGCGCTGGAAATAGCGCTCGATGTAGTTGCGGGCGGCCGTGTTGTCGATGCCCAGGTTCTTGGCCAGTCCGAAGGCGCTCATGCCGTAGATCAGGCCGAAGTTGATCACCTTGGCGTAGCGGCGCTGCTCGCTGCTCACGTCCTGCGGCGCGACGCCGAACACCTCGGCGGCGGTGGCGCGGTGCACGTCCTGGCCCTCGGTGAAGGCGCGCAGCAGGGCCGGGTCTTCGCTCAGGTGGGCCATGATGCGCAGCTCGATCTGGCTGTAGTCGGCACTG
>JAZKDA010000071.1:3926-15905 GCA_040387815.1 Pseudomonadota bacterium | reverse complement strand
CCAGGCCGAATTCCTTCATCAAGGCCCGTTCCTTGGCCTTGCTGATCTTCATGCGAAGGGGCTTGACCTTCTCGGTGGTCGTCTCGGCCGCCTCGGCGACCGTTTCGTCCTCGGCGTACTCGGCGACGACGTCGGACAGGTCTTCCTCGTCGCCGCCAGCCACCTTGCCGCTGGCGGTGGCGGCCTTGGGCTTGCGGCCACGCTTGGCGGGCGCCGTGGCGGCCGCGCCGGCGACGGCGCTGGCGGCCTTGGGCGGGCGGCCGGGCTTTTTCTTGACGATGACTTCTTCAGCGGCGGTGGCCTTGACGGGCTTTTTCACCTCGTCCTTGGCGGCTTTGTCGGTCTTGGCGGCGGCGGTCTTCGATGCGGGCACTGGCTTGGCTTTCGTTGCGGTCGGGGCGGCGGGCTTGGCGGGGGTCTTGATGACCTTGAGCTGCGGCTTGGCGGGCGATCCGTGTTTGACTACTTTCCTCGCTTCGGGTTTCGCGGCAGTCTTGGCTGACTTCTGAGCAGGCATGTACGAGCACCTCGGACTTCTGGAAGAACAGGGACAAACACAAGCGCCACACAAACCCGGCGCGGGTGAAATTGGCAAGACGCTACCGGACCGCGGCGCGGGCCGATCAACAGGCCGGACCGCGGCGCGGGCCGAACAATAGATCTACCCGCCAGGCGGGCCGGTGGCGTCTCATACGCAAGATGTCTGGGCGAACATTTGGTGTGCAGTCCTTGCGGTGAGATGGCGCTGTCGTGAAGCCTTTGCTGTCACAGTCGGCCGGGCCCGGAGGTGCTGCTGTCGCTCTTGCGAGAAGCAAACCGCACATTATAGCGATCGGCCCGAATTTCAAGAGGAATTTCAAGAAGATGGATCAGGATCCGCCGGCCTTGGCCTGGGTCACCAGCAGCTTGAGCCGTTCGTAGGCGGCCGGGTCGGTGGCCGCGCGCGCCGACAGCGCGGCCATTTCCTCGTGCATGAGGCGCTCGCGTTCACGCGCCAGGATGTGAACGAGCTCGGCGGCGTCGTTCTCGATCGCCTCCGGCAGGCGCGACATCAGGGCGAGAGCGAAACTTTCGTGCTCATGTCCGGCCAGCGCGGGGCGCAGATCGGCCCAGGGCTGCGGGCCATGGTCGTGCGACTGCGCGTCCAGCCAGCCGAACAGCGGCCCGTGCGGCGGCGCGAGCTCGCACAGCAGATGGTGGTCGTCGCTGGACAGCCGTCCCCAGGCATGCGCATCGGACAACACGATCTGCAGGGCCCGGTCGATGCGGCCCGGCGGCTGCGCCCGACCGGGTGGGCGCCGGGGCGCTTGGGTGGGCGATTGCGGTGCACTCCATGGACGCTGCTCGCGTTTGCGGTGGCCCGCCGGCGACGCGCTGTGCAGCGGCTTTCCGCTCCACAGCGCGGCCAGTTCGCGCCCCTCGAGCTGGGCCAGGTCGGCGATCTCACCGAGCAGCTGGCGCTTGAGCGCACCGTCGGGCAGCAGGTTCCAAAGCGGCTTGGCGTTGGCCGCCATGTGGGCACGGCCCTCGGCGGTGCTCAGGTCGCAGCCCTCGCGGGCACTGTCCACGAGGAAGCGCGACAGTGGGGTGGCTTCGCCCACGTAGCGGGCAAAGGCGTCGCGGCCGTGCTCGCGGATGTAGCTGTCCGGGTCGTGCTCGGTCGGCAGGAACAGGAACTTGACCGTGCGCAGGTCGGTGGCATAGGGCAGTGCGCCTTCGAGCGCCTTGCGCGCCGCACGGCGTCCGGCGGCGTCGCCGTCGAAGCTGAAGACGACGTTGTCGGTAAAGCGGAACAGCTTTTGCACATGGTCGGTGGTACAGGCCGTGCCCAGGGTGGCGACTGCGTTGGGAAAGCCCAGCTGGGCCAGGGCCACCACGTCCATGTAGCCCTCGGTGACCAGCACGAAGCCCTCGTCGCGCAGGGCCTGCCGCGCCTCGAACAGGCCGTAAAGCTCGCGGCCCTTGCTGAAAACGGGGGTTTCGGGCGAATTGAGGTATTTGGGCTTTTCATCGCCCAGCACCCGCCCGCCGAAGCCGATGCACTCGCCCTTGACGTTGCGGATCGGGAACATGATGCGGTCGCGAAAGCGGTCGTAGCGCTTGTCTTCGTCTTCGTTGACGATGACCAGTCCGCTCTCGGCCAGCAGCGGGTCGTCGTACTGCGCAAAGACGCTGGCCAGGCTGCGCCAGCCTTCGGGCGCATAGCCCAGGCCGAAACGCTTGGCGATCTCGCCCGAAAGCCCGCGGCCCTTGAGGTAATCCACGGCGCGGGGCGACGCCTTCAGGTGCTTGCGATAGGCCTCGCCAGCCTTTTCCAGCACCTCGCTGAGGGTGGCCTGCTTTTCGCGCTGCTGGGCGGCGGCAGCCCGGTCCTGCGGCGAGCGTTCGTCTTCGGGCACCTGCATGCCGTACTGGCCCGCGAGGTCCTTGACCGCCTCGACGAAGCCCATGCCGGCATGCTCCATCAGGAAGCCGATCGCGTTGCCGTGCTTGCCGCAGCCGAAGCAGTGGAAGAACTGCTTGGTGGGGCTGACGGTGAACGAGGGCGACTTCTCCGCGTGAAAGGGGCACAGGCCCGAGAAGTTGGCGCCCGTCTTCTTCAGCTGCACATGGCGGCCGACGATCTCGACCACGTCGGCGCGTGCCAGGAGTTCCTGGATGAATGTTTCGGGGATGGCCATTGGCCGGCGTATTTTGCCTCGCGGACCGCGCTTGGCGGGATCAGTCGCCGACGACCACACCCTCGCGCCGCGCGTCGGCGCCGCCGAACCAGCCATCGGGCGTGCGCGCGATGGCCTGGATGCCGCTGGGCAGGGCCTGTTCGCGCACGTCGGTGCCCCGCGCGCGCAGGGCCCGCAGCGTCGTGGCGGGAAAGCGCTCTTGTTCGAGGAACGTCGGGCCGCCGGTCGAGCCGAAGTTGGGCAGGTCGATCGCCTGCTGGGGGTTCAGCCCCCAGTGGAGCACGCCGTAGAGCGTCTTGGCGGTGAAGTGGATGATCAGGGCGCCGCCCGGGCTGCCCGTGGTCATCGCGAGCTGCCCGCTCGCCTTGTCGAACACGAGTGTGGGGGCCATGGACGAGCGCGGCCGCTTGCCGGGCTGCACACGGTTGGCCACGGGCCGGCCCTGCGCGTCGGCCGGTGCGAAGCTGAAGTCGGTCAGTTCGTTGTTCAACAGGAAACCCTTGACCATCAGGCGCGCGCCGAACTGGTCTTCGATGCTGCTGGTCATGGCCAGGGCGTTGCCCCAGGCGTCGGTGATGCTGATGTGCGAAGTGCCGAATTCGGGCTGCGCGGGCATGGGCGCCAAGCCGCGGAACGTGCCGGCTGGCGCCCCTGGCGGGGCATCCTTCATGCTGGTCGCACCGATGAGGGCCGCACGCCGGGCCAGGTAGGCGGGATCGAGCAGGCTCGTCCAGCGGCCGGCGGGCGGCTGGACGAAGTCGGGATCGGCGACCCACTGGGCGCGGTCGGCGTACGCCAGCCGCGCGGCCTCGGTGTACCAGTGCAGCCAGTCGGCCGAGGGCAGGCCGTCCCGCGGCCGCATTGTCGTCGCGGGGGTCAGGCTCAGCATGCCCAGGATCTGGCCGACGGCGATTGCGCCCGAGCTCGGCGGCGGAAAGCCGCAGACGCGCCAGTCCTTGCCGCCGGCGCGCCAGTCATGGCATAGGGGCGCGCGCTTTCGGGGCTGGTAGCCGGCCAGGTCGCCCATCGACAGACGGCCCGGATTGCCGGGGTGCTTTTGCACCTTGTCGACGATGGCCTGCGCAATCTCACCCTCGTGCAGCGCGCGCGGGCCTTCGGCGGCGATGCGGCGAAACACCGCCGCGAGCTCGGGATTGCGCAGCCGGTCGCCGACGGCGCGCGGCGTGCCGTCGGCCCGATAAAAATAAGCGGCCGCTGCCGGGTCTTTCTTCAGGTGCGCATCGTTGGTGAGCAGCGCGTGCAGGCGTGCGCCGACCGGAAAGCCTTGCTCGGCCAGCGAGATGGCGGGCTCGAACAGCTGCGTCCACGGCAGCCGGCCGTGCTGGCGGTGGGCCAGCTCCAGCATCCGCAGCGTGCCGGGCACACCGACCGCGCGGCCGCCCACCGCCGCCGCGTGAAACGCCATCGGCTTGCCGTCGGCGTCGAGAAACAGCCTTTCGTCGGCCAGCGCCGGCGCCGTCTCGCGGCCGTCGAAGGCCTCGACCTCGCGGCCGTTCCAGTGCAGCAGGAACGATCCGCCGCCAATGCCGCTGGATTGTGGCTCGACCAGCGTCAGCACCATTTGCACGGCGATCGCGGCATCGACGGCGCTACCGCCCGCGTTGAGCATCCGCAGGCCGGCATCCGCCGCCATCGGGTGCGCCGCCGCGACCGCTTGGGTGCGGGTGGCCCAGCCCGGTTTGCGGGTCTGGACGGATGCGCCTTCGGGCTGCAGTGGCGGCTCGCCAGGCGCAGCGGGGCCGTTGGGGTAAAGGGGTGCGCAGGCCGTCAGAGCAGCCGCAAACATGACCAGCAAGAGCATTCGCTTCATGGCGTGAACCTTGCCTTGTGGGTCACGGGTGCCCCTCGAGGAGGGCTGTACGCCTCACCGGGGCGCGAGCCGGATCGCGCCGTCGAGGCGGATCACTTCGCCATTGAGCATGTCGTTTTCGAAGATGTGACGCACCAGCTTGGCGTAGTCCAGCGGCGTTCCCAGGCGGGGCGGAAAGGGCACGGCCGCAGCGAGCGCATCCTGAACGTCCTTGGGCATGCCGAACACCATGGGTGTGCCGAACAGCCCGGGCGCGATGGTCATGTTTCGGATGCCGCTGCGGGCCAGGTCGCGCGCCACGGGCAAGGTCATGCCGACCACGCCAGCCTTGGAGGCGCTGTACGCCACCTGCCCGATCTGCCCGTCATACGCCGCGACGGACGCGGTGTTGACAATGCAGCCGCGCTCGCCGGTGGCCTCGGGTTCGTTGTGGCTCATGGCTTCGGCGGCCACGCGCAGCATGTTGAAGGTGCCCACCAGGTTGACGTTGATGGCGCGCATGAACACCGCCATGCTGTGCGCCCCGGTCTTGCCGAGGGTCTTTTCCGCCGTGGCGATCCCCGCGCAGTTGACCAGCCCCATCAGCTTGCCCATGGACGACGCCTGTTGCACCACCGCCAGCGCATCGGCTTCCTGGCTCACGTCGCAGCGCACAAAGGCGCCGCCGATCTCGCGCGCCACCGCTTCCCCCTTGTCGGCCTGCATGTCGGCGATGACCAACCTGCCGCCGCATTCGGCCAGCAGGCGGGCAGTGCCCTCGCCCAGCCCCGACGCGCCGCCGGTGACGATGAAGACCTTGCCGTTGATGTCCATGGGTGCTCCCGCAGTTGACGTTGACGTAACGTAAGGTGCGGATTATGGCCCTTGGACGCAAGCCGACAAGGCGCCGCAAGCCCCGTCACCCCCGCGAGGCGGGGGCTGCGGCGGATGACCTGAACGCTATTGCGGGAGGGCGTGGATCCCCGCCTTCGCGGGGATGACCGGCGCTACGCGCCGGTCACTTGAACCCGACGCGGTCGAGCATCTGCTGAACCTTCACCGTGTTGGCGCCGACAGCGGCCAGGGGAATGGTCTCGGACTTGAAATCGCCGCCGCTCATGGCCTGCAGCGCCGGGTTGGTCACCTTCACGCCCTTGGCGGTCGGCCACTCGTTGTTGCCGTTGGCGAAGTGGTCCTGGGCTTGCGGGCCGGCCAGGTATTCGAGGAACTTGACGGCGGCGGCCGGGTTCTTCGCGTGCCGGGCGACGGCGCCGCCGGCAATGTTCACATGGGTGCCCCAGCTGTTCTGGTTGGGGAACACAATGCCCACCTTTTCCATCAATGCGCGGTCGGCCGGGTTGGCCGAGCGCATCAGGCGGGCGATGTAGTAGGTGTTGGTCACCGCGACCTGGCACTCGCCGGCGCCGACGGCCTTGATCTGGTCGGTGTCGCCGCCCTTGGGATCGCGCGCCAGATTCGCCACGACGCCCTTGAGCCACTGCTCGGCCTTGGCCTCGCCCAGGTGCTCGGTGACGGCGCCGAACAGCGACAGGTTGTAGGGGTGCGAGCCGGAGCGAATGCACACGCGGCCCTTGTTCTTGGGGTCGGCCAGCTCCTCGTAGGTGTCGACATCCTCCCGCTGGACCTTGAGCTTGTCGTACACCACAACCCGCGCCCGGGTGGAAAAGCCGAACCAGGTCGTGCCCTCGGCGGTATCGCGCGCCCGAAACTTGGCCGGGATCGCCTCCGCCAGCAGCTTTGACTGGACCGGCTTGAACAAGCCGTCGATCTCGCCCTTGTGCAGCCGTGAGGCGTCGACCAGCAAGATCACGTCGGCGGGTGAGGCCGCGCCTTCCGCCTTGAGCCGTGCCAGGATGCCCGCATCGTCGGAGTCAACGCGGTTGATGCGAATACCGGTGGCCTTGGTGAAGTTGCTGTAGAGGTCCTCGTCGGTCGCGTAGTGGCGGGCCGAATACAGGTTCAGCACCTGGTCCTGTGCGAAAGCGGGGGTGCCAGCGGCGAGCAACAGGGCGATGGTGGAGGCTGCGGCGAAGGATGGGCGGGTCATGGGTTCTCTTGAGGTCGATCGATGCCCCGATCATACGCGAACGAGAATGATTCGCAATTGAAGTCCGCAAAAAAAGTGGACGCCCAAAAAAAACGCCCCAGCACAGTGGCTGGGGCGAATGGATCCCTGAACCCGATGGTTACGAAAGGACCCGAGGAGACAACCTGAAGAACCCTGCCTGGAAAATCACAGGCATGGGGTAGGTAACCTGCCTCATGGCAGAGTTCCGGACGCAGGGTGGCGGAACTCTGTCGAAGGACTTAACGCTTGGCGCGGGTGGTGGTCTTGGCGGCGTTCACAGCGGTGCTGGCGACCGCGTTGAAGTTGGCTTCGGCCACGTCGGTGGCTTGCTTGACAGCCTTTTGCACCGATTCCAGGGCATTGCTGCCAGCAGCAACGGCGCTCTTGAACACGGCGACGGCGGTCTCGCTGCCGGCCGGGGCGTTCTTGGCGGCGTTGTCGACGACGCTCATGAACTTCTTTTGCGCGTCGGTGGCTTGGGCTTCGAGCGACTTGCCGAACTCGGCGCCGGCGCCAGAGGCGATTTCATACACGTGGCGGCTGTAGGCGGAGGCTTTTTCGGCCAGGGGCTGGAACAGCGAGGCTTGCAGGGCCAGCAGTTCCTGGGCGTCCTTGACGCTCAGCAGCGCTTGGGCGGTGCCAGCGGCTTCGCTCAGGGCGGCCTTGGAGGCGGTGATGTTCAGCTCGACGAGCTTCTCGACGCCTTCGAACGCCTTGTTGGTCAGGCCGAAGAGGGTTTCGAGGTTGGCTTTTTGCGAGGCAAGGATCTGTTCAGCGGTCAGCATGGAGAACTCCAGTTAGGGTGGTTTCGGGGTACTTCTGCTGCCTGAGAACATTTATGTTGCGCTGCAGCATGGTTTGAATTGTAGGGGGCTATTTCGGCTTTGCAAGCTTTTTTTGCTGCGTTGCAACAAATTTGGAGGGGTTGTGGCGCCGCAGGGCTGAACCGGGCCGACCGCACAATGGCGGGATGCGGGTCTTTTATGCCACCCAGTTCGTGCTGAGCCTGCCGCCGGGCCATCGGTTTCCGATGGCGAAATACCAGCTCCTGCGCGACCGCCTCGCGGATGAGCTGGCCGAAATGCGGCTCATGCAGGCCGAGCCGGCCAGCGACGGCGAGCTGGCCCTGGCGCATGCCCCCGCGTATGTGAAGGCCATCACCGATGGCTCGGTCGACCCGCGGATCCTGCGCGAGATCGGTTTTCCCTGGAGCCAGGCCATGGCCGAGCGGGCGCGGCGTTCAGTAGGCGCCACCATCGCCGCCTGCCGCGCCGCGATGGCCGAAGGCGTCGCGGCCAACATCGCTGGCGGGACGCATCACGCCAGCGCCGAGCGTGGCGGGGGCTTTTGCGTCTTCAACGATGCCGCGGTGGCGGCCCGATTGCTGCAGGCAGAACGGGGGCGCAGCCGGGGCCGGCCGCTGCGGGTGGCGGTGATCGACCTGGATGTGCACCAGGGCAACGGCACGGCCAGCATCTTTCGTGGCGATCCCTCGGTTTTCACGCTGTCGATGCACGGGCAAAAGAACTTCCCGTTTCGCAAGGAGGCGTCCGATCTCGACATCGACCTGCCGGACGGCCTGGGCGATGCCGACTATCTGCAGGCGCTGGAAGGCGCGCTCGACGAACTCGATCGCCGCTTCGAGCCCGGTCTGGTGATCTACCTGGCTGGCGCCGATCCCCACGAAGGCGACCGCCTGGGCCGGCTCAAGCTCACCTGGGACGGCCTGGAGGCGCGCGATCGCCGGGTTTTCGAGTGGGCCTGGCAGCGGCGTGTGCCGCTGGCGTTTGCCATGGCGGGCGGATATGGCCACCGTATCGAAGACACCGTCCAGGCGCAGGTGAACACCTTCAAGGTCGCGGCCCAGTACTGGCGGCGCTGGCAGAATGCGAGGCGGTAATCGCGCAAGGCGGGCATCGCGCCGCGGCCTGCGAAGGTCGTGCAATCTATTGGAGCAGTTGAACCCATGACAAGCCCCCCTCAGGTCAGTGTCCGCATCGAGGATCCGGCCAGCGTCGACGCGGCCATCGAAAGCCGTTTTTCCACCCGCGCCTTCCTGCCGCGCCCGGTGCCGCGCGAGACCATCGAAGACATCCTCAAGGTGGCCAGCCGGGCGCCCAGCGGCAGCAATGCGCAGCCCTGGCAGGTGTATGTGCTGCAGGGCGCCAGTCGGCAATCGCTGTGCGAGAAGGTGTGCGCGGTCCACGACGCGATCCGTGCCGACCCGTCGCTTGCCGCGCAGTACCCCAGGGGCTACGACTACTACCCCGAGAACTGGGTCACACCCTTCATCGAGCGCCGGCGCGAGAATGGCTGGGGCCTGTACGGCCTGCTGGGGATAGGCAAGGGCGACAAGGACAAGATGCACGCGCAGCACCAGCGCAACTTCCGCTTCTTCGACGCGCCGGTGGGCCTCGTGTTCACAATCGACCGCATCCTCAATCGCGGTTCTCTGGTCGACTACGGCATGTTCCTTCAGAGCATCATGGTGGCAGCCCGCGCCCGGGGCCTGCACACCTGCCCGCAGGCCGCCTGGAACGAGTTTTCCGGCCTGGTGCATTCGCACATCGGCGCTGGTGAGCGCGAGATGGTCGTGTGCGGCATGGCCTTGGGCTATGCGGACGAAAGCGCGCTCGTCAACGGTTTTCACACGCCGCGCGAACCGGTGCAGGGCTTCACCCGCTGGCTCGATTGAACCTCACCGCCGTGATCCCCGCCCGCGCCGCGCTGGCCGCACTGCTGCTGTTGCCCAAGTGGGCTGCCGCGGCGGACCTTGATGGACGTGCCCTGTCCGCCCTGTGGGGCATACCGTTTGCCGGCATCCTGCTGTCGATCGCCCTGGTGCCGCTGGCGGCACCGCACTTGTGGCATCACCATTTCGGCAAGATCGCGGCGGGCTGGGCCCTGGCCTTCCTGATTCCCTATGCCATGGTGTTCGGTGTGGGCGCCGCCGGCGCGAGCCTGGTGCATGTGGCCGTGGCCGAGTACCTGCCATTCGTCATCCTGGTGACGGCCCTGTTCACCGTGGCCGGGGGCATCTTCATTCGTGGCAACCTGCACGGCAGCCCGGGGATGAACACCGCCATCCTGGCCATCGGCGCGCTGCTGGCCAGCGTCATGGGCACCACTGGCGCGTCGATGCTGATGATCCGCCCCCTCATTCGCGCCAACGACAACCGCCGGCACAAGGCGCATGTCGTCATCTTCTTCATCTTCATCGTCTCCAACGCCGGCGGCTCCCTCACGCCACTGGGCGATCCGCCGCTGTTCCTGGGGTTCCTCAAGGGCGTGGATTTCTTCTGGACGATCAAGCACCTGTTTCCCGAAACCCTGTTCCTGGTTGGCTCACTGCTTGCGCTGTTCTATGTGCTCGACGCCGGCTACTTTCACCGCCGCGAAGAGCTGCTGCCGGTGGACCCCACGCCCGACACCCGCGACCTCGGCTTCGAGGGTGCGCGCAACTTCTGGCTGCTGGGTGTCATCGTTGCCCTGGTGCTGCTGAGCGGCCTGTGGAAGTCGCAGGTGACCTTCGATGTGGCTGGCACCACCGTAGGCTTGCCCGGCCTGGTGCGCGACGTCGGCCTCGTGATCGTGACGCTGGTGTCGTTGAAATTGACGCCCCACGTCGTGCACGAGCGAAACCAGTTCTCCTGGGCGCCCATGCAGGAGGTGGCCAAGCTGTTCGCGGGCATCTTCCTGACCATGATCCCGGTGATCGCGATGCTCAAGGCCGGCACGCAAGGGCCGTTCGGCGCCGTTGTCGCCGCCGTCACGCGGGCCGACGGCTCGCCCGACCCCGCCGCCTATTTCTGGGCCACCGGCGTGCTCAGCTCGTTCCTGGACAACGCGCCGACCTACCTGGTGTTCTTCAACACCGCGGGTGGCGATCCGGCCGTGCTCATGACGACGATGGCGCCCACGCTGGCCGCCATTTCGGCCGGGGCGGTCTTCATGGGCGCCAACAGCTACATCGGCAATGCGCCCAACCTGATGGTCAAGGCCATCGCCGAAGACCGGGGCATCCGCATGCCCAGCTTTTTCGGCTACATGGCCTGGTCTTGTGCGGTACTCGTTCCGCTTTTCATTGCCATGACCTTCCTATGGTTCCTGTGAGTATCCATTCCCCGCTCGGCCCCGTGGTCCTGGAGCCGCGTTGAACATCGAAGCCTGGATCGCCCTGGCATTGGGCGTTATCAATCTCGTGCTCCTGGTCGTTCTGCTGCTGCGCCGCCCGCCCAGCCAGGAGGGGATGCGGGTCGAACTGCTGGCGGCCAACGAACGGCTTGAGCGCGAACTGCGGCGCGAGATCAGCGAATCCTCGCGCGGCGCCCGGCAGGAGCTTACCCACAACCTCACCAGCTTCCAGGACGCGCTGGTGCGCCAGGGGGCCGAGGCCACGCGCACCCAGAACGCCCAGATCGACGCCTTCGGCCAGCAGCTCGCGCTGATGCAAAAAGGCCTGGGCGACACACTCAATTCGCAATTGCAGGCGCTCAGCGATTCCAACGCCCGGCGTCTGGCCGAGGTGCGCGCCACGCTGGAGGCGCAGCTGTCGGTGCTGCAGCAGACCAACTCGGCCAAGCTCGAGGAGATGCGGCGCACCGTCGACGAAAAGCTGCAGGCCACGCTGGAGACGCGGCTGGGCGAGAGCTTCCGCCAAGTGGCCGAGCGGCTCGAGCAGGTGCACAAGGGTCTGGGCGAGATGCAGTCGCTGGCGCAGGGCGTGGGCGACCTGCAACGCGTGCTGACCAACGTCAAGACGCGCGGCATCTTCGGCGAAGTGCAACTGGAGGCCCTGCTCGAGCAGGTGCTGGCGCCCGAGCAATACGGCCGCCAGGTCGAAACCAAGCCCGGCAGCCGCCAGCGGGTGGACTTCGCGGTGCGTTTCCCGGGCCGCAGCGACGACGGCACGCCGGTATGGCTGCCGATCGACGCCAAGTTTCCGCGCGACGACTACGAGCGCCTTCTGGAGGCGCACGACCGCGCCGATGCGGCCGGGGTCGAGGTTTGCGCGCGCGCGCTCGAGGCGCGCATCCGCCAGGAGGCCAGGTCGATCGCCGAGTCGTATGTCAGCCCCCCGCACACCACCGACTTCGCCATCCTGTTCCTGCCGGTCGAAAGCCTGTATGCCGAGGTGCTGCGGCGCCCGGGCCTGATGGACGCGCTGCAACGCGACTGGCGTGTGACGCTGGCCGGCCCGACCACGCTGCTGGCCATGCTCAACAGCCTGCACATGGGATTTCGCACCCTGGCCTTGCAGGAGCAGGCCTCCGAAGTCTGGAAGGTGCTGGGCGCCGTCAAGACCGAGTTCGAGCGTTATGGCGACTGGGTCGCCCGCATCAAGGAACAGATGCAAAAGGCCTCGGACACCCTGGACAAGGCCGACACCCGCACCCGCC
>JAZKDA010000071.1:0-3916 GCA_040387815.1 Pseudomonadota bacterium | reverse complement strand
CGCTCGCCAAAGAGACGGGCTTCCGCGAGCGCACCGCACCCGCCAGATGCGGCGTGCGCTCAAGGTGGTCGAAGCCCTGCCCGAGACTCAGGCCCAGGCCCTCTTGCCCCCGGCGGAGGACGTCGTTGACGACACCGCCGAGTGAGCCGGGCGCCGGGCGCGTCGGCCTGAGCGCGGAGCTCGCCCGCATCATGGCGGGGCATCTTTTCGTCCACGCCGCCATGGCCGGCATGCGGATGGCCGCGCCCTTGCTGGCGCTGCGCGCCGGGTACGGCGCCGTGGCGGTCGGCTTGCTGCTGGCCCTGTTCGCGGTGACCCAGGTGTTCCTGTCGGTGCCGGCCGGCCGCTATGCCGATCGACACGGCCTGCACCGCCCGGTCATCATCGCCATCGCCTTGGCGGTCGTGGGCGGTGGCCTGGCCGCCGCATGGCCCGTGTTTTCGGTGCTCTGCGTGAGCGCGATGATGACCGGCTGCGCCGCCGGACTGGGCTCCATCGCCCTGCAGCGGCATGTCGGTCGTGCGGCATCCGGCCCGATGCAACTGCGTCAGGTGTTCTCGTGGCTTTCCATCGCACCGGCGGTATCGAACTTTGTCGGCCCTCTTGTCGCGGGCGTACTGATCGACCTTGGCGGCTTTCGCGCTGCGTTCCTGGCGATGACATTGCTGCCGCTAGGGGCGTGGGCCTGTGTGCGCGGCGTGCGGGAACTGCCGTCAGCCGATCCACGGGGCGCCGGGCGTTCCGCGGCGGCCTGGGACCTGCTGCGTGATCCCGGCTTTCGGCGCCTCATGATCATCAACTGGCTGGTGTCCTCGTGTTGGGATGTGCACACATTGGTCGTTCCAGTGCTCGGGCATGAGCGCGGGCTGTCGGCATCCGTCATCGGAATGATCCTCGGGGCCTTTGCCATCGCGGCGGCGGCCTTGCGTATCGTGCTCCCCTTCCTGGCCGCGCGCGCGCCCGAGTGGGTAGTGATCATGCTGTCGATGGGGGCGGCGGCCGTGCTGTTCGCGGTGTATCCGTTGATGCATTCCGCGTGGGCCATGGGTGTGTGCTCTGTCCTGCTCGGGTTCGCGCTCGGGGCAGTGCAGCCCATGGTCATGAGCACCATGCACCAGATCACGCCGGCGCATCGTCACGGCGAGGCCCTGGGCATCCGGATGGCCGCGATTTATGGATCGGGTGTGCTCATGCCGCTGGTGTTCGGCCTGGCCGGCGCGGTGGTTGGCATCTCGGCTGTGTTCTGGACGGTGGGCGCCATGGTGGGTGGCGGCTCCCGGATCGCCTGGCGCATGCGCCCCCGAGAGGGCTGATAGCGCCTCAGAGCCGGTAGAAGCTGCGGATCAATTCCCAGGCGGTGTCGGGGTCGTCCGCATACTGGAACAGATCGAGGTCGGCCGGCGACACCACGCCCTCCTCCACCAGGGCGTCGAAGTTGATGACCCGCTTCCAATAGTCGGAGCCGAACAGCACGATGGGCACCTGCTTGGCCTTGCGCGTCTGCACCAGCGTGATCACCTCGAACAGCTCATCGAGTGTGCCGAAGCCGCCAGGAAACGCCACCAGCGCCTTGGCCCGCATCATGAAGTGCATCTTGCGCAGCGCGAAGTAGTGGAACTTGAACGACAGCTCCGGCGTGACGTAGGGGTTGGCCGCTTCCTCCATCGGCAGGGCGATCGCCAGGCCCACGCTCACGCCATCGGCCTCGAACGCGCCGCGGTTGGCCGCCTGCATGATGCCCGGCCCGCCGCCTGTGCAGACGAACAGCTTGTCACGCGCCTCCTTGTCTGCGCTGTGGCGCGCGACAAGCTGGCCGAAGGCGCGAGCCTGTTCGTAATAGCGCGCATTGCGGGCCATGACCCGGGCCCGCCGGATGGTGGCCTCGTCACCGCCGGCCTCGGCCGCGGCGAGCAGCGTGTCGGCTTCCTCCTGGCTGCGAAAGCGGGCGCTGCCGAACACCACGATGGTGTTTTCGATGCCATGGGCCTGTTGCCCCAGATCGGGCTTGAGCAACTCCAGCTGGAAGCGGATCCCGCGCGTCTCGCGCCTTAGCAAAAATTGCGGATCGGCGAAGGCCAGACGGCTGGCGTCGGGCTCCAGCGCAATGCCGGAGGTGGAGTGGGCTTGCAAGGTGGCCCAGGCGTCGGCGATGCGACGGTCGTGGAGATCGCGATTCGAAGGCATGGGGCCATTGTGGCGGGATTTCATGCGCTATCCGCGGCGCGGGCCGCCAACCACCGCAGCAAAGGCGCTCGCGCGGCGGCCAGGCCCTTGTATTGCAACACCGCATCGGTCATCGAGGCCAGGCTGTCGTACAGCCGCCGCGCCTTGTCGGCCGTGTCCACGGTCTGTGTCAACGGGGCGAGTTGAACGCGGATGGTGAACACCGCCTGTTGCGTACCCCGTCCCACCGGAAAGAAAGTCTGGCGCTCCACCCGCAGGAAGCAGCGCGCCGCGAAGGCGGCGGCGTCGGCCGAATCCGGCCAGGGTGTGCGGGGCTGGCGCAGCGGATGCTGGTCGTAGCGGTCCGAGGGGCTTACGGTCCACACCCGCCGCTCCCAGCGCTCACCGCCGGTCGCCAGCCTGGTGAGCTGGGCCGATGCCGCCAGCAGCCTTTCGTTGTCCGCCACCGGCGCGTGCACCGCCGCCAACGACAGGCCCAGCTTGTCGTGTGGCACCCAGTGCGAGGGTGTGCAGACGCACAGCCAGGGCAGGGTGCCGGTGTCTCCGTCAAGAACGGCCAGGTCTTCCTCGAATGCCAGTTCCAGCGGCTCGCCCGCCAGCAGCCGCGCCTCGGCGCCGTCGCGGCGGGCCTGCTCGGCAATCGACGCCAAGGCGGGGGCGGCGTCGAAGCCCGACACCGCCAGCCTCACCGGGCCAGCCGCCAGCACGGCTCGCTTTTCCGCATGCAGCGGCGAGGCTGGATCCAGCGCCGTCAGCTGCGGCGCGCCCCGTGGCAGCCGGGCGATGTTCGGCTGCATCCGGAAGGGCACGGCGATCTGCGCGAAATCGAAATCCATGGGCATGCGCCGCAAAAAAGCAAAAAAACTCCCGAAGGAGCCTGTGTTGTAGCCCAAATGCTGGCCATCACCCTCATCAATCGAATGCCGTGTCTGGTTCAGCGGCCACCGCGGAACCGGCTTTGCCGGGCCGCTGGTGGCGCCCCCTTGAGGGGCAGGCGGCTACACGAAGTGAGCCGCTTCGGGGGTGGGTCACACTCTGCGGCGGTATTCGGCGGTGCGGGTGTCGATCTCGACCTTGTCGCCCTGGGCCACGAAGATCGGCACGCCGATCTCGAAACCGGTGGCAATCTTGGCGGGCTTGAGCACCTTGCCTGAGGTGTCGCCCTTGACAGCGGGTTCGGTCCAGGTGATCTCGCGCTCGACGCTGGTGGGCAGTTCGACGGAGATGGCCTTGCCGTCATAGAACACCACTTCGGCGGTCATGCCGTCTTCGAGGTAGTTCAGCGAGTCGCCCATGTTTTCGGCTTCGACCTCGTACTGGTTGTAGTCGGCGTCCATCCAGACGTACATCGGGTCGGCGAAGTAGGAATAGGTGCAGTCCTTCTTGTCCAGCACGATCTGATCCATCTTGTCGTCGGCCTTGAAGACGATTTCAGTGCCCTGGTTGGACAGCAGGCTCTTGAGCTTCATGCGCACGGTGGCGGCGTTGCGGCCGCCGCGGGCGTATTCGGCCTTGAGCACGACCCAGGGGGCGGCGCTGTGCATGATCACGTTGCCGGCGCGGATTTCTTGAGCGATTTTCATGTTGCTGACGCGTTGGTAAGCCGCGGGGCCGCGCGCGGAAGGCGGGCGATGAAGGCGGCGGGGTGCGCCAGGGGCCGTGGAAAGGAGCCGGCCGGCGCAAAGCACATGATTTTACTTTGTTTCCGCGGGCCCGGCCGTGGACACCAAAC
>JAZKDA010000070.1:12228-24221 GCA_040387815.1 Pseudomonadota bacterium | reverse complement strand
CGTTGTAGCCCGCCAGGTTGCGCACGCCCAGCTTGGACATCAGCTTGTAGCGCCGCTCCATCTCGCCCACGCACCAGTTCAGGCCATTGGCCGCCTGCTTCATGTCGGTGACCACCGGCGCCAGCAGGTGCGGTATGCCCTCGTAGACCGACATCTCCAGCATCTTGGGGTCGATCATCAGCAGGCGCACGTCGCGCGCCTCGGCCTTGTACAGCAGCGACAGGATCATGGCGTTGATGCCCACCGACTTGCCCGAGCCGGTGGTGCCGGCCACCAGCACGTGCGGCATCTTGGCCAGATCGGCCACCACCGGGTTGCCGATGATGTCCTTGCCCAGGCCCATGGTGAGCATGGACTTGGCCTCGTTGTAGACCTGCGAGCCCAAGATCTCGGACAGGCGGATCGACTGCCGCTTGGCGTTGGGCAGCTCCAGCGCCATGTAGTTCTTGCCGGGAATGGTCTCGACCACCCGGATCGACACCAGCGACAGCGAGCGGGCCAGGTCCTTGGCCAGGTTGACCACCTGCGAGCCCTTGACGCCGGTGGCCGGCTCGATCTCATAGCGCGTGATCACCGGGCCGGGCTGGGCCAGCACCACCCGCACCTCGACGCCGAAGTCCTTGAGCTTCTTTTCGATCATGCGGGAGGTCATCTCCAGCGTCTCGGAGGCGACGGTCTCCTGGCGCCCCTGCGGGCCGTCGAGCAGATCGACCTGCGGCAGCTTGCTGTCGGGAAGCTCCTTGAACAGGGGCTTCTGGCGTTCCTTGGCGACGCGCTCGCTGCGCGGCACCTCCATCACCAGGGGCTCGATCAGCACCGGCGCGGGGTGGTGCTCTTCGATCTCGATGCGCTCTTCCAGGACCACCTCCTCGCGTTCGCGGGCGGCCTGCTGGCCCAGGGCGAGGTCTTCGGCGCGCTCGCGCTCCTCACGGCGCGCCACGAAAAAGCCGTCGATCCGGGCGCCGATGCGCTCAGCCCACTGCGCCCAGGAGAAGCGAAACACCACCGCGCTGGCCAGCACCACCAGCGCAATGCAGACCAGGCCCGAGCCGGTGAACCCCAGCCATTTGGCCGCCGGCACCCCCACCAGATAGCCCAGTGCGCCGCCCGCGTGATCCGGCAGGCGCGGCTCGAAGCGGTACAGGCGCGACCATTCGAGCGCGCTGCTGGCGCACAGCAGCACCAAGAGGCTGCCCCAGAACGCGGTGCGGGTGCGCAGCAGCTGGCGCCGGTCCATCGGTTCGCCGTCTCCGCGGGTCCAACGCAACAGCGTGGCGATCCAGGCCCTCACACCGGCTGCCACGCACCACCACACCGAAAAGCCCAGCAAGAAATAGCTGCCGTCGGCCAGCCAGGCGCCCAGGCGACCGCCCCAGTTGCCGACCGGGCCGCCTGCGCCGGAGGTGGAAAAAGCGGCGTCCGCAGGCGAGTAGGTCAACAGCGCGAGCAGCCAGAACAGCAGAGCGACCGCGCCAAGGACCAACCCGAATTCATGGGCGTAGCGGCCGAAGCCGGCTCGCGGCGGCGTGCCACGGGCAGGCCCGCCGGCCGACTGGAGGGTGTTGAGCGAATAGGTCATCGAGGTCGTGCTGGCCCGCGCAGAAGGCATTGCGCGCAGGGCAGCACGAATACTAGCCCAGCGTGCTCAGCCGGTCCTTGATGAGCAGGGATCCGTCGGGCCGTGTCTCGATGAAGCCACGGTCTTCCAGGTCCTTCATCACGCGGCTGACCATCTCGCGCGACGCCCCCACCATCTTGGCGATGTCCTGGCGGGAAATGCGCTCGCGGATGTGCATGAGACCATCCCGGTCTGGCACGGCGAATTCGAGCAAGGCCCGCGCGACCCGGCCGTACACATCCATCAGGGCCAGCGACTCGATCTTGCGGTCGGCGTGGCGCAGGCGTTGCACCAGATTCTTCATGATGGCGTAGGCCATCGAACTGTTCTCTGGCAGGCAGCGCGCGAACTCGGCGCGGCCCAGGCACAACATGTCGGTCTGCACCTCGGCCCGCACGGTGGCCGAGTGCGGTTCGTTGTCGATCAGGCTCATCTCGCCGATGTAGTCACCCGGCTGCAGCGTGGCCAGGATGACCTCACGGCCGCGCTTGTCGGCGGTGACCACGCGCGCGCGGCCCGTGAGAATGATGAACAGCATGTTGGACTTGTCGCCTTGCTCGACAATGACTTCGCCGCGCTTGAAGCGCCGCTTGACGACGGCCTGGGCCACCGAGTCGGCCTGCGCGGCCGTGAGCAGCGCAAACAGCGGGACCCGGCGGATCAGCTCCAGGTTGGACAGCATCGACACTAGTTTTTCTCCCTGCCTGGGTTGGCGGCGTCGGTTCCCTCATGGGTTCTTACAATGAGGTTCATTGAAAGAGGCCGCATCACCGCGCGCCCCCCGAGGGGGATACTTGCGGATGTGGCTGGAACTTTACACCGAGCGGTATTAGTACCGCAGTGGCTTTTACGAAGATGAACACGCAACACGCCAAAGTACTCATCCTGGGTTCGGGTCCGGCCGGCTATACCGCCGCCATCTATGCGGCCCGCGCCAACCTCAACCCGCTGCTGATCACGGGGATCGCCCAGGGCGGTCAGTTGATGACCACCACCGACGTGGACAACTGGCCGGCCGACGTCATGGGCGTGCAGGGGCCCGAGCTCATGCAGCGCTTCCTGGAGCACGCCGAGCGCTTCAAGACGCAGGTCGTGTTCGACCACATCAACAAGGTCGACTTCAGCAAGCGCCCCTTCACCCTCACCGGCGACAGCGGCACCTACACCTGCGATTCGCTGATCATCGCCACCGGCGCCTCGGCCCGCTACCTGGGGCTGCCGTCTGAGCAGGCCTTCATGGGCAAGGGCGTGAGCGCCTGCGCCACCTGCGACGGCTTCTTCTACCGCGACCAGGTCACCTGCGTCATTGGCGGCGGCAACACGGCGGTGGAAGAAGCGCTGTACCTGTCGAACATCGCCTCCAAGGTCTACCTGGTGCACCGCCGCGACAAGTTCCGCGCCGAGCCGATCCTGATCGACAAGGTGATGGAGAAGGTCGCCACCGGCAAGATCGAGCTCAAGCTGTTCCAGACGCTCGACGAAGTGCTGGGCGACGCCACCGGCGTGACCGGCGTGCGCCTGAAGGACACCCGCACCGGCGCCACGCAAGACATCGCCCTCCAAGGCGCCTTCATCGCCATCGGCCACTCGCCCAACACCGATCTGTTCCAGGGCCAGCTGGAGATGAAGGATGGCTACATCCTCACGCGCTCTGGCAGCAACGGCATGGCCACCATGACCAGCGTGCCCGGCGTCTTCGCCGCCGGCGACGTGCAGGACCACATCTACCGCCAGGCCATCACCAGCGCCGGCACCGGCTGCATGGCCGCGCTGGACGCGCAACGCTTCCTCGAACAGTAGGCGCTGGATTGGGCAGGGTTATAATCTGCGGTTTTGTCGGCTAGCCGCCGGCCGGTCACCGCCCCCGTCTGGGCGAGGTGAGGCCCTCACGGGAGTGACGGCCGGTTCATGAGGAGTGTCGCAATGGCACGCGTCTGCGAAGTCACGGGCAAGGGCCCGATGGTGGGAAACAACGTTTCCCACGCCAACAACAAAACCAAGCGCCGGTTCATGCCGAACCTGCAATACCGCCGTTTCTGGGTCGAGACCGAAAACCGTTGGGTGCGTCTTCGCGTTTCCAGCGCCGCTTTGCGTCTGATCGACAAGAACGGCATCGACAGCGTGCTGGCGGACCTGCGTGCCCGCGGCCAGGCCTAATCAAGGAGCACTCACATGGCTAGCAAAGGCGGACGCGAGAAAATCAAGCTGGAGTCCACAGCCGGTACCGGTCACTTCTACACGACCAGCAAGAACAAGAAGACGATGCCCGAGAAAATGTCGATCATGAAGTTCGACCCGAAGGCTCGCAAGCACGTCGAGTACAAGGAAATCAAGCTGAAGTAATTCGGCCTGTTTGCCCAGCAAAAAGCCCCGCAGTGCGGGGCTTTTTGTTTTGCGGCGCTTCGTGCGTTGCACCTTGCGCCTGGATCCCCGCCTTCGCGGGGATGACGCTTGCTATGCGTGCGCGGCACGCAGGCGCATCGAGAACTGCTGCAGGCGGGCAATGCCGCTTTCTTCGGCGCGTTTGCACCAGGCCGCCAAATCGGCGGCGAGCTGCTCGCGCGACACGTGGGTGTTGAGCCACATCTGGCGCAGTTCCTCGCGCATGGTGAGCATCTTGTCGAGCACCGGGTGGGCCGCACGGGCCTGGGCCACCTGGCCCAGGGCCTCGGCCGGCAGGCGGTCGGCGTCACGGTGCAGCCAGCGCCGCACGGTCTTGAGCAGGGACAAATAGTGGCCGCGCGCGCTCAGCACGGCGATCTCGTCCTTGCAGGCACGGTGCAGCTCGCGGCCGTACCGGGCCATCACCTCGTAGCGGTTGGCGATCACGGCCTCCAGCGTCTTTTCGTCGGCGACCGGGCGAATGGAGCCCAGGCGCATCTTCGGCGGAACCTTCTTGACCTTGGCCCAGCCGATTTTCTGCATCAGGCTGATGTAGACCCAGCCGATGTCGAACTCGTACTTCTTGACCGAGAACTTGGCGGCTGTCGGATAGGTGTGGTGGTTGTTGTGCAGCTCTTCGCCGCCAATGATCAGCCCCCAGGGGACGATGTTGGTGCTGGCGTCGGGCGCCTCGAAGTTGCGGTAGCCCCACCAGTGGCCGATGCCATTGATAACGCCGGCCGCCATGATGGGAATCCAGATCATCTGGACCGCCCACACCGCCAGGCCTGCGGCGCCGAACAAGGCCACGTTCAGGATGAGCATCAGGCCCACGCCCTGCCAGCTGTAGCGGGTGTAGAGGTTGCGCTCGATCCAGTCATCCGGCGTGCCATGGCCGAACTTGGCAATGGTTTCCTTGTTCTTGGCTTCGGCACGGTAGAGCTCAGCACCGCGCCACATCACGGTGTCAATGCCACGGGTCTGGGGGCTGTGCGGGTCGTCGGCGGTTTCGCACTTGGCGTGGTGCTTGCGGTGAATGGCCACCCATTCCTTGGTCACCATGCCGGTGCCCAACCACAGCCAGAAGCGGAAGAAGTGCGAAGGGATCTTGCCCAGGTCCATGGCGCGGTGCGCCTGGGTGCGGTGCAGGAAGATCGTGACGCCGGCGATGGTGATGTGCGTGGTGACCAGTGTGTACAACACGATCTGCCACCAGCGGAGGTCCCACAGGCCATGCGCGAAAAGGTCAATGACCGCGTTCAGCACGGCCCAGTCAGGTAACAACATAAATTTGGAGGGCAGGGGCAATCAGCCCCAGAAATGAAGTAGCGCGATTTTAGGGCCAGGGGGTTCCCGGCGGGGATAAATCCACCCGAGCCACTCAGCAATGAGCGGGAAAGAACTACTTTTTCACCCAGACCGCGGCAAAAAAGCCGTCGGTGTCATGCCGATGGGGCCACAACCGCAGGTATTGGCCGCCTGGTCCGATGCACAGCGAGGCCGCGTCCGCCAGCTTCAAGGGCGCCAGCGCCTCCACAGCCGGCAGCACGGCAAAGCCCGGGTTCTGGCTGGAAAAACCTTCGGCGATCGCCTCGTTCTCCTCGCGCATGAGGCTGCAGGTGGCGTACACCAGCCGACCGCCCGGCTTGAGCAGCCGCGCCGCACTGGCCAGGATGGCGGCCTGCTTGACGGCCATCTCCGCGATCGACTGCGGCGACTGGCGCCATTTCAGGTCGGGGTTGCGGCGCAGCGTGCCCAGGCCCGAACAGGGCGCATCGACGATCACGCGGTCGATCTTGCCGGCCAGGCGCTTGATGCGCTCGTCGCGCTCGTGGGCAATGGCCGCCGGGTGCACGTTCGACAGGCCGCTGCGCGCCAGCCGGGGCTTGAGTGCGTCCAGCCGATGGGCCGAGGTGTCGAAGGCATACAGCCGGCCGGTGTTGCGCATGGCCGCGCCGATGGCCAGGGTCTTGCCGCCGGCGCCGGCGCAAAAATCGACCACCATCTCGCCCCGGTGCGCATCCAGCAAGGCCGCCAGCAGCTGCGAGCCTTCGTCCTGCACTTCGATGGCGCCGCGGGTGAACACCTCCAGCTTGGTCAGCGCCGGCTTGTCCGAAAGGCGCAGCCCCCAGGGCGAATACGGCGTGGGCAGCGACGCGATGCCCGCCTTGCGCAGCTCGGCCTGTACCTCCTCGCGCTTGGCCATCAGGGTATTGACCCGCAAATCCAGCGGGGCCGGCGCATTCAGGCTCTCCGCCAGGGGCCAGAAATCGGCGCCCACCTGCTCCTTGAGCGGCTGCACCAGCCATTCGGGCAGGTTGTGGCGATGCCGCTCCATCAGGTCTTCGGTGCGCACCGCATCGCACTGGTCGAGCCAGTTTCTTTCCTGGTCGGTCAATGCGCTCTTGAGGAAGTCACGCGGGCCGGCAAAGCCCAGGATGGCCAGACGGCGCTCGCGCGGGCCGCTGCCCGAGGGCGCGAAGTGGTCGAAACGCAACTTGCGGCGCAGCACCGTGTACGCCGTCTCGGCCAAGGTGGCGCGCTCGCGCGGGCCGAGCGAGCGATGGTCGCGAAAGTAGCGCGACACCACCGAGTCGGCGGGATGGTCGAACTTGAGGACCTGGGCGACCAAGTCGGCGCAGGCATCGAGGAGGGCTTTGGGGTGCATGAGGTGTTTCAGCCCGAGGCGAGCAGGCGTGCGATGGCGCGGGGGTAGATGAGGTGCTCTTGCGTCAGGACGCGGGCGGCCAGCGATTGTGCGTCGTCGCCGGGCAGCACCGGCACCACCGCCTGATCAAGGATGGGACCGTGGTCGAGCTCGGCCGTGACTTGATGCACCGTGGCGCCGGCGAATTTACAGCCCGCGTCGATCGCCCGCTGGTGGGTGTGCAGCCCGGGAAAGGCCGGCAGCAGCGAGGGGTGGATGTTGAGCAGCCGTCCGGCATAGCGCCCGACGAAGCCGGGCGTGAGGATGCGCATGAAGCCGGCCAGCACCACGAGCGCGGGCTCGAAGCGGTCGACGGCGGCCGCAAGTTCGGCCTCAAACGCTTCGCGGCCCGCGAATCGCTTATGGTCCACCACTTCGGCCGCGATGCCGCGGTCACGGGCAAAGCCCAGGCCGCCCGCGTCGGGCCGGTTGCTGATCACGGCGGCCACGCGCGCCCCCGGCGCCTGCGCCCAGCGCTCACGCTCGGCGGCGCGGACGATGGCCGCCATGTTCGAGCCGCCACCGGAAATGAGGATCACGATGTTCTTCATGGAGCCGGCGATTATCCCAAGCGCCGGGAGGCGCGAAAAATCGGGCCGCATGCTACCGTCACGCACCCCTGGAGACGACCATGGACCTGGCATTCACGCCCGAAGAAGAAAAGTTTCGATCCGACATCCGCGCCTGGGTGCGCGACAAGCTGCCGCCCGAGATCGCCCACAAGGTGCATCACGGGCTGCACCTGAGCCGCGAGGACATCCAGCGATGGGCTCGCATCCTCGGCGCCCGCGGCTGGCTGGGGTTCGGCTGGCCGGCGCAGTTCGGCGGCCCGGGCTGGAGCGCCGTGCAAAAACACCTGTTCGAGGAAGAGTGCGCCCTGGCCGGCGCGCCGCGCATCATGCCTTTCGGCCCGGTGATGGTGGCCCCGGTCATCATGGCCTTTGGCACCCCCGAGCAGCAACAGCGCTTCCTTCCCGGCATCGCCTCCGGCGACGTCTGGTGGAGCCAGGGCTACTCCGAGCCGGGCGCCGGCTCGGACCTGGCCTCGCTCAAGACCCGTGCCGAGCGCCGCGGCGACAAGTACATCGTCAACGGCCAGAAGACCTGGACCACGCTGGCCCAGTATGGCGACTGGATCTTCTGCCTGGTGCGCACCGACAGCTCGGGCAAGCCGCAGACGGGCATCAGCTTCCTGCTGATCGACCTGAAGTCGCCGGGCATCCAGGTGCGGCCCATCCTGCTCCTCGACGGCAGCCACGAGGTCAACGAGGTGTTCTTCGACAACGTCGAGGTACCGGCCGAGAATCTGATCGGCCAGGAGAACAAGGGCTGGACCTACGCCAAGCATCTGCTCTCGCACGAGCGCACCAACATCGCCGACATCAACCGATCCAAGCGCGAGCTGGAGCGGCTCAAGCGCATCGCCAAGGACGAAGGCGTGTGGGACGAGCCGCGCTTTCGCGACGAGATCGCCAGGCTGGAGGTGGATGTGGTGGCCTTGGAGATGATGGTGCTGCGGGTGCTGGCGGCCGAGAAATCGGGCAAAAACTCGCTGGACATCGCCGGCCTGCTCAAGATTCGCGGCAGCGAAATCCAGCAGCGCTACACCGAGCTGATGATGCTGGCCGGCGGCCCTTTCTCCCTGCCCTTCATCAGTGAAGCCGCCGAGGCCGGCTGGCAAGGCGACTACCCCGGCGCGGCGCTCGGCCTGGCGCCCTTGGCGGCGGCCTACCTGAACATGCGCAAGACCACCATCTACGGCGGCTCCAACGAGGTGCAACGCACCATCGTCGCCCAGACGGTCCTGGGTTGAAAGGAGCAAAAAAATGGACTTCGAATTCACCGACGACCAGCAGCAACTGCGCGACGCCGTGCGCAAGTGGGTCGAACGCAGCTACAGCTTCGAGCGCCGCCGCGCCGCCGTGCTGGCCGGCGGCTTCGACCGCGCGGCTTATAGCGAGCTGGCGGCACTCGGCCTGGCCGGCCTGTACATCCCCGAGGACCACGGCGGCATGGGCATGGGCCCGGTCGAGGCCATGGTGGCCCTGGAGGAACTCGGGCGCGGCATTGTGCTCGAGCCGCTGGCCCAGAGCCTGATCGCCGGCGGCGTGCTCCACGGCTATGCGCCGGCCGCGGTGCGGGCCGCCTGGCTCGGCCGCATCGCCTCGGGCGATGCCTTGGTGGTGCTGGCCCACCAGGAGCGCAAGTCGCGCTGGCAGCTGGACCGCTGTGAAGCGCAGGCCGTGACCACGGCCACCGGCTGGTCGGTCAGCGGCGCCAAGAGCATCGTGCCGGCCGGCGACCGGGCCGATGCCTTCATCGTGCCGGCGGTCCATGCCGGCGCCATCGGCCTGTACCTGGTCGAGCGCGCCGCCGCGGGCGTGCGCACCCACGGCTACCTCACCCAGGACGGCAGCCGCGCCGCCGAGGTACGCCTGACCGACGCGCCGGCCACGCTGCTCACCGCCGACGGGCTGGTGGCGCTGGAGCATGCGGTCGACATTGGCATCGCCGCGCTGTGCGCCGAAGCCGTAGGCGTGATCGACCGCACCATGGAGCTCACCGCCGACTACATGAACACGCGCAAGCAATTCGGCGTCCCCATCGCCAGCTTCCAGGCACTGCGCCACCGGGTGGCCGACATGAAGATGCAGCAGGAGCTGGCCCGCTCCATGAGCTACTACGCCAGCCTCAAGCTCAACGCCCCCACCGAGGAGCGCCGGCGTGCCCTTGCCCAGGCCAAATATCAGCTGGGCGTAGCGATGCGCTTTGTCGGCCAGAGCTCGGTGCAGCTGCACGGCGGCATCGGCGTCACGCAGGACTACATCGGCAGCCACTACTTCAAACGGCTCACACAGATGGAGCTGACCTTCGGCGACACCCTGCACCACCTTGGCGAGGTGTCGGCGCGGATGCGCGAGACGGCCGGGGTGTTTGCCTGAAGCCTCAGGCGTGCAGCCTCGACGACTTCGGCAGGTGCGCCATCAGAAACTCCATCTGGTCCGCCAGGATGCGGCGGTTACGCAGGATGAAGTCTTCCCAGAGGCTGGGCACGTAGGGCGTGTACAACAAAGGCATGCGCGCCTGCTCGGGCGTGCGGTGGCTCTTGCGGTGGTTGCAGACGCGGCAGGCCGTGACCACGTTCATCCAGTGGTCCTTGCCGTTCTGGGCGAAGGGGATGATGTGCTCGCGCGTGAGCAGGCCCTCTTCGAACTCGTCGCCGCAGTAGGCGCAGACATTGCGGTCGCGGGCAAAGAGCTTGCTGTTGGTCAGGCCCGGACGCAGGTCGAAGGGGTTGATGTTGGGCACGCCCTTGGTGCCGATGATGCTGCTGACGGCGATCATCGACTGCTCGCCGGTGACCGCGTTGTGGCCGCCGCGGAACACGGCGATCTGCGCGCCTACTTCCCAGCGGACCTCCTCGGCGGCGTAGTGCAGCACCGCCTGTTCCAGCGAGATCCAGGACTGCGGGAGCCCCTGTGCGGACAGCTTCAAGACCTTCAAGCAACGCCTCCAAAAACGGCAACGAGCAAT
This sequence comes from Pseudomonadota bacterium, assembly GCA_040387815.1. Taxonomy (GTDB): domain Bacteria; phylum Pseudomonadota; class Gammaproteobacteria; order Burkholderiales; family Burkholderiaceae_C; genus Ramlibacter. Next base: position 13,980 of record JAZKDA010000070.1, on the reverse strand, counting down.
GATCGGGATAGCGATGACAATATAACCTGTTTCAATTGCCATACCGTGTCCGCCGGGTTCGACAGTCGGGCCCGGTCTGCTATCAAAAACATATCAAGCTGCCGATGCGGATCTTCCGAGGTTTCCACCATCCGGGCATTGCCCGCGCCTGCGCCCTGACCATCGGCAATTTCGATGGCGTGCACCGGGGCCACCAGGCCATGCTTGCCTTGTTGAACAACGAGGCGCGCCACCGCGGCGTGCCCAGCTGCGTGCTCACCTTCGAGCCACACCCGCGCGACTACTTCGCCGGCCTGCTGAAAAAGCCCGAGCTGGCGCCCGCGCGCATCGCCACGCTGCGCGACAAGCTCAGCGAGCTGGCCGCCTGCGGCGTCGACCAATGCGTAGTGCTGCCTTTCGACGCCCGCCTGTCCGGCCTGACCCCCGAGGCCTTCATCGACGGCGTGCTGGTGGGCGGCCTGGGCGCCCGCTATGTGCTGGTGGGCGACGACTTTCGCTTCGGCGTTCGGCGCAGTGGCGACTACGCCATGCTGGACGCCGCCGGCGCCGCCAAGGGTTTCGACGTGGCGCGCATGAACAGCTATGAAGTCCACGGCCTGCGGGTGTCCAGCTCGGCTGTGCGCGACGCGCTGGCGCGGGGCGACATGGACGCGGTCGCGGCGCTGCTGGGACGGCCCTACAGCATCAGCGGCCATGTGGTGCACGGCCGCAAGCTTGGCCGCGAACTCGGCCAGGGCGCCGATCGGCCGGGCGGTTTTCGCACCCTCAACCTGCGTTTTTCGCACTGGAAGCCAGCCGCCAGCGGGATCTTCGCGGTGCATGTGCACGGCTTGGCCGATGCGCCCGTGCCGGGGGTGGCCAACCTGGGCATCCGGCCATCGCTCGACCCGAACGACGTCAATGGCGGCCGCGTGCTGCTGGAGACCCACTGCCTGGACTGGCCCGCCCACCTGGGCCCCGAGGGGGCCTACGGTAAAATCATCCGTGTGGATCTACTGCACAAACTGCACGACGAGCTGAAATACGACAGCCTCGACGCCCTCACGACCGGCATTGCGCGCGATTGCGACGACGCCCGGGCGTTCTTCGCATCCACCCGCCGCCAGACCACGCGCGACCGAATTTAGCGAACCGGCGTCTCGTTCGCTGCCCTTCGACAGGCTCAGGGCGAACGGCTGCACACGCCCACCTCGCCCGCCGCTTCCCCGCCCGTTCGGGCTGAGCTTGTCGAAGCCTCTGCGACGCCTGCCATGTCCGACAACAACACCGACAACAAACCCGATTACCGCGCCACGCTGAACCTGCCAGACACACCCTTCCCCATGCGCGGCGACCTGCCCAAGCGTGAGCCGGGCTGGGTCAAGGCCTGGGAGGAGCAAGGCCTGTACAAGCGCCTGCGCGACGCCCGCGCCGGCCGCGAGAAATTCGTGCTGCACGACGGCCCGCCGTACGCCAACGGGCAGATCCACATGGGCCACGCGGTCAACAAGATCCTCAAGGACATGATCGTCAAGTCGCGCCAGCTCAAGGGCCTGGACGCAGCCTACATCCCCGGCTGGGACTGCCACGGCCTGCCGATCGAGAACGCGATCGAGAAAAAGCACGGCCGCAACCTGCCGCGCGACGAGATGCAGGCCAAGAGCCGCGCCTTCGCCACCGAGCAGATCGCGCTGCAGATGGGCGACTTCAAGCGCCTGGGCGTGCTGGGCGACTGGGGCCACCCCTACCGCACCATGGACCCGCGCAACGAAG
>JAZKDA010000070.1:0-12218 GCA_040387815.1 Pseudomonadota bacterium | reverse complement strand
TCGAGATCGAATACGCCGACAAGAAGTCGCAGACGCTAGACGTTGGCTTTGCCGCCGACGAACCGGCCAAGGTGCTGGCCGCCTTCGGCCTGCCCGGCGCCGCAGGCAAACCCATCTTCGCCGTCATCTGGACCACCACCGCCTGGACCATCCCCGCCAACCAAGCGCTCAACCTCAACCCGGAGCTCGTCTACGCCCTGGTCGACACCCCGCGGGGCTGCATCATCGTGGCCGAGTCGCTGGTCGAAAAATGCCTGGCCCGCTTCGCCCTGCACGGCCAGGTGCTGGCCACGGTGGCCGGCGAGAAACTGGGTGGCCTGCAATTTCGCCACCCGCTGTACGACGTGGACCCGGGCTTTGCCCGTCTGTCGCCCATCTACCTGGCCGACTACGCCACCGCCGAAGACGGCACCGGCATCGTGCACTCCTCGCCCGCGTACGGCCTGGACGACTTCAACAGCTGCGTGGCCCACGGCATGGCCTACGACGACATCCTCAACCCGGTGCAGGGGCACGGCAGCTACGCCAGCGATTTCCCCCTGTTCGGCGGCCAGAACATCTGGAAGGCGGTGCCGGTCATCATCGACACCCTGCGCGTGGCCGGCCGCCTGTTCGCCACCGAGGGCATCAGCCACAGCTATCCGCACTGCTGGCGGCACAAGTCGCCGGTGATCTACCGCGCCGCCGCCCAGTGGTTCATCCGCATGGACGAGGGCGAGGGCGTGTTCACGAAGGACAAGGCCCCCGCCACCCTGCGCCAGATGGCCCTGGCCGCCATCGAGGAGACGCGGTTCTACCCCGAGAACGGCAAGACGCGCCTGCGCGACATGATCGCCGGCCGGCCCGACTGGTGCATCTCGCGCCAGCGCAGCTGGGGCGTGCCCCTGCCCTTTTTCCTGCACAAGGAATCGGGCGAGCTGCACCCGCGCACCATGGACATCCTGGACATCGCCGCCGACATGGTCGAGGCCGGCGGCATCGAGGCCTGGTCCAAGGCCAGCACCGAGGAGATCCTGGCCAAGGTGGGTTGCGCGGCCGACGCCCCGCTCTACACCAAGAGCACCGACATCCTGGAGGTGTGGTTCGACTCCGGCACCACCCACACCACGGTGCTCAAGGGCTCGCATGCCGGCGCCGGCCACGAGAGCGGCCCAGAGGCCGACCTTTACCTCGAAGGCCATGACCAGCACCGCGGCTGGTTCCACAGCGCGCTGCTGACCGCCTGCGCCATGTATGGCCGGGCCCCCTACCGCGGCCTGCTCACGCACGGCTTCACGGTCGACAGCCAGGGCCGCAAGATGTCCAAATCGCTGGGCAACGGGGTCGATCCGCAAAAGACCACCGAGAAGCTGGGCGCGGAAATCATCCGCCTGTGGGTGGCCGCCTCGGATTACTCCGGCGACATCGCCGGCGACGACAAGATCCTGGCGCGCGTGGTCGACGCCTATCGCCGCATCCGCAACACGCTGCGCTTCCTGCTGGCCAACGTGAGCGACTTCGACCCGGCCAAGGACGCCGTGCCGCTGGCCGACATGCTGGAGATCGACCGCTACGCCATGAGCCGCGCGGCGCAGTTCCAGGCCGAGGTGCTGGCCCACTACGAGGTGTATGAGTTCCACCCGGTGGTGGCCAAGCTGCAGGTGTACTGCTCGGAGGACCTGGGCGCCTTCTACCTGGACATCCTCAAGGACCGCCTCTACACCACCGCACCGAAGTCGCACGCGCGCCGCAGCGCCCAGACCGCGCTGTGGAACATCACCCACGCCATGTTGCGCTGGATGGCGCCCTTTCTCAGCTTTACCGCCGAAGAGGCCTGGAAGCAGTTCGGCGGCAAGGACTCGATCTTCTTCGAGACCTATGCCGAGATCGGCGGCCCCGACGAGGCCTTGCTTGCCAGGTGGGATCGCATCCGCGAGATCCGCGACATCGCCAACAAGGAAGTCGAGGCCCTGCGCGAGAAGGGCGCGGTCGGCTCTTCGCTGCAGGCCAACCTCATCATCACCGCCCCGGCCGCCGACCACGCCCTGCTGGCCAGCCTCGGCGAGGATCTCAAGTTCGCGTTCATCGCCTCGGCCGTGACACTGACCGCCGGCGACACCCTGACCGTTCAGGCACGGCCCTCGTCCGACACCAAGTGCGAGCGCTGCTGGCACTGGCGCGACGACGTCGGCAGCGACGCCGCCCACCCGACGATCTGCGGCCGCTGCGTGAGCAACCTGCACGGCGCCGGCGAAGCCCGGAGCCACGCCTGATGGCGCGCGCCAACACCAGCGCCAACGGCGGCGGCGGCATGATCCGCTGGCTGGCGCTGGCCCTGTTGATCCTCATCGCCGACCAGTTCACCAAGGTGCTGATCCTGGGCTATTACCGCCTGGGCGACTCCACCACCATCACTTCGTTCTTCAACGTCGTGCGGGTGCACAACTCGGGCGCCGCGTTCTCGTTTCTCGCCTCCGCCTCGGGCTGGCAGCGCTGGTTCTTCACCGTGATAGGCATCGGCGCCGCGATCTTCATCGTGTGGCTGCTGCGCTCGCACGCCGGGCAAAAGCTGTTCGCGTTCTCGCTGGCCTGCCTGCTCGGCGGCGCGGTCGGCAACGTGATCGACCGGCTGCTGCACGGCTACGTGGTCGACTTCGTGCAGCTGCACTACCGTGGCTGGTATTTCCCGGCCTTCAACGTCGCCGACGCGGCGATTACGGCCGGGGCGGTCGGGCTGATCCTGGACGAGCTGCTGAGGGTGCGGCGCGGACGTTGACCCCACGGCCCTGGCCGGTCAAGGAATCAGAATCGTCGAGCCCGTCGTCTTGCGCGACTCCAGTGCCCGATGCGCCTCTTGCACATCGGCCAGGGCGAAGCGTTGGTCGATGCGGATCTTCACCTGGCCGCTGGCCACCACGTTGAACAGGTCGTCGGCCATCGCCTGCGTCACCTCGCGCGTGACGATGTGGGCGAACAAGGTCTGGCGCGTCACGTACAGCGACTTCTTGGCCAGAAGGGCCGGCGCGAAGGGCGGCACCGGCCCGGACGCGCTGCCGAAGCAGGCCATCAGGCCAAAGGGCCGCAGGCATTCGATCGACTTGTCGAAGGTGTCCTTGCCCACCGAGTCGTAGACCACCTTCACACCTTTGCCCCCGGTGATCTCCTGGACCCGCGCGACAAAATCCTCGGTGCTGTAGTTGATGACGTGGGCCGCCCCCAACGACTTCGCCAGCGCGCATTTCTCGTCGCTGCCGGCCGTGCCGATCAGCCGCAGGCCCAGCGCCTTGGCCCACTGCGCGGCGATCAGGCCGACGCCACCGGCGATCGCATGGAACAGGATGAAATCGCCCGGCTCCAGGCCCTCCACCGGCAGGCTGCGCTTGAGCAGGTATTGCACCGTCAGGCCCTTGAGCATCATGGCCGCGGCCGTCTCGAAGTCGATCGCATCGGGCAGCTTGCACACGCACATCGCCGGCATCACCCGCGCCTGCGCATAGGCCCCGGGCGGGTGCGAGGCATAGGCGGCCCGGTCGCCCGGGCGCAGGTGCGTGACGCCGTCGCCCACTGCCTCAACGATGCCGGCGGCCTCCATGCCCAGCGCCGCAGGCAGGGTCATGGGGTACAGGCCAGTGCGAAAGTAGACGTCGATGTAGTTCAGGCCGATGGCGTGATGGCGGATGCGAATCTCGCCGGGGCCGGGCTCGCCCACCGCCACGTCCACCAGTTCCATCTGTTCAGGCCCGCCGGGCTGGCGAATGCGCACGGCTTGGATCATGCAAGTCTCCAGATTGCGAAAGTCGGCCGCCATGGTGCCATGAATGCCCGACCGGGGTCGCGGCAGGTTCGCAAGGCCACGCGCTGACCGCGGGCTGTCGGCCCCGGAACGACAGCGGCCAGCAGGGCACTCAGGCGCCACATCCCGCAACCAGCCCATGCCCTTCCATGCCATAGCCGCCGCGCTCGCGGCCCATTTCGCTCTGCCCCGGCTGCCCGCCTGTGGCGACGGTGCCTGCCACCTAACCGTCAATGGCATCGCGCTGCGCTTGGCACCGCAGGACGAGGGCGCCGCCACGGACCTGAGCCTGCGCGCTCACCTCGGCTCGCTCGGGCCCACGCCTTCAAAGGAACACCTGGCCGGCCTGCTGGCCGGCAACCTGTTCACCGAGTCGGTCGACGGCCAGGTGCTGTGCATGGACATGGCCGCCAACGTCTTCCTGGTGCGCCACCTGGACCGCGGCCACCTGGACCTGCCACAGCTGCTGGCAGCGATCCAGCGGCTGGTGCACCACGCCGAACACTGGCGCAAGGGCTGGCCCCGCCTGCCAGACCCCACCCCATCCCTTCGTAGGCAGGCCCATCACCATGTACCTTGATGCGCTTCTTGACGAGCTGTCGGCCGCCATGGGCATTCCACCCCTGGCGGCCGATGCACAGGACCGCTGCGCCCTGCGCATCGACGAAGACGTCCAGGTGGAGCTGCATTGGCGCCAGGCCACCGGCATGCTGCGCCTGGTCGCCCCGGTCGGCCACGCCACGGAGCAGCCGCTGCGCCTGCTGGCCACCATGCTGGTGGGAAACCTCGCGCTGGCCGAACGCGGTCTGCCGGTGTTCGCCTTCGACCCCCGCACCGGCGCCGTGGTGCTCACCCAATCGCTGGACACGGCCTCGCTCACTGGCACGGCGCTGGCCGGCTGCATCGAACGCCTGGCCGGCGGCTGCCGCAAGGCGCGGGAGGACCTGGGCGGCGCACACACCCCGCACCTGGCCTGATGGCGCCCATCGTCACTGCGCAAGGCCGTGCGCCTGATTGTCCGCCCCCTTCATTTTTCACCACAGGAGAACTCCACCATGAGAACCGAAGCCACATCGCCCGCGCTCCCCACAGCGCCTGTCACGCAGGGCGCCGCGCCGACGACACGAAGCCGGCCCCAATCGATCGCGCCCGAAATAGACAACTGGGGCGACCACTTCACGGACCCCGACGTGCACGCCGTCATGCCGTTGAACGCGACGGTGGCCGAGGTGGCCGTGGACGTGCATCCACAGGAACAAGCGCAAGAACAGACGCCATCGGCACCCTCAGTGGGCAACGGGCTGGCGATCGCCGCCGTGCTGACCGGCGTGGTCATCGGCGGTGGGTTGCTCGGGATGCTGCTCTACTTCAACGTGCAGGCGGAGCCTTGATCCTTGCGACGCGCAAGCGGCGCATGGTCATCCACCCGATTTGCATATCGAATACGCATGGCGGCACACCCGTCGCCGCGCCCGGGCGCGCAACTCCCGGCTCGCGGGGCCGCACCTGGGCTACAGTCCCCGGGCCCATGCATCAGCCGCTCACGCTCCGCAACCTTGTGCTTTTGACCTTGCCGCCGCTGCTCTGGGCAGGCAATGCGGTGGTCGGCCGTCTGGTCAGCGACATGGTGCCGCCGATCACCTTCAACATGCTGCGCTGGCTGCTGGCGCTGCTGCTGCTGATGCCGCTGGCGGGCTGGGTGCTGCGTCCGCGCAGCGCCTTATGGACGCGCTGGCGCCGCTACGGCCTGCTGGGCCTGCTCAGCGTGGGCCTGTACAACGCGCTGCAATACCTGGCACTGCACACCTCCACCCCCGTCAACGTCACCCTGGTCGGCTCCAGCATGCCGGTGTTCATGCTGGCCATCGGCGCGCTGTTCTTCGGTCACCGCACTACCCCGCGGCAGCTGCTGGGCGCGGCGTTGTCGATGGTGGGCGTGCTCATCGTGCTGTCGCACGGCGATCCGGCCCGGCTGGCGAAGGTGCAGTTCGTGCCGGGCGACCTGTACATGCTGTTGGCCACCGGCGCCTGGGCCTGGTACAGCTGGCTGCTCACGCGTACCGAGAACGACGACCCCGCCATTCGTGGCGACTGGGCCGCCTTTCTCATGGCGCAGGTGGTGCCGGGCGCCGCCTGCGCCGCGCTCTTTGCGGGTGGCGAATGGGCCCTGCTCGATCCGCCGCCCATCGACTGGGGCTGGCCGCTGCTGGGCGCGCTGGCCTACGTGTCGGTGGCGGCATCGATCGTCGCCTACCGCTGCTGGGGGATGGGCGTCGCGCGCCTGGGGCCCAGTGTCGCGGGCATCTTCACCAACCTCACGCCGCTGTTCGCGGCGGTGCTGGCGGCGGCCTTCCTGGGTGAGCTGCCGCAGCTGTACCACGGCGCGGCGTTCGCGCTCATCGTGGCCGGCATCACGGTCACCTCCCGTCGCTGACGCGGCCCTGAGGTGGCGCTGTAGCCGGCTTCCTGTAGCCAGGCTTTCACGTTTGCCGGTTTGGCATTCCGGCGGCTGACAACCCGCTCCGCAGCCGTTGCCACGGTGGCGCCTCGGTGATTTGATCCGCCGACCTTCCGGACATCACCCCATGCGAACACTCCTTTTCTGGGCTGCGGCCCTCCTGTGCGCCAGCACCTGGGCCAACACGCCCGCCCCGGCGGCCCTGCCCGCCCGACCCCCGCTCAAACTGGGCCTCATCGGCCCCTTCACCGGCCCCTCGGCCGACTTCGGCGTCCCCATGCGCAACGGCGTGCGCATGGCGGTCGACGAAATCAACGCCGTGGGCGGTTACCTGGGCCGCCAGATCGAACTGGTGATCCAGGACGACCAGGCCAGCCCGCCCGCCGGTCTGGCGGGCGCGCAGGCCCTGGTCAAGGCCGGCGTATTCGCCGCCCTGGGCTTTTGCAACACTGGCGTGGCCATGGCGGCGCTGGACGTGTTCCAGACGCACCAGCTTCCGCTGATCGTGCCCTGCGCCGCCGGCAGCCCCGTGACGGCCAAGTTTCCCCCACGCGACAGCTATGTATTTCGCACTTCGGCGCGCGACGGCATTCAGTCGGAGTTCGTGGTTGAAGACCTGGTGCGCCGTGGCTGGACGCGGGTGGCGATCTTCGCGGACACCACGCCGTATGGCGAATCGGGCCTGGCCGACGTGCGCAAGGCCCTGGCCGATCGCAAGCTCGCGCCGGTGCATGTGGCCCGCTTTCCGCTCGGCGTGACCGACCTCACCGCCGACCTGAAGGCCGCGCGCGCGGCTGGCGCCAATGTTGTCTTCAGCTACACCGTGGGCAAGGAGAACGCGGTCATCGGGCTGGGCCGCCAGGCCCTCAAGTGGAAGGTGCCGCAGGTCGGCGGCTGGCCTTTGTCGTTCCCGTTCTTCATCGAGGGGGCCGGGGCCGCCGCCGAAGGCGCCCTGATGGCGCAGACCTTCATCGCCGAGCCCAGCAATGAGCGCCGCGCTGCGTTTCTCTCTGGTTATGCCCGCAAGTACCAGGTGCAGCGCATCCCGGTGCCCATGGCCGCGGCCCAGGCCTACGACGCGGTGTACATCCTGATGCATGCCCTGTTCGGCATCCGCGATGGCGACCTGCGCGGACCCACGGTCAAGGCGGCGCTAGAGAACATGGCGCGCACCTACTATGGCGTGGTGGCCACCTACGAGCGCCCCTTCGACCCCGACGACAAGGACGCCATCACGTCCAACATGATGGTGATGGGCAAGGTCAAGAACGGCGCCGTGACCTTCGCCTACCCCGAGGACGCGCGCCGCAACCTGTTCGTGCAGCGCAAGAGGCCGGCGCCCTAAAACGAGCCGGGGTAGGCGCCGCCGTCGATCAGAACGTTCTGCCCGGTGATGTACGAGGCCTGCACGCTGCACAGAAAGGCGCAGGTGGCGCCGAATTCGTCGGGTGTGCCAAAGCGCCGCGCCGGGACGGTCTTGCGCCGCGCGTCGGCCACCGCGTCCATCGACAGGCCGGACTTTTTCACCGCCCCTTCCATCGTCGCACGCAGCCGGTCGGTGTCGAAGGCGCCGGGCAGCAGGTTGTTGATCGTGACGTTGGCCGCCGCCAGCCGTTCGGTCCGCGCCACCCCGGCGACGAAGCCGGTCAGGCCGCTGCGTGCGCCATTGGACAGCCCCAGGATGTCGATCGGCGCCTTCACCGCGCTGGACGTGATGTTGACGATGCGCCCGAAGCCGCGCGCCGCCATGCCATCCACCGTGGCCTTGATCAGCTCGATCGGCGTGAGCATGTTGGCATCGACCGCCTTGATCCAGGCCTCGCGGTCCCAGTCACGAAAATCGCCGGGGGGTGGCCCGCCGGCGTTGGTGACCACGATGTCGTAGTCGGCATGGGCCGCGAATGCGGCGGCCCGGCCTTGCGGCGTGGTGATGTCGGCCGCGACGGCCAGCACCTGCGTGCCGGCCGGCACCTGAGGGTCGGCGCGCAGGGACTGCGCCGCCAGCTCCAGCGCCGGGGCGCCGCGGGCCACCATCACCACGTGGGCGCCCTCGCGCGCCAGGGCCCGGGCACAACCGAGCCCCAGCCCCTTGCTCGCACCGCCTACCAAGGCCCAGCGGCCCTTGATTCCGAGATCCATGTCAAACGGCTCCTGTGTTCACGGGGCCGCGCCAGCGGCGGCCACGGTCGTGATCCTAGTGCAGCGCTACCCGCCCTGCTTGACCAACAGGCCGGAGATGCGAAATTCGATGGATGTCGGGCCGGCGCTGGAGCGCCGAAAGCAAAGTCACGGAGCCGGCGCCCGCGCCCGCGAAAACAGGTAGATGCCGGCCAGCACCAGCACCGTCCCGGCCGCTAGCCACACAGTGAACGGCTCGCCCAGGATTGCCACCCCCAGCAGCACGGTCGACAGCGGTCCGATCATCCCGGTCTGCGCGGTGGCCGACGCCCCGATACGCTCGATCGCCATCATCACCAGCAGCACCGGCACAACGGTGCATGCCACGGCATTGAGCATCGACAGCCAGATCACCTGGGGTGCCACCAGCAGCACGGAGTTCAGGGGACGCAGCAGCGCGAACTGGACCAGGCAGAGCAGGCAGGCAACGCCGGTGGCCAGACCGACCAGCCGCAGCGAGCCCAGGCGCTGCACCAACTGCCCGCTGTACACCATGTACAGGGCATAGGTGACCGCGCTGGCCAACACCAGGCCCGCGCCGAGCGCGGTACGCGTACCCGAGGCGCCCGAAGCGCCCTGAGCGCCCAGTTCCTGCCCGAACACCAGCAGAACGCCGGCATAGCTCACGGCCATGGCGAAGGCGTGGGCGCCAGTGATGCGCCGCCTGTAGAGCAGCCAGCCGAGGATGGCGACCAGGGTCGGGTTCAGGTACAGGATCAGCCGCTCGAGCGACGCGGTGACGTACTGGAGCCCGACGAAATCAAGAAAGCTCGAAAGGTAATAGCCGCAGAAACCCAGGCCGACCACGCCCCACCAGTCGCGTGCCGCGAGCGGCGGCTTGCCGCGCCCCGCCCACCAGGCCATGACCATGAAAAACGGCAGGGCGAACAGCATGCGAAGCATGATCAAAGTGACCGGATCGACCCCGTGGCGGTAGGCCAGCTTGACGATGATGGCCTTGCCGCTGAACGCGACCGCACCGAGCGCCGCCAGCGCCAGGCCCACCCCCCGTTGCGGTGCGGCCTGTGCCACGAGTCAGGCGTCCCTCATGCTCGCGTGCAGCTTGCGCAGCGACGCCCACACCGACAGAGCCACTACCGGAATGGCCGCGGCCGCCGTGGTCTCGGGCGCAAAGGGCCAGCCCAGCGCCTGCGCACCCTTGGCCAGGAAACTCACCAGGCCGACGATGTAGTAGGTGATGGCCGCCACCGACAGCCCCTCCACCGTCGCCTGCAGCTTGAGCTGGAGCCCCTGGCGCCGGTTCATGCCGGCCAGCAGCTGCTGGCTGCTCTCCTGCTGCTCGATCTCGACCCGCGTGCGCAGCAGGTTGCTGATGCGCGAGACCCGCTGCGACAGCGCATCCTGCCGTCGCGCCGCCCATTCGCAGGTGCTGCGCGCGGGCGACAGCCGCCGCTGGATGAACTCACCCAGGGTCTGCAGGCCGGCCAGGCGCGACTCGCGGATGTCCTCCACACGGCGGTCGACCAGGTCGAAGTACGCGGCCGCGGCGGAAAAGCGCGAATGGGTCGCGGCATAGTGGCTTTCGACCTCGCCGGCCAGCTGGGTCAGGCGGTCCAGCAGCAGCGGCTCGTCGCTGCGCGCGGCCTGGCGGATGGCGCCGGCCAGCGCCGCCAGCTCGCGCTCGGCCGAACCGAGGGCGGCGAAGGCCTCGCGCGCCACCGGCAAGGCCAGCAGCGCCATCATGCGGTAGCTGTCGATCTCCAGCAGCTGCTGCACCAGCCGTCCCAGCCGGCGCGGCGGGATGTCGGCGGCCATGAGCACCATGCGTGAGAACCCATCGGCGTGCAGCGCGAAATCGGCGAACAGCTCGCCATGGCCGTCCGCGACGGTCGAGCCCACCAGCGTTTCCTCGCGCAGCACATGGCGCACCAGCGAGGGATGACGCGAGGCATCGCCGGGCACCACCCACAGGTGCATACCCACCAGGCATTGGCCGGGCAAGGCCGCCAACCATTGGCCGGGCACCTGGGCCAACGCGGTCTCGGGCTCGCGATCGCCGAAGCCCTGGGCGTCGAACGCGCGGGCAAAGGTCCAGGCGACGAACTCGGTGTGCAGTTCCCAGCGCAGGCGCAAACCAGCCACATCGACCCGCAGGTGGCTGCAGCCCTCGTCGGGCGGGGCCAGGTGGTGGTCCCGCAGCAAGGCCGCCAGATGAGCCCGGCTGGCCTCACGGCCGGCCGCGTCGCACAGCATCACCATGTGGCTGACCGCCAGCGGCGCCGCCATGCCCTCGGGAGGACGCGCATGGATCTCGTTATGCAGGGCCGCTCGCAGCGGAAAGACAGGTGGAAGACGGGCAATCAAACTCATCGGGACTCCTGCGAGCATTGTCGCAGCCCCGAAAAGGAAACGGCGCCCGAAGGCGCCGTTTCTGGAGAGGGGCCGCCCCGGCCAAGGCGATGCCGGCCGGAGCTGAAACTCAGGTCTCTTCGACGAAGGTTTCCGCGCGCTTGCGCTTGATGGACGGCAGGCTCACCACCACGATCATCATCAGGGCCAAGGCCAGCAGCGAGGCCGACAGCGGCCGCGTGACCAGCACGGTCCAGTCGCCGCGCGACAGCAGCAAGGCCCGTCGCAGGTTCTCTTCCATCATGGGGCCCAGGATCAGGCCCAACAGCAGCGGCGCCGGCTCGGCCCCCAGCTTGATGAACCCGTAACCGATCACGCCGAAGATGCCGACAATCCAGATGTCCCAGGTGTTGTTGTTGGTCGAGTACACGCCAATCGCACAGAACAACACGATGGACGGGAACAGCCAGCGGTAGGGAATGGTCAGCAGCTTGATCCACATGCCGATCAGCGGCAGGTTCAAGATGATCAGCATGGCGTTGCCGATCCACATCGAGGCGATCAGACCCCAGAACAGCTGCGGGTTGCTGGTCATCACCTGCGGGCCCGGCTGGATGTTGTGGATGGTCATTGCGCCCACCATCAGCGCCATCACGGCGTTGGGCGGAATGCCCAGCGTCAGCAGGGGGATGAACGAGGTTTGCGAAGCGGCATTGTTGGCGGACTCCGGCGCGGCCACACCGCGGATGTTGCCCTTGCCGAAGGGCACTTCCCCCGGATGCAGCTTGGTCTTTTTCTCGATGGTGTAGGCCGCGAAGGCCGCAAGCAGGGCCCCGCCACCGGGCAGAATGCCCAAGGCCGAACCCAGGGCCGTGCCACGCAGAACGGCGGGCGTGATGCGCTTGAAGTCTTGCTTCGTGGGCATCAGGCCGGTCACATTGGCGGTGAACACCTGGCGCTCGTCCACGTGCTTGGACAGGTTCATGATGATCTCGCCATAGCCGAAGATGCCCATGGCGATCGCAATCAGGCCGATGCCGTCGGTCAGCTCGGGGATGTCGAACGAGTAGCGGGCGACACCCGAGTTGACGTCGGTGCCCACCAGGCCCAACAGCAGCCCCAGCAGGATCATGCCGATCGCCTTGACCAGCGAGCCCGAGGCCAGCACCACGGCGCCGATCAGTCCCAGCACCATCAGCGAAAAGTATTCAGCCGGGCCGAACTTGAAGGCCACCTCGGTCAGCGGCGCGGCGAAGGCCGCCAGGATCAGCGTGCCGACACAGCCTGCGAAGAATGAGCCCAGGCCGGCAGCAGCCAGCGCAGGCCCCGCGCGCCCCTGCCGCGCCATCTGGTAGCCGTCGATGGTCGTGACCACCGAGGAGGCCTCGCCCGGCAGGTTGACCAGGATGGCGGTGGTGGAGCCGCCGTACTGCGCGCCGTAATAAATGCCGGCGAGCATGATCAGGGCCGACACCGGCGGCAGCGCATAGGTGGCCGGCA
>JAZKDA010000069.1:11095-12174 GCA_040387815.1 Pseudomonadota bacterium | reverse complement strand
CAGCATCACGATGGCGTCATCCACCACCAGCCCGATGGCCAGCACCAGCGCCAGAAGGGTGAGGGTGTTGGTGGTAAAGCCCGCCAGGGCCATCAGCGCGAAGGTGCCGATCAGGCTGACCGGGATGGTGATGATGGGGATGATGGACGCGCGAACCGTGCGCAGAAAGACGAAGATCACCAGCGCCACCAGCACGATGGCCTCGGTGATGGTGACGTACACGTTCTTGACCGAGCGGTCGATGAACAGCGAGTTGTCGTTGGCGATGTCGATGTTGACGCCCGGCGGCAGGTCGTCGCCGTTGTCGCGGCTGAAGGTCATGACGTCTGAACTCGCGCTGCTGCGACTCGATGCGGCCGGCGGGCACGTCCAGGTTGTTGCGGCGCACCGCGTCCTCGACGTCCTGGGTGGTCAGGCGGAAGCCGGCGAGCTTGCCGGGGTCGAGCCACACGCGCATGGCGTACTTGCGCTCGCCGAAGATGCGCACGTCGGCCACGCCGGTCACGGTCTGCAGCCGTGGTTTGACGATGCGGTTGACCAGGTCGTTGATCTGCAAGGGGTTGAGCGTGTCGCTGGTGAAGGCCAGCCAGATCACCGGGAAGGCGTCGGCCTCGACCTTGGCGATCACGGGCTCGTCGATGGCGGCGGGCAGCCGGTTGCGCACGCGGGAGGTGCGGTCCCGCACCTCGGCGGCGGCGGCGTCGGCGTCTTTCTCGAGGCGAAAGCGCACCGAGATCTGGCTTTGCTCGGCGCGGCTGATGGAGGTGATGACGTCCACCGCGTCGATGCCGGCGATGGAGTCTTCCAGCGGCTTGGAGATCTGGCTTTCGATCACCTCGGCCGAGGCGCCGGGATAGCGCACGCTCACGGTGACCACCGGCTCGTCGATCTTGGGATACTCGCGCACCGACAGCCGGTTGAAGCTCACGGCGCCGATCAGCACCACCAACAGCGACATCACCGTGGCCAGCACCGGGCGGCGAATGGAAAGCTCGGACAGTTTCATCGCATGGGCCTTCGGTGATCAGCGCTGCGGTCGCGCCGGGCCGGCCTGGGGCGCGGACGCCAATTCGACGCAG
>JAZKDA010000069.1:7956-11085 GCA_040387815.1 Pseudomonadota bacterium | reverse complement strand
CGGATCTGCCCGCGGCGGGCTTCGCGGCCGTGGCCACCGCCGGCGCCGCCGCGCTGGCCGCGGCAGCGGCACCGGCGGCGCGCGGCGTCTCGACCACCCGCACCGCCATGCCGTCGCGCGCGATGCGCTGCTGGCCCGCCACCACCACCATGTCGCCGGCCTGCAAGCCCTCGACGATTTCAACCTTGCCCGGTTGACGCAGACCGAACTTGACCTCCACGCGCTGGGCGATCTTTGAATCCTGGTCCGGGCCGTCGACCAACTTGTAGACGAACTGCCGGCCGCCCTGCGGCACGATGGCCTCCTCGGGCACCACGCGGGCGTCGGTGCGCTCGCTGAAGACAGCGGTGATGCGCGCGAACATGCCGGGGCGAAGCCGCAGTTGCCGGTTATCGATGCAGCCGCGCACACCGACCGAGCGGCCAGCGGCGTCCACCAGCGGATCGATCGCCTGGATACGCGCGCTGAAGCTCACACCCGGCAGGGCGTCGACGCCGACCGTCGCGGCCTGGCCAGTGCGCAGGCGGGTCTGGACGCGCTCGGGCAGGCGGAAATCGACCAGGATCGCGTCGAGGTCTTCAATGTTCACGATGTCGGCGCCGTCCTTGAGGTAGTCGCCGATGCTCACGTTGCGGATGCCGGTGATGCCGTCGAAGGGCGCGACGATGCGCAGCCGCTCGGCCTGCGCCCGCGCCAGCGCCAGCTTGGCCTCGGCCACCTGCATGGCGGCACCGCTTTCGTCGACCGAGCGCTGGCTGATGAAGCCCTGCGCCACCAGCTCCTGGTTGCGCTTGTGGTTGGCCTGGGTGATCGACAACTCGGCCCGCGCCTGCTGCACCTGCGCGCGCTGCAGTTCGTCGTCCAGTTGCACCATCAGCTGGCCGCGCCGCACACGCTCGCCGTCGCGGAAATTGATCTGGCCCACCCGCCCGCTCACCTCCGGGCGCAGCATCACGCTCTGGCGCGACCTCAGGGTGCCCACCGCCTCGGCGTCGTCCACCAGGCGCGCCACCTCCACCCTGGCCACCTCCACGGCCGGCGGGCGGGCCGGGGCGCCACCGGAGCCGGCACCGGACGAGGCGCCGCCGGCGGGTGAGACGGTCTTGCCCATGTCGGCCACCGGGCGCGACGCCTTGTTCTGGTACCACCAGGCGGCGCCGGAGGCCGCCGCGATGCCGACAACGGCCACCACGACGTAAAGAGGTTTCGATGCCATGAAAAAGAAGACTTTCTGCAGCGGCCGAAGAGGGTTGTGGACTGACCCAACCTTCAGGAATGTAGCAGCGCCACGGCTGGGCAGCGCTTGTGCGCCGCAGCAAACCCCTCGGATCGCTGGGCCACCCGAAGGTTCAGCGGGCCCGGATCAGCGCCCCAGCGCCTGCTCGACACCGCGATTGGCCAGCACGTCGGCGCGCTCGTTGCCGGCGTCGCCGTTGTGTCCGCGCACCCAGCGCCAGTCGATCGCGTGGCCGCCTTCGGCCACCAGCTTTTCAAGCTGCTGCCACAGCTCGACGTTCTTGACCGGCTGGCCGGCCGCCGTGCGCCAGCCCTTGCGCTTCCAGCCGGGCAGCCACTCGGTGATGCCCTTGAGCACGTACTGGCTGTCCACGTGCAGCGTGACCGCGCAGGGCCGCTTGAGCGCCTGCAGGGCCTGGATCACGGCCATGAGCTCCATGCGGTTGTTGGTGGTGCCCAGCTCGCCGCCGAACAGCTCTTTTTCGGCACCGCCGGACAGCATCAGCACGCCCCAGCCGCCGGGGCCCGGATTGCCCTTGCAGGCGCCGTCGGTATAAATATGTACGGAATTCACGTTTCCTGATTTTCCTGCTGTTGCGTGCCACGGCGATGGCTGCCGTGGCCCCGGTTGGCCAGGGGCATGGGCGCCGCGGCGATGGTCGCGGGCCGCTTCCAGCTCTGGCCCATCAGCTTGACGCCGCGCACCCGCTTGACGGCCACGATGAAATACACGGCCCCGAAAATGGGCCACCACTTGGCGCCCAGCCGGTCCACCCACTCGAAGCGATCAAGCCAGACCTGGGTGGACAGCGCCGGTCGCCAGCAACCGAAATGGCCGGCCTCGACCTCGAAATTGAGCAAGCGCAGCCAATCGCGCAAGCGCCGGTAACCGATGAACTCGCCCGCCTCAGGCAGGAACATGTGGCCGAACCCCATGCGCCGGTACAAGTGCGCGCGGCGCTGGCGCAAGCCCCACAGGCTGGCCGGGTTCAGGCCGCTGATCACCACCCGCCCCTCGGGCACCAGCACCCGCTCGACCTCGCGCAGCGTGGCGTGCGGGTCGGCGCTCAGCTCCAGCGAATGCGGCAGCACCACCAGATCGAGGCTGTGCGCTTCGAAGGGCAGCGCATGGCTGTCGGCCTCCAGGTGATGGCGCCGCTCTAGCGCCCTTTCACCTTGTTGCAATCCGACCCAGCGGTGCGGCATGCGGTTGGTGCGCAAGGTGTCCAATTCGGGCAAGCCCAGCTGAAGCGCGTGATAGCCGAAAATATCGGCCACCGCCTCGTCAAAGGCGGCCTGCTCCCAGGACTTGAGATAAGTCCCGGCGGGCGTGTCGAACCACTGCTGCATTCTTATAATCCGCTCGCTCATGAACTTGATCCCACTGCCAGCCTTCCAGGACAACTACCTTTGGCTGTTGCAAGACGGACAGCGGGCGCTGGTGGTCGACCCGGGAGAGGCCGAGCCGGTGTTCGCCGGGCTGCGGCGGACCGGGGCGCGGTTGGAGACGATTCTAGTCACGCATCACCATGCGGACCACACGGGCGGCGTGGCGCAGCTGCGCGAGGCCACCGGGGCGCGCGTCTTCGGCCCGGCCGCCGAGACCATTCCCGAGCCCGCCACCCGCCTTGCGCAAGGCGACACGGTGTCCGTCCTGGGCCTCACGTTCCAGGTGATCGAGGTGCCGGGCCACACCGCCGGCCATATCGCCTACTACTGCCCTGACGTCGACGGCTTGCCCCTGCTGTTTTGCGGCGACACGCTGTTTTCGGGCGGCTGCGGCCGGCTGTTCGAGGGCACGCCCGCCCAGATGCTGGCCTCGCTGGGCGCCCTGGCCGCCCTGCCCGGCGACACGCGGGTGTGCTGCGCCCACGAGTACACCCTGTCGAACCT
>JAZKDA010000069.1:5217-7946 GCA_040387815.1 Pseudomonadota bacterium | reverse complement strand
CAAGGCTGTCGAGCCCGACAACGCCGAGCTCGCGGCCTACACCCGGGCCTGCGAGCAGCGGCGTGCACAGAACCTCCCCACCCTGCCCGGCACCATCGCCCAAGAGCGGCTGATCAACCCCTTTTTGCGCACGCGCGCTCCCGCCGTGATCCGCGCCGCCCAGGCCTTCAATGGCGCCGACCCGTCGGACGAAACCGCCGTGTTCGCGGCGATCCGCCAATGGAAGAACGAGTTTTGATGAATTCCTTGTGCAAGCTGGGCGCCCTCGCCCTCGCCCTGTGGCTGGCCGGCTGTGCCGCCGTGCCGCCGCAAGGCGCAAGCGCCCCGTCCGCTGAGACCGTTGCCGCGCCCCAGCCTTCGGCGCCCACGGGCGGCAGCGGCGATCCGGTGGTGGCGACGTCCCGCGCAACTGCCGCGCCCGCGTCACGGGCGACGGCGCCCATCCTCGCGGCCGTGGTGCCCAGCGGGCCGCTGATGCCCATCGCCAGCGCGCATGCCGGATCGCAGGCGGTGGCGCTGCTGGAAGTGCCGCCCGACCTGTGGGACCGCATCCGCCGCGGCCTGGCCATGCCCAACCTCGACGACGACCTGGTGCGTCAGCACGAGCAGTGGTACAGCAGCCGGCCCGACTACATCCAGCGCATGACCGAGCGCTCGCGCAAGTACCTGTTCCACATCGTCGAGGAACTCGAGCGCCGCGGCATGCCCAGCGAGCTGGCCCTGCTGCCCTTCATCGAGAGCGCCTTCAACCCGCAGGCGGTCTCCAGCGCCCGCGCCGCCGGCATGTGGCAGTTCATGCCCGCCACCGGTGTCGACTTCGACCTGCGCCAGAACATGGTCCGCGACGACCGGCGCGACGTGCTGGCCTCCACCCGCGCGGCGCTGGACTACCTGCAGATGCTGCACGGCATGTTCAAGGACTGGCACCTGGCCCTGGCGGCCTACAACTGGGGCCAGGGCAACGTGGCCCGCGCCATCCAGCGCAACCAGCGCGCCGGCCAGCCCACCGGCTATGCCGATCTGCAGATGCCGGCCGAGACGCGCAACTATGTGCCCAAGCTGCAGGCCGTCAAGAACCTGGTGATGAACCCGGGGCAGTTTCGCACCGAGCTGCCCCTGATCGAGAACCACCCCTACTTCCAGGAGGTGGCCATCACCCGCGACATCGACGTCGAGCTGGCCGCCAAGCTGGCCGACGTGGCGCTGGGGGACTTCAAGGCGCTCAACCCGTCGCTCAAGCAGCCGGTGATCCTGGCCGCCGGCACCCCGCAGATCCTGCTGCCCTGGGACAACGCCACCGTGTTCAAGCGCAACTTCGAAGGCTACACCGCCGGCCAGTACGCCAGCTGGACGGCCTGGACCGCGCCGGCCACCATGACGGTGGCCGAGGCCGCGCGCCGGGTCGGCATGGGCGAATCGGAGTTCCGCGGCCTCAACAGCATTCCGCCGCGCATGATGATCCGCGCCGGCTCGGTGGTGCTGGTGCCACGCGGGGCCAAGGTCATCGACGACGTCTCCAGCCGCGTGGCCGACTTCGCCCAGCTGAGCCTGTCGCCCGAGGTCACGATCCGCCGCAGCGCCGTGCGGGCCCGCAAGAACGACACCGTCGCCAGCCTCGCGGCCCGTTACCGTCTGCGCGCGGCCGATGTCGCGCACTGGAACGATGTGGCGCTGTCCGCGCGCTTCAAGCCGGGGCAGAAGGTCTTGGTGGAGCTGCCGGTGCGTGCGCGTGCCACGCGCCCCGCCATGGCCAAGGCCAAGGCAGCCGGCCCGAGCCGCGCCGTTGCCAACAGCGGCGGCGCGAAGGCCGCTCCACGCAAGGGCGTGGCCCGCACCGCCTCGACCGGGGCCAAGGCCACCACCCGCGTGGCCGCCACGCGCTGAGCCTGTGCCCCTGAGGGGGCGCTGGCTACACTGCCCGCATGCCCCATCCGGCCACTCCCGCCAAAGGCGCGCCCCGCTCGCTGTCCGGCCTGTTTCCCTTTCTTCGGCCCTACCGCGCGGGCATCACGCTGGCGGGGCTGTTCCTCGTGCTGGCGGCGGCCGCCACACTGGTGTTTCCGGTCGCCCTGCGCAGCTTGATCGATGGCGGCCTGGCCGCGCCCGATCGCGGGGCCCAGCTGGTGGCCTTGCGCCAGCATTTTGTCTGGCTGTTCGCCGTCGCCGTGGCCCTGGGCCTGTTCTCGGCCGCGCGCTTTTACACCGTCAGCTGGCTGGGCGAGCGCGTCACCGCCGACCTGCGCACGGCCGTGTATGCCCATGTGCTGCGTCAGAGCCCGGGCTTTTTCGAGACCACGCAGACCGGCGAGGTGCTGTCGCGCCTGACCACCGACACCACCCTGGTGCAGACTGTGGTCGGCTCGTCCTTCTCGATGGGCCTGCGCAACGCGGTGATGGGCGCGGGCGCCTTGGGCATGCTGATCTGGACCAACCCCTATGTGATGACGCAGGTGCTGCTGATCCTGCTGGGCGTGGTGCTGCCGGCCATGTGGTTCGGCCGGCGGGTGCGGCGCCTGTCGCGCGCCAGCCAGGACCGCGTGGCCGACTCCAGCGCCATCGCGGCCGAGGTGCTCAACGCCATTCCCGTGGTGCAGAGCTACACGGCGGAGGGTCGCGAGAGCGCACGCTTCGATGAGTCCACGCGCAATGCCTTCCTGGTGGCGGTGCGGCGCAGCAAGGCCCGCGCGGTGTTGGTGGCCTTCATCATCATCGCCACATCGGCAGCGCTG
>JAZKDA010000069.1:0-5207 GCA_040387815.1 Pseudomonadota bacterium | reverse complement strand
AAGCCCGTGAAGCCGCGCGCTTTGCGCGCGCCACCGAGGACGCCTTCGCCACCGGCGTGCGGCGCACTCGCGCCCGGGCCCTGCTGGTGGCCTTCGTCATCATCGCCAACGCCGCCTTGCTGCTGTGGGCGCTGTACAAGGGCACCCAGGCGGTCATGGCCGGCACCATCACCGCCGGGCACCTGGGCCAGACAGTGGTGTATGTGGTCATATTCGCCGGCGCGGTGGCGGTGCTGGGCGAGGTCTATGGCGACCTGCTGCGCGCAGCCGGCGCCACCGAGCGGCTGATGGAGCTGCTGCAGGCGCGCTCGCCGGTCGAGTCGCCGGCCCGGCCGGTGGCGGCCGCCGCGCCTGAGGGTGGCAGCACCGTGCGCATCGAAGGGGTGCGCTTTCACTACCCGTCACGGCCACAGACCGCCGCGCTGGCCGAGTTCAACCTCGACCTGCGGGCCGGTGAGACCGTGGCGCTGGTCGGCCCCAGCGGCGCCGGCAAGACCACCGTGTTCCAGCTGCTGCTGCGGTTCTACGACCCCCAGGACGGCCGCATTCTTCTGGACGGCGTGCCGGTGAACCAACTGGCCCTGGAGGACCTGCGCAGCCGCATCGGCATCGTGCCGCAAGACGCGGTGATCTTCTCGGCCAGCGCGATGGACAACATCCGCTACGGCCGCCCCGACGCCACCGATGCGCAGGTGATAGCCGCGGCCCAGGCCGCCTTCGCGCACGACTTCATCACCGCCCTGCCCGGCGGCTACGCCAGCTTCCTGGGTGAACGCGGTGTGCGCTTGTCGGGCGGCCAGCGCCAGCGCATCGCCATCGCCCGGGCCATGCTCAAGAACCCGCCGCTGCTGCTGCTCGACGAGGCCACCAGCGCGCTTGACGCCGAAAGCGAGCGCATGGTGCAGGCCGCCTTGCAGCAAGCCATGCGCGGGCGCAGCACGCTGGTGATCGCGCACCGGCTGGCGACGGTGCAAAGCGCCGACCGCATCGTGGTGCTGGACCACGGGCGCATCGTCGAGGCGGGGACGCATGAGGAGCTGCTGGCAAAGTCCGGGGTTTATGCCCGGCTGGCGGCGCTGCAGTTCATGGTGTGAGACCGACCGGGTGCGGCGCCGGCCAGACCTGGCGCCTGGATCCCCGCCTTCGCGGGGATGACGAGAGATGGCGGGGATGACAGGAAATTCCGTCACTCCCGCGAAGGCGGGAATCCAGCGACGAAACCTCAGTGAACAGATCCCTTGAGCGCCTTCGGAACCGGAAGCGGCAGCACCGCAATCCCCTCCTCCAGCAGCGCCTTGGTCTCGTCCGGTGTGGCTTGCCCGCGGATGCCGCGCTCCTGGGTCTCGCCGTAATGCATGCGGCGCGCCTCTTCGACAAAGCGCTCGCCCACGTCTTCGGTCTTGGCCATCACCTCGCGCACCATGCGCAGGTAGGCGGCCTGGAGTTCGGCAGCGGGGGCCGCGGCCACCACCTCTTGCCGCGTGGGGGCCGCGGCGGGGGCGGCAGGCTCGCTGGCACCCAGGTTGAGCCGGGGGGCGCTGAGCTTCTTGGTGACGTGGGTGTCGCCGCAGACCGGGCATTCGACCAGCCCGCGCTCGAGCTGGCTGCGGAAATCATCTTCCGAGCCGAACCAGCCCTCGAACACGTGGCTGGCGGAGCATTGCAGGTCTAGCACCTTCATGGTTGTGCAGATTGTGCCTGCCAGTCCAATTTCCAGGCCCCCGAAAGGACGTTCTGCAGCCCCAGGGCGCCAGTAAGGGTCTTGGCGTCAGTGACCCGGCCGCTCTGGCACCAGGCCAGAAGTTCGGCGGGTGTCGCGGTGATGACGTCGAGAAACTCACCCTCGTCCAGGCGGCGCTCGCCCAAGGTCAGGCCGCGCGCGAACCAGACCTCGATGAACTCGTTGGAATACCCGATGCACGGATGCAGCCGCCCGGCCCGGGCCCACTCGCGGGCGACGTAGCCGGTTTCCTCGCGCAGCTCGCGCGCGGCGCAGGCCTGCACCGCCTCGCCCGGATCGAGCTTGCCGGCCGGAAACTCCACCATCACCTGGCCGACCGGATGCCGGTACTGGCGCTCGAGCACCACGCGGCCATCATCCAGCAGGGCAATCATCATCACCGCGCCCGGGTGCAGGATGAACTCACGGACGGCGCTGCCGCCGTCGGGCAGGCGCACGGTCTCGCGCACCGCATGCAGAAAATGGCCGCGCAGCAGCTCGGTGCGGCTGGTGGCGGTCTCGACCAGGTGGCGGTCGTCGGTCATGTCGGGCCTTCAGGCGTGACGGCGGTAAAGGTAGCGCCAGACGAAGCCGGGGAAGGCGAAGGTCAGGAACAAGGTGCCGGTGATGGCGTAGAACTCCCAGCCCTGGGGCGCGATCTGCCCGGCGCGGCGCTCCAGCAGCAGGCCGAAGCCGCCGACCAGCAGGTACAGCACCACCAGTTCCAGCAGCCGCAGCCCCAGCGGCTTGGCGCCGCGCAGTGGCACAAGCGCGAACAGCCGCTCGGTGAAAAACGGCAGGTTCGCCGCGAGCAGCGCCAGCACGATGACCACCCAGATGCTTGCCGACTGAGACATCAAACGAAACGGGCGCGCAGCGGGGTCAGGACGACAGCGTTCGCAAGATCGCGTCGGCGCACAGCGTCATCAGGCCGCCGGGAACAATGCCCAGAATGAGCACCAGCGCGCCGTTGATGGACAGCACCGCGCGCACGTCGGCGGGCGCCGACACCGTGGTGGCCGTGATCGGGTCGTCAAAGTACATGACCTTGACCACGCGCAGGTAGTAGAACGCGCCGATCAGCGACATCAGCACCGCGAAGATGGCCACGCCGATGTACAGCGGATTGCCCGGCGCGATCAGCGCCTGCAGCACGGTGAGCTTGGCGTAAAAACCCACCAGCGGCGGCACGCCGGCCAGCGAGAACATGCACACGGCCATCACGCCGGCATACAGCGGGCTGCGCTGGTTCAGGCCGGCCAGGTCGGAGATCTCCTCGCTCTCGAAGCCGTCGCGCGCCAGCAGCAAGATGATGCCGAAGGTGCCCAGCGTGGTCAGCACGTAGGTCACGATGTAGAACATCGCCGCGCTGTAGGCCGACTGGGCATTGGCGGTGCTGCCACCCACGACACCGGCGGCCAGGCCGAGCAGGACGAAGCCCATCTGCGCGATGGTCGAATAGGCCAGCATGCGCTTGAGGTTGGTCTGGGCGATGGCGGCCAGGTTACCCACCAGCAGCGAGCCCACGGCCAGCAGGATCAGCATCTGCTGCCAATCGAAGGCCAGCGGGATCAGCCCTTCCACCAGCAGGCGCATGGCGATGCCGAAGGCGGCCAGCTCGGGCGCGGCGCCGATCATCAGCGTGATGGCCGTCGGGGCGCCCTGGTAGACGTCCGGGATCCACATGTGGAAAGGCACGGCGCCCAGCTTGAAGGCCAGGCCGGCGACGATGAACACCAGCCCGAACACCAGCACTTCGTGCTTGACGCGGCCGCTGGCGATCACCTGGAACACGCGGTCGATGTCCAAAGAGCCGGTGGCGCCGTACAGCATGGACATGCCATACAGCAGGAAGCCCGAGGCCATGGCGCCCAGCACGAAGTACTTCATGGCGGCCTCGGTGGCCTTCTCGTTGTCACGGCGCAGGGCCACCAGGGCATAGCTGGACAGCGTGAGCAGTTCCAGGCCCAGGTAGATCACCAGGAAGTTGCTGCCAGAGACCATCACGAAGATGCCCAGCAGCGAGAACAGCGCCAGCGTGAACAGCTCGCCACCGCGCATCATGTCGCGGTCGGCGGCGTAGGGACGGCTGTAGACCACGGTGACCAGCACCGCGATCGAGGCAAAGGCCTTGAGCCAGTTGCCCATCGGGTCGCTGACGATCATGCCGCCGAAGCCGTGGTGCGTGGTGCCCGACAGCGCGAATTCGGCCGACAGCCAGGCCACCGCCAGCAGCGTGGCGACGGTCAGCACGTAGGTCAGTTGGCGCAGGCGCGTGCGCACACCCAGATCCACCAGCGCGATGACGCAGGCCATCACGAGCAGCATGATCTCGGGGGCGGCGATGTAGAAGCTGAGTTTGTCCAGCATTTGGTGTGCGGCCTCGAGGTCAGTTCAGTTTGGAAGCGGCGACGTGCTTCAGGAAGTCGGCGACCGACACATTCATGACGTCGGTGAAGGGCTTGGGATAGACACCCATGAACAGCACGGCAACCGCCAGGATGCCCAGCATCAGGAACTCGCGCGAATTGATGTCGGACAGGCCGCGCACATCCTCGTTGGCCACCGGGCCGAGGTAGACGCGCTTGAACATCCACAGCGTGTAGGCGGCGCCGAAGATCAGCGCGGTGGCCGCCAGCAGGCCCAGGATGAACTGCTGTTGCGTGGCTGCCAGGATCACCATCCACTCGCCCACGAAACCGGCGGTGGCCGGCAGGCCGCAGTTGGCCATGGCGAACAGCAGCGCGAAGGCGGTGAAGTTGGGCATGGTGTTGATCACGCCGCCGTAGCTGGAGATCTCACGCGAATGCACACGGTCATACAGCACGCCGATGCACAGGAACATGGCCCCCGAGACGAAACCGTGGGCGATCATCTGCACCAGGCCGCCGGCCACGCCGAGGTCGTTGAAGACGAAAAAGCCCAGCGTGACAAAGCCCATGTGCGCCACCGACGAATAGGCCACCAGTTTCTTCATGTCCTGCTGCACCATCGCGACCAGGCCGACGTAGATCACCGCCACCAGCGACAGGACGATCATCAGCGGCGCCCACTGGTGCGAGGCATCGGGCGCGATGGGCATGGAAAAGCGCAGGAAGCCGTAGGCACCCAGCTTGAGCATGATGGCCGCCAGCACCGCCGAGCCGCCGGTGGGCGCTTCCACGTGCACGTCGGGCAGCCAGGTGTGCACCGGCCACATTGGCACCTTCACCGCGAACGCGGCGAAGAAGGCGAAGAACAGCAGCGTCTGGGCCGGTCCGGCCAGCGGCAGCTTGTGCCAGGTGAGGATGTCGAAGCTGCCGCCGGCCTTGTTGTACAGGTAGACCAGCGCGATCAGCATCAGCAGCGAGCCCAGCAGCGTGTACAGGAAGAACTTGAAGGCCGCGTAGATCTTGCGGGGGCCGCCCCAGATGCCGATGATGAGGTACATCGGGATCAGCGTGGCCTCGAAGAACACGTAAAACAGCATCGCGTCGAGCGCGGTGAA
>JAZKDA010000068.1:0-5035 GCA_040387815.1 Pseudomonadota bacterium | reverse complement strand
TGGGCGAACACCCAGTAGCGGCCCCACAGCTCGCGCACGAAGGGGTGGCAGTTCTCCAGCGCGACCACGCCCTGCGTGGCCTTGCGGATGTGGGCGACGACGTTGCGGCTCTTGATCGGATAGCGCCGGATCAGCTCGGCCACCGGTGAGTCGCTGGCCGGCAGGTGGTCCACGAAATGGCGCAGGCCCAGGCCCTCGAAGAAGGCGATGCCCCAGCCGTCCTTGTGGTGGTCGGTGCGCCCGCCGCGCTGGGCAAAACCCGTGAAGCTGAAAGTCACGTCGGTCGGCGTGTTGCAGTTCATCCCGAGGAGTTGGCACATGCTTGCATTGTGGACTCTCGCGTCGACGCGAAAAATGCTGCGTCGCCGCATTCTTCAGCGCCGCTCATCAGCGTGCAGACAGCAACGTTTTCTGTTGAGTTGTCACTCATCGCTCATCCGGAGCTGTCCCCGGCGTGCCACGGAGTACCTCATGGCCCTTGATCCCCTTGCAAAGCAGTCGGTCGCAGGCGCGGACGCCGGCGCCAGGCGCGACCAGCCTGTTGCGAAACGCGGTTCGGTGAAGCCGCGTCCAGGGGTCCAGCGGCCCGGCTCACAGCAGCCCCAGGAAAGCTGGCGCAAGCCCCTGGATTTCCAGTGGTTCGATCGCAACCTGCGCAAGTATCCGGTCCAGGCCCTGCCGCCCCAGGCGGCCAAGACCACCAGCCGTTCGGTGCGGGCTGAGGTGGCCGGCTCGACGAGCGATCCGGGCCGGCACGCGCCGATCGGCAGCGTGATCGTCGAGCCGTTGCCGCCGCTCCCCGCCCAAGCGTTGATTCCCCCGGCGGTCCCTTCGGCCGAGCCGGTCACGCACCTGCCGTCGCCGCGGATGGCCGGGCCGGCCGTAGGGACGCGTGAGACGCGTAGCAAGACCGTCCAGACCCCAACGCGGCAGAGCGCAGCGAGAAAAGACCACGGCCAACCCATGACGCTTTGGGGGCTGGACGCCGGCAAGGATGTTCGCGCGCAAGAGACGTCGCCCGTTCGATGGCATGTGGCGGCGCCTGGCGTCAAGGACCGGCCACTGGCCCGCCCGGCGGTCAATCGCGCTGCGCAGGCGCAGCCGACATCGTCCGCGCCAGGCGCCAAGCCCAGGCGCGGCAAGGGCATGCAGGCGCTCAAGGACACGATCTACCTGCCATTTCGCCTCGTCAACCTCGCGCTGGCCACCTTGGCGACCGTGGTGACACTGGGCAAGGCCAAGCCCCTGCTGGATTACTCGGTCGACCGGATGGGCGAATCCGTGGTCGGCTTCGGCCGCACGCTTTTCAATGTGTTGCGCCTGACGCAGCTGCCGGAAGTCCTGGGCATGGATTCGCCGCGCGCGCGCTCCGCGTCCAAGTTGACGGGTTCCGCTGTCGCCTCGCCGGCGGCCCCGCAGCGCTCGGACAAGGTCCAGGAGGGCCAGCCGCTCGCGCCGCAGCAGCGCCTGAAGTCGCTGCGCGAAGCCATCGACGTCCCCAAGCGCACCGCCCGCATGACCGCGCTGGTGATCAACCAGATGGGCCGTGCCGTCACGACCAGCGTCGGGCTGGGCGGCATGGTGATCGCGTCCATGGCCATCACGGCGGTGATGCCGCCTTTGGGCTTGCTGATGTTCGGGCTGACGGCGCTGGGCGCCTGGACGGCGGCGGCCAACCTCAAGTGCGCCGCCAAGAATTTCCGCAGCCTGCAACGTGGTGAGGCGAGCCTGCCGGTCGGATCGAGCGCGGCCGCCAACGCGTGGTTCCGGGGCATCGCGCACAAGCCGCAATATCGCAGCCCGGATGGCCGCGAAGCGGCGCGCAGGCAGGCCGCCCAAGGCGCCAAGATGCTGACGCTGCTGAACGCCGGGGTCCAGCTGGGCGCCAGCCTGGCCAGCGGCGTGGCCGCCGCCCCGGTCGTGATCGGCTTGTTCGTCAAGAAAATTGCCCCTGGCTTGAGTTCGGCGGTGATGGGCTGGGTGGCCGAAACCGTCGCCAGCCGCGTCGGTGCCCGTCTGCGGGCCGACGCCGAACGCGACGCCTGGGCGCATTTCGACCAGGTGATGGACGATGTCCGCCGCGGCAACAAACTGCCCGGGATGAATCTGGACCCGCAGCTTCAGGCCGAGCTGCGCGCCTGGGGCATACACGACGACGACCTGAACGCCTGGCTCGCGCCCACCACCGACGGCGAGCCGGCGACCAAGCTGCGGCCGCGCGAGGATCAGGCGGGCAAGTACCTGACGCAGATGACCGACCAGAACTTCGCGGCAACGCTGCTGCGCAACGCCGCGGTCACGATGATCAACTTGCGCTAAGCGCCGGTCGCCGCGCAACGGGCACAGATGCAGGCGGCCCGCTTGGCCTCATCCGGCACCCGCGCCAGCAAGTCGGCGCTGAAATCGACCGCGGTGCACCAGCAGGGCGGCTGTTTCACGCCGGTGCGGCGCTCTTCCTCGTTGGCGCAGGCGTTGGGTTGGCCGCACAAGGGGCAGCGGTTGGGATCGACGGGCGATGAAGCGGCAGCCATGGCGCAACGCTAGCAGATCACCGGATGCTCAGGCAGCGCAGGCTGCATCTGGCCCTTCGGCCAGCCGAATCAGCCGCTCGGTGACCAGCCGCTCCAGGATGCGCCGCGTCATGGTGTGCAGGCGCCCGTGCTGGCCGATGAAGAGGAACTGGCGGCGCTGTGGGTCGACCCAGTCGAGGCGGGCGCGCAGCCAGTGCTGGCGGGAATACAGGTCGACCCAGGCGCCGGGCCGCAGGGCGTCCAGGGTGGCGGCGGGGTCGATCGCCGGCGCCGAGGCGAGCACCGGCTCGAACGGGACATCATTGCGGCGCTTGGCGCACAGGCGCAGCACCGGCTGGTGCAACTTTTCCAGCGCCCGGAAAAAGTCGGCGCGGTGGGTGGGCGCCTCGCCAAGCAGGGCCAGCCCGGCGCGCAGGCGCTCGAGCAGCCCGGGGATCAGGTGAAACAGGCGTGAGGGCCGGCGCAGCGTGGCCTCGCGCCGCACGCTCCACAACAGATCGTCCACCAAGGCCAGGTAGCCACCGGGGTCGGTGGCGCGGGTGCCATCGGTCAGGCGCGCATGGGCCAGCACCACTGGCCAGACCCGCAGCAGGAAGTTCTGCACCACCACCGGCGCTTCGGCCAACTCCGGGCGCAGCATCAGCTCCAGCGCGATCTCGTCGGCCAGGCGCAGCCGCTGCTCGGCAAAGCGCATGGCATCGCCCACCAGGGAGTCGCCTTGCAGGTCGTCCCAACCGGTGGAGGCGGCCAGGCCGCTGGTGGGCGGGGCCTCGGCCGTGATGAAGGGCCAGGGCTGGGGTTTTGACGGTTTGGACGGCGTGTCGTCCGCCACGGCCGCCACGCGGCCGAAGAGGCCGCGCAGGTCGAAAGGATGGGGCGAGGACTGAGCCATGCGACCCAGTGTAGGGAGCGCCCCGACAGCCGCTTGACAGGTCCCTGTGAGTTCTGACGGATTTGTCAGCTTCTTGGCAGTGATGCGGCGGCCTTGACCTTCAGACGCCAGGCGTGCAGCAGCGGCTCGGTGTAGCCCGAGGGTTGCTCCTTGCCCTTGAACACCAGGTCGAGCGCGGCGCGGTACGCGTAGCTGGTGTCAAAGTTGCCGGCCATCGGCTGGTACAGCGCGTCGCCGGCGTTTTGCTGGTCGACCACCGCAGCCATGCGGCGGAAGGTCTCGTGCACCTGCTCGGCGGTGACGATGCCATGGTGCAGCCAGTTGGCGATGTGCTGGCTGGAGATGCGCAGCGTGGCGCGGTCTTCCATCAGGCCCACGTTGTGGATGTCGGGCACCTTGGAGCAGCCCACGCCCTGGTCCACCCAGCGCACCACGTAGCCAAGGATGCCCTGCACGTTGTTGTCCAGCTCCTGCTGGCGCTCGGCGGCGCTCCAAGTCGGGTTGGGCGAGACCGGCACCTGCAGCAGGCCGCCCAGGATCTCGTCGCGCACCGCCTCGGCCGAGGTCTTGGCCAGCTCGCGCTGGACGGCAAACACATCGACCTGGTGGTAGTGCAGCGCATGCAACGTGGCGGCGGTGGGCGAGGGCACCCAGGCGGTGTTGGCGCCGGCCTTGGGATGGCCGATCTTCTGCTCGAGCATGGCGGCCATCAGGTCGGGCATGGCCCACATGCCCTTGCCGATCTGCGCCCGCCCGCTCAGGCCGCAGGACAGGCCCACCAGCACGTTGCTGCGCTCATAGGCCTGGATCCAGGCCGAGGACTTCATGTCGCCCTTGCGCAGCATCGGACCGGCCAGCATGGCGGTATGCATCTCGTCGCCGGTGCGGTCGAGAAAGCCGGTGTTGATGAAGGCCACGCGCGCGGCCGCTTCGGCGATGCAGGCCTGCAGGTTCACACTGGTGCGGCGCTCCTCGTCCATGATGCCCAGCTTGACCGTGTTGGCCGGCAGCCCCAGCAGCTGCTCGACGCGGCCGAACAGCTCGCTGGCAAATGCCACCTCGGCGGGGCCGTGCATCTTGGGCTTGACGATGTAGACCGAGCCGGTGCGCGAGTTGCGGATGTTGTTGGCGCCATGGCCTTGCAGGTCGTGCAGCGCGATGGTGGTGGTGATGACCGCGTCCAGGATGCCTTCGGGGATTTCCTTGCCATCGCCCCACAGTATGGCGGGGTTGGTCATCAGGTGGCCGACGTTGCGCACGAACAGCAGCGAGCGGCCGTGCAGGCGCACCTGGCCAGTGCCGCTGGGCGCGGTGTAGACGCGGTCGGCATTCAGGCCGCGGGTGAAGCTCTTGCCGCCCTTGGCCACTTCCTCGGTCAGCGTGCCCTTGAGGATGCCCAGCCAGTTGCTGTAGGCCAGCAGCTTGTCCTGCGCGTCGACGGCGGCGATGGAGTCTTCCAGGTCGAGGATGGTCGAGAGGGCCGACTCCAGCACCAGGTCGCTCACGCCGGCGGCGTCGGTGGCGCCGATGGGGTGCTGGCGGTTGATCTGCAAGTCCAGGTGGATGCCGTGGTGGCGCAGCAGCACCGACGACGGCGCGGCCGCCTCGCCCT
>JAZKDA010000067.1:30544-46805 GCA_040387815.1 Pseudomonadota bacterium | reverse complement strand
GCTTCCAGGCTGCCGTCCATCATGACGGAGGAAAAGCCCAGGTTGATCGCGCCCTGGCACACCTCGGGGTTCTGCCCGTGGTCCTGGTGCATCACCAGCGGGATGCTCGGGTAGGCCTCGATGGCCGCCAGGATCAGGTGCTTGATGAAGGGCTCGCCGGCGTACTTGCGGGCGCCGGCGCTGGCCTGCAGGATCACCGGCGAACCGGTTTCCTTGGCCGCTTCCATCACGGCCTGCACCTGCTCGAGGTTGTTGACGTTGAAGGCCGGGATGCCGTAGCCGTTTTCGGCGGCATGGTCCAGCAGTTCGCGCATGGAAACGAGAGGCATAGGTCGACTCGGATGAAAGTTGGAAAACGGGGCCAGGCCCCGGGGCGGGCTGGACGATGAGGCGAATTTTACCGGCCCGCGCCCACGCCGAGCCGCCCGCCAATGGCCCGGAGGGGCTATCCAGGTACCAAGTGAGCCGCTTCGCGGGGTGGGGTCCTACTCTGCCCGAACGATCCTGAGCATGTTGGTGCCGCCGGGCGCGCCCATGGGCTCGCCGCAGGTGATGACGTAGATGTCGCCGCTGCTGACGATGCCGCGCTTTTTCAGGTGCGCTTCGGCCTCGCCCAGGGCGGTGTCGCGGTCGGCGCTCTGGTCCACCAGCAGCGGCCGCACGTTGCGGTACAGGGCCATCTTGCGCTGGGTCGTCAGGCGCGGGGTGAGGGCGTAGATCGGGATGTGGATGCGGTGGCGGCTCATCCACAACGGGGTGGAGCCGGAATCGGTGAGCGCGACGATGGCCTTGCAGCCCAGGTGGTGCGCCGTGAACAGCGCACCCATGGCGATCGACTGGTCGATGCGGTGGAAGCTCTTGCCGGTGAAGTCGGCATCGAGCGCAACGTCTTCGGCCATCTCGGCCTCGGCACAGATGTTGGCCATCTCGATCACGGTTTCCAGCGGGTACTTGCCGGCCGCGGTCTCGGCGCTGAGCATCACCGCGTCGGTGCCATCAAGCACCGCATTGGCCACGTCGCTCACCTCGGCGCGGGTGGGCACCGGGTTGGTGATCATGGATTCCATCATCTGGGTGGCGGTGATCACCACCCGGTCGTGCTCGCGGGCCAGGCGGATCATGCGTTTTTGCAGCGCGGGCACGGCCGCATTGCCCACTTCCACGGCCAGGTCGCCACGCGCGACCATGATGCCGTCGCTGGCCTTGAGAATCGCCTCCAGGTTGGGAATGGCCTCGGCCCGCTCGATCTTGGCGATCAGCGCCGGCTTGTGCCGGTACTCGGCGGCCGCCACGTTGCACAGCTGGCGCGCCATTTCCATGTCGGTGGCGGTCTTGGGAAAGCTCACCGCCACGTAATCGGCCTGGAAGCTCATGGCGGTGCGGATGTCCTCCATGTCCTTGGCGGTGAGCGCCGGCGCGGTCAGGCCGCCGCCCTGCTTGTTGATGCCCTTGTTGTTGGACAGCTCGCCCCCGAGCTTGACGGTGGTGTGTACCTGTTCGCCGCGCACGGCGTCGACGGTCAGCACGATCAGGCCGTCATTGAGCAGCAGCACATCGCCGGCTTTCACATCGCGCGGCAGCTCCTTGTAATCGAGGCCCACGCCCTGCAGGTCGCCCGGCTCGGCGCGCGAGGCGTCCAGCACGAACTTCATGCCCGGCTCCAGCATCACCTTGCCGTCGGCGAATTTGCCCACGCGGATCTTGGGGCCCTGCAGGTCGGCCATGATGGCCACCTCGCGGCCGGCCCGCTGCGCCGCCTCGCGCACCAGGCGCGCGCGGTCGATGTGGTCCTGGGCCTTGCCGTGGCTGAAATTCAGGCGCACCACGTTGACGCCGGCGCGGATCATCTCCTCCAGCAGTTGCGGATCGCTCGAAGCGGGGCCCAGGGTGGCAACGATCTTGGTGGCTCGACGGGCCATGCAACTACCTCACGGAGAACAGAAGGCCCGCATTCTCACATGCGGCTGACCTGCACAAGGCTTGATCCATGTCATATGTCCGTCGCAGAGCTTGCTTAGCATCCTGCCCATCTCCCCGCGCCCTTGCGCGCACCGCCAGATGACCGAGTTCACCCCACTTCCCCCCGACGCCCCGCTGCCTCATCGCAAGATCATCCGCGAGTGGCTGATTCCACTGTCCACCCGTGTCACGGCCCGCGCCTTCGCGCTTTTGGCGCTCGACTACGCCCTGCTGGCCGCGGCCCTGGCCGGCACCGTGCTGATGCAGGCTGTGTGGGCCAAGCTGCTGTGCGGCCTGGCAGCGGGCTTCGTAATCGGCCGGCTGTTCATCATCGGCCACGATGCCTGCCACCAAAGCCTCACGCCCCACCGGGGGCTCAACCGCTGGCTGGGACGCATCGCCTTTCTGCCGTCCATCACGCCCTACAGCCTCTGGGATGCCGGGCATAACGTGGTGCACCACGGCTTCACCAACCTCAAGGGCGTCGACTTCGTCTGGGCGCCGGCCACGCCGGCCGAGTTCGCCGCCATGACGCCGGCGCAGCGGCTGATGGACCGCATCTACCGCAGCGGCTGGGCGCCCGGCCTGTATTACCTGGTGGAGATCTGGTGGAAGAAGATGTTCTTTCCCAGCCGCCGCCAGATGCCCACCCGGCGCGCCAGCTTCCTGTGGGATAACCTGCTGGTGACGGGCTGGGCGCTGCTGTGGACGGGTTCGCTGGTGGCCGCGGCGCTGGCCACGGACCAGTCGGTGGCCCTGGTGCTGCTGGCCGGGCTGGTGCTGCCCTATCTGTTCTGGTGTTCGATGATCGGCTTCGTGGTGTATGTGCACCACACCCATGTGCGGGTGTCCTGGCACGACGACCGCGCCACCTGGCAAAAGGCCCAGCCCTTCGTCTCGACCACCGTGCACCTGACCTTTCCGTTTCGGATTGGCGGCCTGATGCACCACATCATGGAGCACACCGCGCACCACGTGGACATGAGCATTCCGCTGTACCGCCTGCGGCAGGCCCAGGCCAAGCTGGAGGAACTGCTGCCCGGGCGCATCATCGTCCAGCCCTTCTCCTGGCGCTGGTACTTCGACACGGCACGCGCCTGCAAGCTGTATGACTTCGGCCGGCGCTGCTGGACGGACTACGCGGGCCGCCCGACCAGCCGGCCGGCTGTGGCCTGAGCGTCGCGCCGCAGCACCCGACAGCTTCAGCCCTGGGCGCGCTTTTCGAGGATCTCGAACGCCGGCAGCTGCTTGCCTTCAAGGATCTCCAGGAAGGCGCCGCCGCCGGTGGAGATGTAGCCCACATCCTTTTCGATGCCGTACTTGGCGATCGCCGCCAGGGTGTCGCCACCGCCGGCGATGCTGAAGGCGCTTGACTGCGCGATGGCGCGGGCGATGGTTTCCGTGCCCTTGGAAAAGGCGTCGAACTCGAACACGCCCACCGGGCCGTTCCACACGATGGTGCCGGCGGCCTTCAGCTGCTCGGCCAGGCGGGCGGCGGTCTGCGGGCCGATGTCCAGGATCAAATCGTCGTCGGCCACGTCGGTGGCGGCCTTCACGATGGCCGGTGCATCGGCGGCGAAAGTCTTGGCCACCACCACGTCGGTGGGAATCGGCACCTCGGCGCCGCGGGCCTTCATGGCCGCGATCACCGCGCGGGCCTGATCGACCAGGTCGGCCTCGGCCAGCGACTTGCCGATCTTCAGGCCGGCCGCCAGCATGAAGGTGTTGGCGATGCCGCCACCGACGATCAGCTGATCGACGTTCTTGGCCAGCGATTGCAGGATGGTCAGCTTGGTCGACACCTTCGAGCCAGCCACGATGGCCGCCAGCGGTCGCCGGGGGTTGGCCAGGGCCTTGGAGATGGCGTCGATCTCGGCCGACAGCAGCGGGCCGGCGCAGGCCACCTTGGCGTACTGGGCGATGCCGTAGGTGGAGGCTTCGGCGCGGTGGGCGGTGCCGAAGGCGTCGTGCACGAAGATGTCGCACAGCGCGGCCATCGTCTTCGCCAGCTCGGGGTTGTTCTTCTTCTCGCCCTTGTTCAGGCGGCAGTTTTCCAGCAGCACGACCTGGCCGGGCTGCACCTGCACGCCTTCGACCCAGTTCGAGCGCAGCGGCACGTCGCGCCCCAGCAGTTCGCCCAGGCGGGCTGCGACTGGCGCCAGCGAATCCTCGGGCTTGAACTCGCCCTCGGTCGGGCGGCCCAGGTGCGAGGTGACCATCACCGCGGCACCCGCGTCCAGCGCCATCTGGATGCAGGGGATGGACGCGCGGATGCGGGTGTCTTCGGTGATGCGGCCCGCGTCGTCCTGCGGCACGTTCAAATCGGCACGGATGAAGACGCGCTGGCCACGCGCCTTGCCCTGGGCGCACAGATCGGAAAAACGAAGAATGTTCATGAAGCCTTGCCTGGTGAGCCCGCGCGGCGGGCCGGGGGGTGAACCCGCCATTTTAAGAAGTGCCGGTACGGCCGGGCTCAATGCCAGCCCAGGCCGATGTACAGCGGCAGGTACACCGCCATGCCCAGCACCATGGTCAGCAGCACGTCACGGCGCCAGTAGTAGACCGCTGTCGCGACGATCGCGCCGAACAGGCGGGCGTCCTGCCAGGTGTGAATCAGTTCACCCTTGGCAACCAGGATTTCGGGCAGCACCACCCCGGCCATGGCCGCGACGGGCGCATAGGGCAGGCCGCGCTCGACCCAGCCTGGCAGCCCCCACGACCGGTTGGACAGGAAGAAGAAGCACCGGGCCACCAGCGACACGCAGCCCAGGCCGACGATCACGCCCATGGTCCAGAGGTCGGTCAACGGCGCGCCTCCCGCAGCAAGGGACTCCGCTCCAGCGCCACGCAGGCCAGCATGGCAACGCCGATCGCCAGCACGATGTTCAGTTTGAACGGCATCGAATAGGCGGCGACAGCCGTCAACCCGGCGATCGCCGCCGACAGCAGTCGCAGCCGCGTGGTGGCCATCGAGCCCAGCATACCCAACAAGCACAGAATGCCGGCGAATCCCAGGCCCCAGTGGGTGGGGATGACGTTGGCCAGCACGACGCCCGCCACGCTGGGCACCATCCAGGTGATCCAGGCGATGGCGCTGGTGCCCAGGAGGTAGGCCTCGCGCGCCAGCTGCCCTGGGGGATCGGTCGCCGCCTCGGGGTAGCGCCGGACCAGCAGCACATAGCCCATGTCGGTCGTGAAGTAGCCGGAAAACAGACGCCGGGCGCGGGGCAAATGCATCATGTAGTCGCGCAGGTGCAGGCTGAAGACGACGAAGCGCAGATTGACGCAAAAGGCCGTGGCAAGCACGACCCAGGCCGGCGCACCGGCGATCAGCAGCGGCAGTGCAGCCAACTGCGCGGCACCGGCGTAGACCAGCAAGGCCATCGCCAGCGCCTCGACCACCGACAGCCCCGACTTGCCCATGGCCACCCCGGTCATCAGGCCCCAGATCGCCATGCCGGTCAACAGGGGCACCATGCTGTGGGCCCCAGCGCGAAACTCGGGATGCCGCCAGATAGTGCGCGGCCAGGGCATCAAAGCGCCCCGTTCAGGTGAGCGCCCGCTTCGACCGGAAAACCATGCAGGAACTGAGCGGCCGCAAGGCGCTTGCCGCCGGGCCGCTGCAGCTGGGTCAGGCGCAACACGCCGCTGCCGCAGACTACGTCGATGCCGGCATCGGACACGGCGAGCACCGCGCCGGGCGCGCCAGCCGGGGCGGCGTCGGTCGTGACCTGCGCGTCCCAGACCTTGATGGTTTCGCCCGCCAGCGCGGTGACCGCTCCCGGGAAAGGGTTGAAGGCGCGAATACGCCGCTCCAGCGAAGCCGCGGGCAGCGACCAGTCGATCGCTGCCTCGGCCTTTTCGATCTTGTGGGCATAGGTGACGCCCTCGGCCGGCTGCGGCACGGGCTTGCCTTGGCCGTGCGCCGCCTGCTCAAGCGCCGTCACGACGAGCCGGGCGCCCAGCGCGGCCAGCCGGTCGTGCAGCACCGCCGTGGTGTCCCGCGGGCCGATGGGCAGGCGCTCCATCAGCAGCATGTCCCCGGTGTCCAGGCCGGCGTCCATTTGCATGATGGTCACCCCGGTTTCGGCGTCACCGGCCTCGATCGCCCGGTGGATGGGGGCGGCGCCGCGCCAGCGTGGCAGCAGGGAGGCATGGATGTTCAGGCAGCCCAGTGGCGGCGCGTCCAGCACCCACTGCGGCAGGATCAGCCCATAGGCGGCCACCACCATCACCTCGGCCCGGGCGGCAGCGATTGCCTGGGCCGCCGCGGCGGCGTCTTCGGGGTAGCGGCCGTCCAGGCGCAGGCTGCGCGGCTGGGCCACCGGGATGCCGTGGACCTGGGCGAACTGCTTGACCGGCGAGGGCGCAAGCTTCATGCCGCGACCGGCCGGCCGGTCGGGCTGGGTCAGGACCAGCGCGATCTCGTAGCCCGCGCCGTGAAGCGCCTCCAGGGCGGTGCGGGCGAACTCGGGGGTGCCCGCGAAGGCGACGCGCATCGGCCGGGCCCTCAGACTTTCATGCGCGCACCGTCTCGCGACGGGACTTGAGCAACTTGGTCTTGATGCGGTTGCGCTTGAGCGGCGAGAGGTATTCCACGAACACCTTGCCCATCAGGTGGTCCATCTCGTGCTGGATGCACACGGCCAGCAGGCCGTCGGCGTCGATCTCGCGCTGGGCGCCGTGCTCGTCGAGCGCCCGCACCTTCACGGCGGCGGCCCGCTCGACGCCGTCGTAGATGCCAGGCACGGAAAGGCAGCCCTCCTCATTGAGCAGCTTTTCCTCGCTGGCCCAGAGGATCTCGGGGTTGATCAGGGTGATGGGCTGGTCGTGGTTTTCGGAGACATCGATGACGATCACCCGCTCGTGAACGTCGACCTGGGTGGCGGCCAGCCCGATGCCCTCGGCGTCGTACATGGTCTCGCGCATGTCGTCGACCAGCCGGCGAATGCGCGCGTCGACCGCCGCAACCGGCTTGGCGACGGTGTGCAGGCGGGAATCGGGATAAACGAGGATAGGAAGAACTGCCATGGGAGCAAATGCGAAAGGTGTCGCTATTTTCCGCCACTTTCCCGGCCGGGGCAGGCCATGGGCAAGCTTAAACGTTGCCCGGACAAGGGCTTGGGCGCAAAATCGCGCGTGAATTGTCAAGAACAGAGGATGGGAAGACACCGATGATGGCGCGCGCAAAGGCAGTTTCAGCCACTCCAGGTTCAGGCCTCGCCTGGACCGCCGCGGCACTGACCGCCGTCATGCTGGCCGGCCCCGTGGCCGCGCAGAGCTTTCCCAACCTTCCCATCACGCCCGCCCAGCGCTCCACCGCGCAGCAGGTTGCGCAGGCCGGCGTTCCGCTGTCCGAGCTGGCGCCCAACGCCCCCGACAGCTACACCATCAAGAGCGGTGACACGCTGTGGGCCATCTCAGGCCTGTTCCTGCGCAGCCCGTGGCGCTGGCCCGAGCTGTGGGGCATGAACATGGAGCAGGTGCGCAACCCCCACCTGATCTTCCCCGGCCAGCACCTGGTGCTTGAAAAGGTCGACGGCCGCGCCCGCCTGCGCATGGGCCAGCCCAGCGACAACGCCCCCACTGAAACCATCCGCGTCTCACCGCGCAGCCGCATCACGCCGCTGGCCGATTCCGCCCTGCCCACGCTCAACCCCGGCCTGATCGAGCCCTTCCTGGCCGAGCCGGTGATCGTCGCCGAGGGCGTGATGGAACGCGCCCCGCGCATCGTCGCGGCCCCGGAAGGGCGGGTGATGATCACCAAGGGCGACCGCACCTATGCGCGTGGCACCGAATCTCCGCTGGCCGAAGCCGCCACCGACCACGAGAACGCCTATCGCGTGTTCCGCAACGCCACGCCGCTGCGCGATCCGGTCACCCGCGCCGTGCTCGGCTACGAGGCGCAGTTTCTCGGGCGCGCCGCGCTGGTTCGCGGCGAAAGCCGCCAGTCGGTGGCCACGCGCGACGGCGTGCAGGACATGGCCGTGCCGGCCACCCTGGACATCCTGTCGGTGCGTGAGGAAATCCGCGTGGGCGACCGGCTGTTGCCCGAGCCGCCGCGTCAACTGGTCAACTACGTCCCCCATGCCCCGCGGATGCCGATCACTGGCGCCAGCATCGTTTCGATGTACGGCAATGCCGTGGGCATGGCCGGCCAGAACCAGGTGGTGGTGATCAACAAGGGCACCGCCGACGGCATCGAGTCCGGCCATGTGCTGGCCATCCTCAAGGACGGCCAGCAGTTCCAGGACCGTACCGACGCCAAGCGCGACGCCATCAAGCTGCCCGACGAACGCAACGGCCTGCTGATGGTGTTCCGCCCGTTCGAGCGCCTGTCCTATGCGCTGATCCTGGAGAGCCCAGAGGGCGTGCGCGTGGGCAACCGGCTGGCGAGCCCGCGCTGAGCGCTGCGCGCCCGGGCTGATCTCCAACGCCGCGCATGGAACGCGACGAACTGGCCGCATGGCTGCGGCTGGTGCTGACCCCACAGGTTGGCAACACCCATGCACGCCGCCTGCTGGCGGCCTTCGGGCTGCCACAGCGCATCTTCGAGGCCAACCCGGCCGCCCTGGCCGAGGTGGTCCCACCCGCCCAGGCCAAGGCCCTGTCCAGCCGGCCAGCCCCACTGGACGAGCTGATCGAGGCCACCACGCGCTGGCTGGCCGAGCAACCCGGTGAACGCCGGGCGATCACGCTGGGCGACGCCGACTACCCGGCCGGGCTGTTGCAGACCGAAGACCCGCCCCTGATGCTGTACGCCATGGGCGCCAGCCTGGCCGATGGCGAGCCGATGGCATGGCCGGACGCGATCGCCGTCGTCGGCAGCCGAAATCCGACCCCGCAGGGCGCCGCCAACGCGCGCCAGTTCGCGCTCAGCTTCGCCCAGGCCGGCCTGACGGTGGTGTCGGGCCTGGCGCTGGGCGTGGACGCGGCCGCCCATGAAGGCGCGCTCGAAGGCGCCGCCAGCGCCGGCCTGGCGACCATCGCCGTGGTGGGCACCGGCCTGGACCGCGTCTACCCGCGCCAGCACCGTGAGCTGGCCCACCGCATCGCCAGCCGCGGCCTGCTTCTGAGTGAATACCCCCTGGGCACCCCACCCCTGGCCGAGAATTTCCCGCGCCGCAACCGCATCATCAGCGCTTTGTCGCGTGGCACGCTGGTGGTCGAGGCCGCGCTCCAGTCGGGGTCGCTCATCACCGCCCGCATGGCGGTCGAACAGGGCCGCGAGGTGTTCGCCATTCCCGGCTCCATCCACTCACCGCAGGCACGCGGATGTCATGCCCTGATCAAGCAGGGCGCCAAGCTGGTCGAGACCGCGCAGGACGTGCTCGAGGAGCTCGCGCCGGGCCACCCCCCTGCCCGGCCCACGACGCCCGACGCCCCGGCGACACCACCCCCGTCGGCCAGCGCCGACGTGGTGCTGCGGGCCTGCGGCTTCGACCCGGTGAGCTTCGATGCCCTGCAGGCCCGCACCGGCTTTGCGACCCCGGCGCTGCAAGCCCTGCTGCTTGATCTCGAACTCCAAGGCGCGGTCGCCCGCATGCCCGGGGGTCTGTTCCAGCGCACTGGCTCGGCTTGAGCGCGGCTGCGGCGCGCCGACAACAGCCCCATGGTCGATACGCCCGCCGCGCCGCCGGCGGGGTGCTTCTGGGCTATATTGATTCCATGTTCGATGTGCTCGTGTTCGTCTACGAAAACTATTGGCGAGGCGATGCCTGCCCGGACACCCAGCAGCTTGAGCGCAAGCTCAGCGCGCACGGGTTCGACGCCGGCGAAATCCACGAAGCCCTGGTCTGGCTCGACGGCCTCACGCTGGCGGCCCAGCACACCGTCGCCGCGCCCGAAGTGGCGCTAGCCGCCTCCGAAGACTGCTCACCCAACCGGCAGGCCTCCACCAGCCTGCGGGTGTACTCGGTGGCCGAGCAAGACCATTTGGGAGCGCAGTGCCTGGGCTTCATCAGCTTCCTCGAATCGTCGGGTGTGTTGCCGGCGGCCATGCGCGAGATCGTGCTCGACCGGGCCATGGCCGCACCTGGCGACCCGGTCTCCCTGGACGAGCTCAAGATCATCGTGCTGATGGTCTACTGGAGCTTCGGCGAACAGCCCGACGCCCTCATCCTCGACGAACTCTGCGACGATTCCCAAGGC
This sequence comes from Pseudomonadota bacterium, assembly GCA_040387815.1. Lineage (GTDB taxonomy): Bacteria > Pseudomonadota > Gammaproteobacteria > Burkholderiales > Burkholderiaceae_C > Ramlibacter. Next base: position 36,695 of record JAZKDA010000067.1, on the reverse strand, counting down.
CGCATCGCACACTGAACGCCGACGGCGCCGCGCAGGTCTAGGACAGCAACCGCTCCGGATTGGCGTCCAGCTTGGCCAGCGCGTCGCGCGTGGCCCGCACGGTCAGCGCTTCTTCCTCGGTCGGCTGGATCAAGCCGGCCTGCAGATAGGCCGCCAGGCGGCCGGCCTGGATCAGGTAGCTGCGGCCGGCCCCTGATGCGAACAAGTGCAGCTGGCCGCGCTCGCTGCGCCAGGCGTACTGGACCTGCACGACCTGGCTGTTGTGGTCCAGCCTGAACCAGGTACCCGGCTGCAGCTCGCGCGCCCAGGCCTGCATGGCGGCGTTGGGCGCCGAGCCGCCGTCGGTGATCACCTCGATGTCGGCGGCATCCACACCCAGCATCATCTCGATGCTCTCGGCCACCAGCGGCAGGTCACCCTCGGGATCGTCGCCGACGAAGTCCTCGATGTTGGCCAGGCGATGTGCAATGGCCTCGATCCGCGCGACGGGAATCGCCGCCGTCTTGGACTGGAATGCGTCGGCCAGCGTGTCGCCGATGGCCTTGATGTGCGCCTCCTGGGCCACACCGTCTACGCCCATCAGCGTCATGCCCTGGCGCAGCCGCTGCAGCAGTGCGGGCAGGCCCTGGATCACCTGGGCCCGTTCGGTGCGATTGGGCTTGGCGCTGGCGGACCACACCAGCTCGGAAGCCGACTTCTTGAGCGCCAGGGTTTCCGCGTGCTGAGGCCCATGCTTGACCGCCGCCACCGCCAGCACCTCGGCCCAGACCTTGAACAGGAACTGGCGAATCTCGTCACGCACCGGCATGTCCTCGAGCAGCTTGCGCATCTCGATGGTGTAGCGCACCGCCATGGTCTCCTTCTGCTCGACCTGCTGGGCCACGCTCACCACGCGGCGGGTGGCGCTGGTCTCGGTGAGGTAGCGGGACAGGAACTTCTGGAACTCATCGTAGGCGAGCAGGAAGGCCTTGCGGCCGGCTTCCGGGTACTGCTCGATCATCTGCACCAGGCGCCGGATCTCGGTCTCCAGGGCGCTGCCGCCAATGGAGGTGGCATCGAAGCCGAGCACGCAGGCGCCCATGCGGTCGATCAGCTGGCGCGCCGGATGCTGCAGGCTGCCGAAGAACTCGGGCTCGGCCAATGCCACGCGCAACACGGGCATCTGCAGCCGGGCGAACCACACGCGCACCGCGGGCGGAATGCGCTCCTCGGCCAGGATGCTCTGGAACATCAGGGCCACGATCTCGATGACGGCCTTCTCGCTGGAGGTCGAGGCCTGGCGTTTGAGCTCGGTGGTTCGCTCGCGCAGGTCGCGGGCGACGTCGCCCACGGCAGCGTTGTCGAAGAAGAAGCTCTCGCCGGTCACCTGGGCCGCGCGCGACTCGACCTGGGTCTGGAAGTGACTGGCCTGCCGGCTCACTGCATTCGTCAGTGCCATCGATGCGGCAACCGGCTGCGACGGATCGAAGCCATCGACCCGATCGGTCAGCAGCTTGCGCAACTGCACGACCAGCCCTTGCGCGCGGGCCTTGGCCCGGCCCAGCGGCGACGCCGCGGACGACGCGGCAGCGCCGCCGCCGCCGGGTGGGCCCGAACCGCCGAAGCCTTGGGAATCGGATCCGCCACCGGTGGAAGCGGTGCCGCCGTAGGACCCAGCCCCGCCCGCGCCCGATCCACCGCCACCGGACTGCCATCCACCGCCACCTGAACCGCCGCCGCCGCCGCCGCCGCCGCCTCCACCGCCCGAAACGGACGGCACGGAATTCCAATTGGACGAGGCCGCGCCACCCCCGCCTCCGCCTCCGCCTCCGCCGCCTCCACCACCGCCGCCGCCATATCCGCCCCCGGCGTCCGCGCCGCCGGCAGGCCCGTCGGCCTTCGCGCCGGCCGCGCCGCCCCGCCGCGCCGGGGCCGGCGCCGCGCCACGTCGCACCCGATGCGTCACGTCGATATGGGGCAAGATGCCCCGGGCGATCAGCGCCTTGTTGACGGCCCGGTATCCCTCGATGGTCGCGGGCGCCAGTTGAAGCTGGACCACATCACCGGACAGCAGCCAGGTCTGGCGCGGCAGGCCGGTGTCCATCCACTGCTCAATGACCAGCATGGCCAGCGCGTCGGGCTGCAGCAGGTCATCGGCCGACAGCTCCTGGCCGCCGTCCACCACCTTCATGCGCACCTTCAGTTCGTTGAACTCCCAGGTGGACTTCTCCTGCAGGGCCATCGCCAGCCGGGACGCGATGATCTTTTTCTCGACGACGTCGTCGCCGATCAGCTCCAGGCTGTGCGCTTGCGGCGTCGGAACGGCGGCAACCCCCACGTTCTGGATGCGCCGCTGCAAGGCCTTGCGGACGTTCTCGACCCAGTCCCCCCGCAGCCGCTCGAACTCGAGCGCGGCATCGCGGCGCTCATGCGCCTGCCGGGTGGACTCGGCACGGTCGATGGCGTCGAACAGGCGTTCGCGCAGGGCGTCGGCCAGGGGGCCCAGCGCGGCTTGGACCACGGCGGCGAACTGCTCGCGCACCTGGCGAGCCAGCAGTGCGTGAGACGAGGGCTCCGCCGTGCTCACGTGGTCCTCAGACGGTGGCGCCCGCGTTCGGATCGTTCGGGTCGCCTTCCTTGCGGGAGGGCGCCTTCACCAGATCCTCGCGCTTGACGCCCAGCCACATCGCCACGGCCGCCGCGACGAACACCGACGAGTAGATGCCGAACAGGATGCCGATGGTCAGTGCCATGGCGAAATAATGGAGCGTGGCACCGCCGAACAGCAGCATGGACAGCACCACCAGCTGGGTCGAGCCGTGGGTGATGATGGTGCGGCTGATGGTGGAGGTGATCGCGTGGTCGATCACCTGGGATGTGGTGAGCTTGCGGTACTTGCGGAAGGCCTCGCGGATCCGGTCGAAGATGACCACCGACTCGTTGACGGAGTAGCCCAGCACCGCCAGCACCGCCGCCAGCACCGCCAGGGAGAACTCCCACTGGAAGAATGCGAAAAAGCCCAGGATGATGATGACGTCGTGCAGGTTGGCGATGATGGCCGCCACCGCGAACTTCCATTCGAAACGGAAGGCCAGGTAGATCATGATGCCCACGATCACCATTCCCAGGGCCTTGAGGCCGCTGCCGACGAGCTCTTCGCCCACCGAGGGCCCGACGAACTCGGTGCGTTGCAGCTTGACCGACGGGTCGGTGGTGCGCAAGGCCACCAAGACCTGCTCGCTCTGTTGCGCCGAACTCACGCCCTTCCTGGCCGGCAGACGGATCATCACGTCGCGCGCGGTGCCGAAGTTCTGCACCTGCACGTCTTCGTAGCCGAGCTTGGAGACGGCCTGGCGCACCCGCTCGACCTCGACCGATTCGGCGTAGCTGACCTGCATCACCGTGCCGCCGGTGAACTCCACCGACAGGTGCAGCCCCTTCGTGGCAAGGAAGAACACCGCTGCCAGGAAAGTGATCAACGAGATCATGTTCAGCACGATGGCGTGCCGCATGAACGGGATATCCCGGCGAATCCTGAAAAACTCCACTTATGCTCCTCAGCGGCTCTCGGCCTTGGTTATAGCGTTGTCCGGCTCGGGCCGCCAGACCGTGCCGATGGAAACCGACTTGAGTTTCTTTTGCCGGCCATACCAAAGGTTGACCAGGCCGCGCGAGAAAAACACCGCCGAGAACATCGAGGTGAGGATGCCGATGGTGTGCACCACCGCGAAACCCCGCACCGGGCCGGAGCCGAACGCCAGCAAGGCCACGCCGGCGATCAAGGTGGTGACGTTGGAATCGAGGATGGTGGCCCAGGCGCGGTCGTAGCCGGCATGGATCGCCGCCTGTGGCGTGGCGCCGTTGCGCAACTCCTCCCGCACCCGTTCATTGATGAGCACGTTGGAGTCGATGGCCATGCCCAGGGCCAGCGCCATCGCCGCCATGCCTGGCAGGGTCAGCGTGGCCTGCAGCATGGACAAAATGGCCACCAGCAGCAGCAGGTTCACCGCCAGCGCCACCCCGGAGAACAGGCCGAACATCAGGTAGTAGGCGCCCATGAACACCACCACCGCGATAAAGCCCCACTTGACGCTGTTGAAGCCCTTGGCGATGTTCTCGGCGCCCAGGGTCGGGCCGATGGTCAACTCCTCGATGATCTCCATCGGCGCGGCCAGCGAGCCGGCCCGCAGCAGCAGCGCCAGGTCGTTGGCTTCGGTGACGGTCATGGAGCCCGAGATCTGGAAGCGATTGCCCAGCTCGCCCTGGATGACCGGTGCGGTCAGCACCTCGCCCCTGCCCTTTTCGAACAAGAGGATGGCCATGCGCTTCTTGAGGTTCTCGCGGCTCACGTCGCGCATGATCCGGCCGCCCTTGGCATCGACGGTCAGGTCCACCTTGGGCTGCTGCGTCTGCGAATCGAAGCCGGGTTGCGCGTCGGTGAGGCTGTCGCCGGTGAGGATCACCTGGCGCTTGACGATCACCGCGCGGCCGTCGCGCTCGAGGTAGCGCTCGGCGCCGAAGGGCACCGGCCCCTGGCCGAGTTCGGCGGCGCGGCCCTCGGCGCTGTCGTCGACCAGGCGCATTTCCAGGGTGGCGGTGCGGCCCAGGATGTCCTTGGCCTTGGCCGTGTCCTGCACGCCCGGCAGCTGCACCACGATGCGGTCCAGGCCCTGCTGCTGGATCACCGGCTCGGCCACGCCGAGTTCGTTGATCCGGTTGTGCAGGGTCATGATGTTCTGCTTGAGCGCCTGCTCCTGCACGCGCCGCGCGGCTTCGGGCCGCAGCGTGGCCGTAAGCTTGGTCTCGGCGCCCTCGGGTACCTCGGTGGCCAGCAGGTCGGGGAACTGGTCGGACAGCACGCGGCGGGTGGCCTCCAGGGACTGCGCGTCGCGCAGCCGCACCTCGACCACCTGACCATTGCGGCTGATACCGCCGTGGCGCACATTGGCCTCGCGCAGCTGGGAGCGCAGGTCGCCGGCCTGGGACTCGGCCCGCTTGGTCAGGGCCGCCGCCATGTCCACCTGCAGCATGAAGTGCACGCCGCCGCGCAAGTCAAGGCCCAGGTACATCGGCACCGCGCCGATGCGGCGCAGCCACTCGGGTGAGGCGGAGATCAGGTTGAGCGCGACCACGTAAGACGGATCGCTCGGGTCGGGAACCAGCGCCTTTTGTAGCGCGTCGCGCGCCTTCAACTGGGCATCGGGCGTGTCCAGGCGCACGCGCATGGAATTCGGGTCGGTCACGATGCCGCGGGGCGTGATGCCCGCCGCCTGCAGCACCTCCCGTACCCGGGCCTGGGTCGCCGCATCGACCTTGACCGAGGCCTTGCCCGGGGAGACCTGCACCGCCGGGGCCTCGCCGAAGACATTGGGCAGGGCGTACAGCACGCCCACCAGCAGCGCGACCAGGAGGATCGCGTACTTCCAGACCGGGTAACGGTTCATGAGGTTTACTTGATCGTGCCCTTGGGCAGCACTTGCGCCACTGCGCTGCGTTGCACCTGGACTTCAACGCCTGGAGCGATCTCGACGCCCAGGTAGGTGTCACCGAGCTTGGCGATGCGGCCCAGCATGCCGCCGGCGGTCACCACCTCGTCGCCCTTGGCGAGCGCCTCGATCATGGCGCGCGCCTCCTTCTGGCGCTTCATCTGCGGGCGGATCATCACGAAGTACAGCACCGCGAACATCAGCACGAGCGGCAGCATGCTCATGAGAGAGGACTGCATGTCGCCGCCGGCAGCGGCGGTCTGGGCATAGGCAGAGGAAATGAACACGAGAGTCTCCTGGTGGGATGCGGGAAAAGGTGACACGGTGCCGCACGCGGGGGCGAAGGCGCCCCGCGGCACGACGGAAAACCTCGAATTGTATGTCCCGGGCGCAGGCGGCTTCGCGGCGGGCGGGCATGCCCGCAGGGATATCAGGCGACTTGCCGCCGGCCCTTGAGGCCGTGCGCGTCCGGGCCCTGGCCTTGGCCGGCGAGCGGGCCCTGACCGCCACCGAGGCCATCGCCAAGAAGAAGAACACGCAGATCACGAGCGTGGCGCTCGCGTACGTCATGCACAAGGCGCCGCACGTATTCCCCATCGTCGGCGGGCGCACGGTAGGCCACCTCAAGGAGAAAATGCTAGCTGGCATTGGGGCTAAGCAGATTGGGCAGACAGCTGATGTAGATT
>JAZKDA010000067.1:0-30534 GCA_040387815.1 Pseudomonadota bacterium | reverse complement strand
GGCCGGCGAGCGGGCCCTGACCGCCACCGAGGCCATCGCCGTGGCGCCACTGAGCCATCAGCGCGTCCCAGCGCTCCCGCGCGGCCTGCAGATGACGCTCCTTCACGTGGCCGAAGCCACGGATCTGCTCGGGGATTCGCGCGATTTCCAGCGCCAGCGCATGCGTGTCGCCGTCCAGCGTGGCCAGCACTTGCTCGATCGACTGTCGGTATTGGCCGATCAGCGCGCGCTCGGTGCGGCGCTCGGCGGTGTGGCCGAACGGGTCCAGCGCGGTGCCGCGCAGCCAGCGCAGGCGGGCCAGCAGGCCCAGCGCCAGGCCCATGCCGGCGCCGAAGCGGCGCTTTTGCAGCTCACCCTGGGCGTTGCGCCGCGCCAGCAGCGGCGGCGCCATATGGTGGCGGATCTTGAAATCGCCCTCGAACTGGGCCGCGATGCGTTCGCGGAAACCGGTCTGCGTGTGCAGCCGCGCGACCTCGTACTCGTCCTTGTAGGCCATCAGCTTGAAAAGGTAGCGGGCCACCGCTTCGGTGAGCGCGGTCTTGCCCAATGGCGCTTCGGCCGCGCGCACGCGTTCGACGAAATCGCCGTAGCGGCGGGCATAGGCGGCGTCCTGGTAGGCGGTGAGGAACTCGACACGGCGCGCCAGCAGGCTGTCCAGGCTCTCGCGCCGATGGAGCTCGATCACCTGGGCCGGCGCCATGCGCTGGCTCAGCGCGACGCCGTCGTGCGCGGCCCAGCGGCCCCAGGCGAAGGCGGCCTTGTTGGCGTCCACGGCCACGGCATTGAGCTCGATCGCGCGCAGCAGGGCATCGAGCCCCAGCGGGATCCAGCCGCGCTGCCAGGCGTACCCCAGCAGCATGGGATTGGCGTACAGGCTGTCGCCCATCAGCCGCAGGGCGGCCTCGTCGGCGTTGAAGGCGCCCAAGGCCTGCGCACCTACGGCCCGCACGATCTCGGCGGTACAGGCTTCGCTCGGGTCGTTCCACTGCGCATCGCGCACAAATGCCGCCGTGGGCGCGGTGTGCGCGTTCAGCGCCACGCGGGTGCGCCCCTCGCGCATGCGCAGCAGGGTGTCTTTGCCGGCGGTGACGATGGGGTCGCAGCCGATCACCAGGTCGGCGGCGGCCATGCCGACGCGGGTGGTGAGAATGTCCTCCTGGCGCGGGCCGATCAGCACATGGCTCCAGGTGGCGCCGCCCTTTTGCGCCAAGCCGGCGGCATCCTGCGTGACGATGCCGCGGCCCTCCAGGTGGGCGGCCACGCCCAGCAGCTGGCCGATGGTGATGACCCCGGTGCCGCCCACGCCGGCGACCACGATGCCCCAGGCCGCATTCAGCCGCGGCAGCACCGGGAGCGGCAGCTCGCCCAGCGCCGCCGGCGAAAGTGCGGGCGCCTCTTCGCGCGCCTTCTTTTTCAGCCGCCCGCCTTCGACGGTGACGAAGCTGGGGCAAAAGCCCTTGAGGCAGCTGGTGTCCTTGTTGCAGGTGCTCTGGTTGATGGTGCGCTTGCGGCCAAAGGGCGTCTCCAGCGGCTCGACCGACAGGCAGTTCGATTGCACGCCGCAGTCGCCGCAGCCTTCGCAGACCAGGTCGTTGATCATCACCCGCAGCGCCGGGTCGGCCGCGGTGCCGCGCTTGCGTCGGCGGCGCTTCTCGGTGGCGCAGGTCTGGTCGTAGATCAGGGCCGTGGTGCCGGAGACTTCGCGCAACTCGCGCTGCAGGCGGTCGAGCTCATCGCGGTGGAACACGTCGACCCCGGCCGGCAGCTTCGCCGCCGCGTACTTGTCGGGCTCGTCGGTCACGATCACCAGCTTGCGCACGCCTTCGGCCACCAGGCTGCCCACGATCTGCAACACCGAATGGCCCTCGGGCCGCTCGCCCACCTGCTGGCCGCCGGTCATGGCGCCCGCATCGTTGTAGAGGATCTTGTAGGTGATGTTCACCCCGGCGGCGATGGCCTGGCGGATCGCCAGCAGGCCGCTGTGGAAGTAGGTGCCGTCGCCCAGGTTGGCGAAGACGTGGGTCTCGTTCGTGAAGGGCTGCTGCCCGACCCAGGGCACGCCCTCGCCGCCCATCTGCGTGAAGCCGATGGTGCGCCGGTCCATCCAGGTGGCCATGTAGTGGCAGCCGATGCCGGCCATGGCACGCGAGCCCTCGGGCACGACGGTGGAGGTGTTGTGCGGGCAGCCCGAGCAGAACCAGGCCGGCCGGTCGGCCTTGACCTGCAGGGTCTGCATGGACCGCTCCTTGGCATCGAGCAGGGCCAGCTGCGCGTCCAGCCGCGCGGCGATGTCGGAATCCACGCCCAGCTTCTTCAGGCGCCGGGCAATGGCCCGCGCGATCAGCGCCGGCGACAGGTCGGCATTGGCGCGCAGCAAGGTGTTGGCGGTGGGGTTGGGGCGCGACCATTCGCCGCCCAGGTGCTCGCCCTCGCCGCCCTCGAACTTGCCCACCACGTTGGGCCGCACGTCGGTGCGCCAGTTGTACAGCTCCTCCATCAGCTGGTACTCGATCACCTGGCGCTTTTCCTCCACCACCAGGATCTCGCGCAGGCCCTGAGCGAATGCGCGGGTGCCCTGCGGCTCCAGCGGCCAGACCACCGCCACCTTGTGCACGCGGATGCCCACCCGGGCGCAGGTTTGCCGGTCCAGTCCGAGATCGGTCAGCGCCTGCAGCGTGTCGTTGAAGGCCTTGCCGCTGGCGATGATGCCGAAGCGGTCGTTGGGGCCTTCGATCACGTTGTGGTTCAGGCGGTTGGCGCGGACGTAGGCCAGTGCGGCGTACCACTTGTAGTCGTACAGGCGCGCCTCCTCGTCCAGCGGGGCGTCGGGCCAGCGGATGTGGACGCCGCCGGGCGGCATCTCGAAATCGGTGGGCAGGCGGATCTGGACGCGGTGCGGGTCGATCAGGGTGGTGGCGCTGGATTCGACGATCTCCTGGATGGTCTTCATGCCGGCCCACACACCCGCATAGCGGCTCATGGCAAAGGCATGCAGGCCCAGGTCGAGGATCTCCTGCACATTGGCCGGAAAGAACACCGGCAGGCCGCAGGCCTTGAAGATGTGGTCGCTCTGGTGCGCGGCGGTGGAGCTCTTGGCGACATGGTCGTCGCCAGCCACCGCGATCACCCCGCCCAGCGGCGTGGTGCCGGCCATGTTGGCGTGCTTGAAGACGTCGCTGCAGCGGTCCACGCCCGGGCCCTTGCCATACCAGATGCCAAACACGCCATCGAAGCGGTTGGCGCCCGGCGGCGCGAAGCCCAATTGCTGGGTGCCCCACAGCGCGGTGGCGGCCAGCTCCTCGTTGACGCCGGGCTGGAACACGATGTTCTGGGCCTGCAGGTACTTCTTGGCCTTGACCAGGGCCTGGTCATAGGCACCGAGGGGCGACCCGCGATAACCACTGATGAAGCCGGCGGTGTTGTGCCCGGCCAGGGCATCGCGCCGGCGCTGCAGCATGGGCAGTTGCACCAGGGCCTGCACCCCGCTCATGAAGGCCGGCCCGGATTCCAGTGCGTATTTGTCGTCCAGCGTGACCGTTTCGAGGGCCTTGCGGATGTGCTCGGGCAGGGGTGCGTTCATGCGCGTCTCCAGCGTTTTTTATGACTGCGTGTGCCAGGCAGTGTATGACCGACGTGCCGACCATTCTTTGCTTTTCATGCCCAACAAGTGACAGGATAAGAAAGATTCTTTCTTAAAATCGCCAGCATGGAATCACTTGACAAGTTCGACCTGCAGATCCTTCACCACCTGCAAGCCGACGGCCGCCTGACCAACGCCGAACTGGCCCAGCGGGTGGGGCTGTCGGCCGCGCCCTGCTGGCGGCGCGTGCGGGCGCTGGAGGAGGCCGGGTTCATCAAGGGCTACCGCGCCGAGATCGACCGGCACAAGATCGGCCTGGGCGTGCTGGCTTTCGTGCGGGTGGACGCCGAGCGCAACAACGGCGAAGGCACGCGGCAGATGGAAGAGGCGATCCGCCGCATTCCCGAGGTGGTCTCGTGCCACTACATCAGCGGCCATGGCACCTTCGAGCTGCAGGTGGTCGCCCGCGACCTCGAGAGCTTTTCGCACTTCGTGCGCGAGGTGCTGATCAACCTGCCCAATGTGAAGGACCTGCACACCAGCTTCTCGTTGGGCGAAGTGAAGTCCCACAGCGCGTGGCCTCTGGCCCACCTGGGTTTGAAGGCGTGAATAAGCCGACTTATCACGGATTCCGAGACCCGATCACCCACGCGGGATGTTGTCGGCGGTGTGATGCAAATTGCATGCGCTGCTGGCTGGCGCGGGCCGCCGGCCGGGGTGCCCGCCCTGTCCGCAAGATGTCCGCAAGCGCTACTTACCGCGGCCACAGCACCCACATCCGAAGCGGCTGCTTCAGCCGCCCCGCGATCTCGCCGGCGGCCTCGCCCCAACCCACAAAGTAGTCGGCCCGGACCGCGCCGACGATGGCGCTGCCGGTGTCCTGGGCCAGCACCAGCCGGTTGAGTGACAGCTGCGGGCCGCTGGAGGCCAGCCACACCGGCGCGCCATAGGGCACGCTGGCCGGGTCCACCGCGATCGAGCGGCCCGGGGTCAGGGGCACACCCTGGGCGCCGCGCGGCCCGAAGGCGGCGTCGAAATCGCCCAACGGCTCCTCGCGAAAGAACACCACGCGCGGATTGCTCCAGAGCATTTCCTGCACGCGCTGCGGGTTGCCGCGCACCCAGGCCCTGATGCCGGGCCAGCTGGCGTCGCGCACGGCGCCCTGCTGCAGCAGCCAGCCGCCGACACTGCGGTAGGGCTGCTCGTTGGTGCCAGCGTAGGCCACCCGCACCAGCTTCTGGCGGCCGTCGGGCTCGGTGATGCGCAGCCGCCCCGAGCCCTGGATCTGCAGCATCAGCGCGTCGATCGGATCGGCCAGCCAGGCGATCTCGCGGCCGCGCAGCTGGGCCCGCGCCTCGGGCAGGGTGTCGATCTCCTGCCGGCTGAACCAGGGCCGCCGTTGCGCCGCGGTGGCCGGCGGCGCGAACAGGGCCACAGTGTGGGTGTCGCTGGCCTGGCGGCGCGCTTCGAACAGCGGCTCATAGTAGGCGGTAAGCAGCCCCTGGGCAGTGCCGTCCAGCGCCTCGACGCGGTAAGGTTGCAGGGTGCGCAGCAGCCAGGCGCGCTGCTCGTCGGCCGAGGCGATGGACAGCAGGCGCACTTGCGGGCACAGGGCGGCCAGGGCGGCGGGCGGGCGCTCGCAGCTCTTGAGCCAGGCATTCCAGGCCTCATGGATGGGGTCTTCCCCGAAGCCCGGCAGCTCGCTCCAGCGAACCGGCACCCAGCGGCTCTTGCCGCGCAGCAGGGTCGGCAGCGGCACCGCGTCGTCGGGCGCCTGGGCCGTCGGCGGCGGCGCCGTGGCCCCGGCCGGGGGCGCCGCGGGGGCGGGCTCTGGCGGCACGCTGGCGCAGGCCGCCATGAGCATTCCTACAATCGCCAGCCCCAGCCACCGGAAAATCACACTCATGCTGCTGCTCTTGCTTGAAGCCCTGCTGGCCCTGGTCGTGCTGGTCCTGATCGTCTGGTGGACCATGTTCTCAGGCCGCCCCAAGGGCGAACTGCCTGGTACACAAGACCCTGGCGCCAAGGAACCCGACGAGCGCTGAGGCGCACGCCAGGGCGCGCGGTCAACGCGGGCAAGGCCGTCATGCGGCATCGCGCAGCGCGTTGGACAGCTCCACCGCCGACTTCACTTCCATCTTGTCGAACACGCGCGCACGGTGCACCTCCACCGTTCGAACGCTGATGTCGAGCTGGTCGGCGATGAGCTTGTTGGGCAGCCCACGCGCCACCAACTGCATCACATCGCGCTCACGCTGCGTCAGTTCGGAAAGGCGCATGCGAAGCACCTGCCGGGCGCGCCGCTCGGTCAGCACCTGCGCGGAGCGTGCGATGGCCTGCTCGATGCGGTCGACCAGCGCGTTATCGGAGAACGGCTTCTCACAGAAATCGAAGGCGCCGCGCTTGACCATGTCGACCGCCATCGGCACATCGGCATGGCCGGTGAGGAAGATCACGGGCACCAGGGGCACCAGCTCCTCGGCGGCAAGGCGGTCGAACAAGGCCAGGCCGCTGGTGCCCGGCATGCGCACGTCCAGCAGCAGGCAGCATGGCTGCGCGGGTGTGAAGCCGCGATCGATCAAGCGCTCGAACTGGTTGCCGCTGGTGAAGCACTCGCTGGCCAGGCCGCGCGAGCGCAGCAGCCAGGCCAGCGCCTCACGCACGCTGGCGTCGTCGTCGACGATATAGACAAGGGCGTCCTGGGCGGGTTTCATGGCGGGTCGAGGGCTGGCGCTTCGGCCGGTTGGGCCGGCAACGTGAAGCGAAAGATCGTACCTTGCGGGGTGTTGGGCTCGAAGCTGAGAAACCCGCCGTGCTGCTCGACCACCGTGCGGCACAAGGACAGGCCCAGGCCCATGCCCTCGGCCTTGGTGGTGAAAAAGGGCGTGAACAGCTGCTGCTGCACGTCCGGCGGGATGCCCGGGCCCACGTCGATCACCGCGAACTCGAGCCAGGACTTGCCGCCATGCTCGCCCGGTCCGATGCGGCGCGCCTGAAGGGTCAGCGAGGGCCGCGCAACGCGGGCCTGCTGCATGGCCTGCATGGCATTGCGCGCCAGGTTCAGCAAAACCTGCTCGACCATGGTGCGATCGCACACCACCGCCGGCAAGCCCACCGGCACGCGTGTGACCACCGCCACCCCGAGCTTGCGCGCCTGCAGATTCACCAGCGGCATCACGGCATCGACCAGCGCCTGCGGTGCCACCGCCTCGCGGGCCTGATCGCGCCGGCGCACGAAGTCGTGCACGCTCTTGATCACCTTGCCGGCACGCTCGGCCTGCTGCGCGATGCGTTGCAGGGCCGTCTCGATGCCGTCGGTTGCGCCGCCGCGCAGCAGGTTCAGGGAGCCGGTGGCATAACTGGCGATGGCCGCCAGCGGCTGGTTCAGCTCGTGGCTCAGGAGCGAGGCCATCTCACCGACGGTGGCCAGGCGGGCCGTGGCCTGCAGGCGGTCCTGGCTGGCGCGCGACAGTTCCTCGATGCGGCGCTGCTCGCTCATGTCGAGGAACGCACTCATCCAGCCTGTCTGCACGCCGTGCGCGTTGATCAGCGGCGCCTCGATGATCAGCACCGGAAAGCGCGAGCCGTCCTTGCGCATGAACACCGATTCCTGGCCCTCGCGCGGCGGCAGGTGCTGACCGGCCAGGCGCACGTCCTGGCGCTTCTGGTATTCGCTGGTCAGCTCGGGCGGCCAGTACGGCGCCGGCAAAGGGTGGCCCAGCAGCTCCTCGGGGCTGAAGCCGACCATGGCGCAAAAGGCCGGGTTCACATAGGTGATGCGCCCTTGCAGGTCGCGCGCGCGCAGGCCGGTGACCAGCGAATCCTCCATGGCCTTGCGAAAGGCCAGTGCGTCGGCCAGGTCCTGCTCGACGCGCAAACGCCGGCGCATGTCCTTGACCAGCAGCGCCAGCACCGCCACCAGCGTGATCGACATGGCCGTCACCAGCGCCGTGAGCACATTGGGGAACAGGTCGGGCGCGGCGCGCCAGCTGTCCATGCGCAGCAGGACGGCATTGCCGGGCAGGTCGAGCAGCTGCTGCGCGGTGAAGGTCCGCAAGCCCCGCTGGGCCATGCCGTGCAGCGCCAGGCGCGTACCGTCGGGCTCGTTGAACGATACCTCCTGACTGCGGGTGAGCGCGGGGCCGACCATGGCGGCCAGAATCTCCTGCAGCGCGTAGGTGGCGACCAGGTGGCCAGTGAGGCGGCCGGCGGTCAGCTGCGGCAGGCACAGGTCCATCACCTCCAGGCCCAGGCCATCGAGCTGCGGCAGGTAATAGCTGGGCGAGTAGGCAGCGCCGCCCTGGCGCTGCGCCTGGGCGCAGGCCAGCTGGACGTCGGCCTGGGTCTCTGGCCGGCTGATGCGCGAGTAGACCGGCGGGCGGTAGGGCGACTCGGACATGACCAGCGGGCGCAGGTCCGGGTCTCGCAGCTCGATGCGCAGGATCTCGCGCCGTTCGCGCAAGATGCCCTCGGCATCGGACTGCCAGCGTTCCTGGTTGCCGTGGCTGGTGACCTGCAGGGCCTGCAGTGTCTGGGCATTGCGCGCCAGCCCGGCGCGGATGTCGCTGGCGGCCACAGCGATGTCGCGCTCGAGCTGGCTTTGCACCTGGCTGGCCTCGTAACGCCCGGCCAGCCAGACCAAGGTCACCAGCAAGGCCGCGACCAGCGCCAGCAGCAGGCCCCACAGCATCCAGCGCGTGGTGGCCGGCATGCGCAGGCCGGTGCCGCCGCCGGGTGCCGTGGGCGCCAAGGCCGCCATGTCAGAGGATCCGGTGGTTCAGCGCCGGCAGCTGGCTGCGCAAGGCCTCCTGGTGCTGCGGATCGAGCGCGGCCGCAACCACACCGGCGCCGTCGGCCTCGTGGCAGGCCAGCACGGCGCCCCAGGGGTCGACGATCATCGAGTGGCCCCAGGTGCGGCGGCCGCTCTCGTGCGTGCCGCCCTGGGCCGGCGCCAGCACCCAGGCCAGGTTCTCGATGGCGCGGGCGCGCAGCAGCGTCTCCCAGTGGGCCTGGCCGGTGGTGTGGGTGAAGGCGCTGGGCACCAGCAGCACCTGCGCGCCCTGGGCCGAGAGGTGGCGGTACAGCTCGGGAAAGCGCAGGTCGTAGCAGACCGACAGGCCGATGCGCCAGCGACGGCCGTCGCGCGCGGGCAGCTCGAACAGCACCGGCTCACCCCCCGCCTGGATCGAGCGGGACTCATCGTAGCGGTCACGGCCGTTGTCGAAGCGAAACAGGTGGATCTTGTCGTAGCGCGCCACGCATTGCCCGGCCGGTGAGTACACCAGCGTGCTGTTGCGAACGCGCTGCGCATCGGCCGAAGCCAGTGGCAGCGTGCCGCCGACGATCCACAAGCCGAAGTCGCGGGCGCAGCCGGCGAGAAAGCGTTGGATCGGCCCCTCGCCGGGCGGCTCCTGGATGGCCAGCTTGTCCTGCTCGCCATGGCCGATCTGGCAGAAGTACTCGGGCAGAACCGCCAGCTCGGCGCCTTCGCGCGCCGCCTGTGCCAGCAGTGCGCGGGCCGTGTCGAGGTTGTCGTCCACGCGGGGAGTGGACACCATCTGGAGTGCGGCGGCATGCAGTGACATCAGTTGGTTCCTTGGGTTGCGTTGCCGGGCTCGGCCTGCGCCGGGCGGCGGTCGACGCGTGTGACGCGCGGATCGGCCCAGGTGCCGTCGACGTGGAACTCCTGGGTGGCCGCCCGGGCCAACGGCTCGCGCAGGAACAGCTGCGCCAGGAAGGTGCCCAGGCCGATGGCCGGGTTGATGACGGCGGCCACCAGCGAGGCGGTGCCGGCGTTGATCTCGGGCACCACCACGACGCGCAGGTCCTGCGTTTCGCGGGCCAGGTCGGCGCGGCCTTCCATGGCCACGGCGGCGTTGACGCCCTTCATCTGCAGGTTGTTGGTGAACAGGATGCCCTGGGTGACCACCATGTCGCCGCGCACGAAGTCGAAGGCGAAGCCTTCGGTGAACACATCGCGGAAATCGAGCACGAGGCGGCGCGGCAGCGACTGCAGGCTCAGCACACCAAGCAGCTTGGCCAGGCCCGGGTCGGCCTTGAGGAACTGGCCGGCCTCGATGCTGACCGCCATCGTGCCGTTCAGGCTGGGGTAGTCCAGCGACAGCGGCGAGCCGACCCAGGCCACCTGCCCTTCGAGCCGCCCCTTGCCGCGGCGCACCACGTCCTTCATGCCCAGGCGCGACAGCAGCTGGCCGGAATCGGCCACGTCGAGGCTGAAGTTCATCACCGTGCGGCGGCGGTCCGGGCGCGTACCGGCGCGCGCCTGCGCCCCGAGCGCGGCCCAGTTGCCGGTGGCCGAGAGCCGCGCCTCGGGCAGGCTCAAGCCCAGCCGGTTCAGGCGCCATTCTTGCGGGGTGCCGCCCATGGCGCCGCGGTTCACGGCATCGATTTCCAGCCGCCCGAGTTGGCGGCCGCGCAGCTCGAATTCGTCCACCACGACGTCCAGGGCCGGGATGCTGGAAGGCTGCGCGTCGAGCAGGGACTCGACCTCCTTGGCGGACGCGTCGGCGATCGACAGCCGCGCCAGGCGGGCGATCAGCCGGCCGGCACCGCCGCCGGCCGGCTGGCGGTATTCCACATAGCCATTGAGCTCGGTCGCGTCGACGTTGGCACGCCAGGTCAGCCCGTCGCGCGAGCCGCCCACCACCACCTCGTGGAGCGTGCGCCCCTGCAGCGTGAGCTCGCGCGCGCGCACCGCCATGAGGGTGGGCAGATAGCCCCGCGCTTCGGTGGCGGGCGCGGCCCCGGTGGCCGGCGCCGCCACACCCGCGGCCACCAGGCCCTCCAACGCCGCCTCCCAGGCGTCGACGTTGAGCGCGCCAAGGTTGATGTTCGCCAACACGCCGCGCTCGGGCAATGGCGCCGACTCGCCGGGCGCCAGACCGACACCGATCGCACCGCGCAGCACCCTCGGCTGCGCACCGCGGGTGTCGCGCACGTAGGTCAGCGAGGCCACGCGCCCGATCTCCACGCTCACCTGGTCCTGCGCAGCCGCGCCTGGCAGCGGCGCCATCTCGAAACGCAGCGGCAGGCTGGTGTCGGCCGGCTTGTTCAGCGGCGCGGGCAGATCCAGGGCCAGGCCCTGCAGGCTGGTGGTGACCGAGACCTCCATCCCGGTGGGGCGAAAGCCCAAGGTGGCCGCGTAGGCCGCGCCGCCACTGGCGCGGCGCGCCAGCCCGGACAACCAGCCCAGCTCGCGCGCCTGCCGCAGGCCATCGACCGTGGCCGTGCCCTGCACACGCAGCTGCAAAGGCGCATCCGTGCTGCCCGCGGGCAGGCTGCGCATGCCGCCGTCGATGCGAAGATCGCCGCCCAGCGCGCGCGCCTGCGCGCCGTTGACCGAGAAACCGGACTCGCTGAACGACACGACCCCCCGCGCGCGCTGCAGCAAGGGCGCGTCCGGCACGAGCTGAAGGTCGTTGCCGGCCAGGGTGACGCTGCCCTGCACGCGCGAGCGGTCGATCTGCGCCAGGGGCAGCGACAGGGCCAGGCGCACCTCGGCCGTGCCGGTGGCCGTGGCCCCCGCCAGCGGCCGATCCAGGGCCTGGGACACCGGCAGCGTGTTGAACACCGCCAGCGAATCGGCCAGCGGCCCGCGTACCAGGCCGGTGACCTGCACCGTGCTGGCGTTGAGGTTGGCGATGGCCGCGTCGGCTTGCACCTGAAGGTTGGGCGCGCCGGCCACGCGGCCCTGGGCGCCGACCACGCGCATGGCGTTGCGCTCGAAGATCAACTCGCCGGACAGGCTGGTGAGGGCGGGCCAGCGTCCGTCGGGGCGAGCCACGGGTACGTAGAGAAAGTGCGCGTCGCGCACCTTGGCGCTGACGCGGAATTCGCCGCGGCGCGGGTCGGTAAAAGGGAACTCGCGCAGGTCGCCGCGCACGCGAATGCGCCCCTCGGCGGCCGTGCCGGCCTGGACCGCATCGCGCACGTAGTCGCGGGTCTCCTTGGGCACCCCCAGCGGCAGATAACGCCAGACGCGGTTGCCGGTGGCGCGCGCCAGTTGCAGCTGCAGATCGAGCACGCCGGGAAGCTGCCCGCGCGCGGCGTCGCCGGTGTGCCAGCTCAGGTGTCCGCCGCCCTGCACGTCCGCGTTGGCGAACTCCAGGCCCTTGACCTCCAGCGAGGTGCGCGCCGGGCCGCGCTTCCACTGGACTTCGCCCGACAGCAGCTGCAGCGGCACGCGCGGGTCTTCCAGCACGCCCGGCAGATCGACCGCGCCGTCGCGCACCTGTACCCGCGCCTTGCCACCGGCCTCGGTGAAATCGAACTCGACCGCTGCCCCCGAGATGCCCGGCTGCCCCTGCACCGAGGCCAGCCCCAGGGCGGACACGAGCCCGCGGGCGGAGTACGTTCGCGGCTGCTCCAGCGGCCCCTGCCAGCTGGCCTGGAACGATTCGGCCACGCCCTGCGGCGCGTGGCGCTGCAGCAGTGCGAGCAAGCGGGCATTGACCGGCAGGTGGCTGGCGACGCGGCTGATCGACCCGAGGTCGATCCGCTCGGCCGAGATGCGGCCCTGCGCGCTCTGGCGGCCCGCCGCGTCGGCCCAGGACACCGCGAGCTTGCCGCCGTTCAGGTCCGGGCCCTCGGCCAGCTGCAGCCGCAGGTCACGCGTTTCGAGCTCGAAGGCCTGCGGCGCCCACTTGCCGGCCAGGCGGCCCGAGACCGAGCGCAGCGCCAGCGGCGGCCGGCCCTGCGCCAACGTGGCCGACAGGTCCTGCAGCGCGACGTCGACCGTGCCACCGGTGAAACGGCCGTTGTCCAGATCGATCCAGGCCCGAAGCGACCCGCGCCCACCCTGCAGCCGGACACCGAGCGCGGACTGCCGCGCCAGCATCGACAGGTCGACCGCGCTGAAGTCGGCATGCACCTGACCGCTCCAGTCCTGCCAGCGCCCCGGGTGATTGGAGAAGATCGGCTGGCGGAACATGCCCACCAGCGTGAAGCGCCCGCCCTGGCCCTCGGCCGGTGTGCCCGACAGGCGCAAGTCGTGACGGCGCAGGCCATTGCGGTTGACGAGCTCCAGCGCGCGCAGGGTCAACGGCGGCGCGCCGCGCATCTCGTCGGTCCAGCGCAGGGTGCCTCCGCTCACCACCACTTCCCTCTGCCGGAACACCCAGTCGGCGGCGCTTTCGTCGCCGCCCCCGCGCGAGACATCGAAGCCCGCCACCCACAGCCGGCCGTCGGGTGTGCGGCGCACATCGAGCGTGGGGCCCTCGATGAAGAGGTGGTCGAAGCCAAGGTTCCACAACGATCGCGGTGACAGGGTGACCACCACCCGCGCCAGCCGCAAGGCCTCGCGGGCCTGGGCGTCCAGCAGCACCACGTCGCGCAGCTCGAAGGTGGGCACCAGGCCGTCGCTGTGCGCGGACACCGAGCCGATGCGCACCGGAATCCCCAGGGCGCGCGTGGCCTGAGCCTCGAGTTGCGGGCGCAGTTCACCCACGCGCGGCACAATCCAGGCATGCAGCCCGCCCCAGGCCAGCACAAGCACCAGCCAGAAAGCCAGCAAAAGCCACCACAATGCGCTGGCGAAGGCGGAAAACACCCGTAGCGGGCGTGAAGGCAGCAGCGAATCGTTCATGGACACTCGGATGCAGGAATTATGACCGTCGGTGCCGGCGCCGGCCCCGCCTCGGCCCCAGACAGCGCTGGGTTCGCGGGCGATTGCGCGCCCGCGGCGCAGCTGTCCGCCCATTCCCGTTTCGCCCAGCGCGTGCGCCGGCGCCATGAAGCCGAGCTCGCGCTGCTCGCGCCCGGCGCCCCGACGCGCCAATCCATGGAAGCGGTGTTCGACAGCCTGCGTGCCCGCGGCGACACGACGGCGGCGGCCCTGCGCATCCTGCGCCAGCTGGTGCTCGAGCGCCTGGTGCGGCTCGATTGCGACGAAGCCGCCCCGCTGGATCAGGTGACGCATGCGGTCACCCGGCTGGCCGAACTGGCGCTGGACCGGGCCTGCCAGGAGGCCTGCGCACAGCTGGACGCCACCCACGGCGCGCCGCTGGCGCCGCGGGGCGAGCGGGCGCAGCTGTGGATCGTCGGGATGGGCAAGCTCGGCGGCCGCGAGCTCAATGTCTCCAGCGACGTCGACCTGATCTATGTCTATGACCACGACGGCGAGACTGCCGGCGTCGACGGGCGCGGGCGCATCTCCAACCACGAGTATTTCGTCAAGGCCGTCAAGCTGATCTACGGCCTGATCGGCGACACCACCGAACACGGCTTCGTGTTCCGGGTCGACCTGGCGCTGCGGCCCAATGGCAATTCGGGCCCGCCGGCCGTCTCCCAAGACGCCCTGGAAGAGTACTTTCTGGTTCAGGGCCGCGAGTGGGAGCGTTTCGCCTGGCTCAAGAGCCGCGTGGTGGCGCCCCGCAGCGCCATCGAGAGCGGCAGCGCCCAGGGCCTGCGTGGCACGGTGCTGCCCTTCGTGTTTCGCCGCTACCTCGACTACAACGTATTCGAGTCGCTGCGCGACCTGCATCGCCAGATCCGCGAGCATGCCGCGCGCCGCGCGGCCGGCCGGCCCGAGCGCGCCAATGACGTCAAGCTCTCGCGCGGCGGCATCCGCGAGATCGAGTTCACGGTGCAACTGCTGCAGGTGGTGCGCGGTGGCCAGTTCCCGGAGCTGCGCACCCGCTCGACGCTGGAGGCGCTGCAGCGTGTGGCGGCGGCCGGCCTGATGCCCCAGGACACGGCCGACGCCCTGGCCCAGGCCTATGTGTTCCTGCGCCGTGTCGAGCACCGCATCCAGTACCTGGACGACCAGCAGACCCATGTGCTGCCCATGGCCGAGGACGACGGCGACCTGACCTGGATCGCGCGCACCATGGGCTGCGCCGACTGCTGCGCCTTTTTGCACGCGCTGGACGCGCACCGCGAACTGGTGGCCCAGGAGTTCGATCGACTGCTGGGCCAGACCGTCGAATGCAAGGGCTGCGCCGGACCGCGCGGCGCCAAGGCCCCGGCGGTGCCCGCGTTGGACGACCTGCTGCCCGGCTTGCCGCCCCGGCTGCGCGAACGGGTGGCACAGTGGCGCCACCACCCGCGTGTGCAGGCCTTGCGCGACGATGCGCGCGGGCGGCTGCACCGGTTGTTGGTTCGTACCGCGCAGTGGCTGTCCGAAGGCCGCGTGACCGAAGAGGCCTGCGTGCGCATGGCCGACTGGATGGAGCCGCTGCTGCGACGCGAGAGCTACCTGGCCTTGCTGGTGGAGCGCCCCAGCGTTCACGAGCGGCTGCTGCGGCTGCTGGGCGCCGCGCGCTGGCCGGCGCGCTACCTGCTCAAGCACCCCGGCGTGATCGACGAGCTGGCCGGCGACGCGTTCATGAGCGAGCGCTTCGTGGCGCCCGACTTCGAACGCGAGCTCGACGAGCGGCGCAGTGCGCTGGCGCGCACCGGCGAAGACGACGACGAGTCCCTCTTGAACCTGCTTCGGCGCGCCCACCACGCCGAGGTGATGCGCACCCTGGCGCGCGACCTGGAAGGGCGCCTGTCCGTGGAGCAGGTGGCCGACGACCTGAGCGCGCTGGCCGACGCGGTGCTGCGCGTGACGGCGCGCTGGTGCTGGGCGCGGCTGAAATCGCGGCATCGCGAGACGCCCCGGTTCGCCATCATCGGCTACGGCAAGCTGGGTGGAAAAGAGCTGGGCTACGGCAGCGACCTGGACATCGTGTTCGTCTACGAGGACGAGGACGAGGCCGCACCCGAGGCCTATGCCGCCTTCGTGCGCAAGCTGATCAACTGGCTGTCGTCCAAGACCGCCGAAGGCGACCTGTTCGAGATCGATACCGCGCTGCGGCCCAACGGCAATTCGGGCCTGCTGATCACCAGCTTCGAGGCCTACGCCAACTACCAGCAGAACCGCGGCAGCAATACCGCCTGGACCTGGGAGCACCAGGCGATGACCCGGGCGCGCTTCATCCTGGGCGAGCCGAGCCTGGCGCCGCGCTTTGCGGCCGTGCGCGAGGCGGTGATCACCGCGCCGCGCGACGTCGCGGCGCTGCGCACCGAGATCGTGGCCATGCGCGAGAAGATGCGCGCCGCGCATCCGGTGAAGGCCGGGCAGTTCGACCTCAAGCACAGCGAAGGCGGCATGGTCGACGCCGAGTTCGCGGTGCAGTTCCTGGTGCTGTCGCAGTCGGCGGCGCACCGCGAGCTGGTGCCCAACGTCGGCAACATCGCGCTGCTGCAGCGGGCCGAGGCCTGCGGCCTGCTGCCGGCCGGCGTCGGTCAAGCCGCGGCCAACGCCTACCGCACGCTGCGCCGGGCCCAGCACATTGCCCGGCTCGACGAGATGCCCACCCAGGTCGAGCCGCAGACCGTGGCCGCCGAGCGCGACGCGGTGCTGGCGCTGTGGCGCGCGGTCTTTGGGTGAAGCATGTCGGCGCTGTTTGGTCTTCGAGCGGCGTTCGCCCTTCTTGGACTGACCGCTACTTAGCCGGGCCTGTCGCGAATGCGCGCAACGAAGGCCGTGGTGGAATAGCCGTCAACGAAGGCAATGGCCATCGAACGGCCACCCCAGCCGCGCACCAGCCGGGTTTCTTCCAGCTGCTCCATGTCGTAGTCGCCGCCCTTGACATACACCTGCGGCCGCAGCTCGGCCAGCAGCCGCACCGGCGTGTCTTCGTCAAAGAAGGTGACCAGGCTCACCGATTCGAGCGCCGCGAGCATGACCGCACGGTCGGCCTCGCGGTTCAGCGGCCGGTCGGGGCCCTTGCCCAGGCGGCGCGCCGACGCGTCGGTGTTGATCGCCACCACCAGGCTGGCGCCCTGTTCGCGCGCCTGGGCCAGGTAGGTGACATGGCCCCGATGCAACACGTCGAACACGCCGTTGGTGAACACCACCGGCTGCGCCAACCGCGCCACCGCCTTCGCGGCATCGCCGCGCGCGACGATCTTGTGCAGGAATGCGGCCGGCGCGGAGGCGGGCATCAGGCGGGGCGGGCCTCGGCGACCGCAGCGGCCTGCGACAGCGAGGCGAGCATTTCCTTGCGGAAGCGATTGAGCTCCTGCACGCTCTTGAAACTGCGGTTCATCAGCAGGCTGAGGTTGTGCAGGATGCGCTCGACCACCTTGGTTTCCCAGGTGGCATCGAAGTTGATCTGCTTGTCCAGCCAATGCTCCAGCCAGGCCGGATCGGGCAGGCGGCTCTGGATGGTGTCGCGCGGGAACAGGGTACGGTTGACGTGCAGGTTGGTCGGGTGCAGCGCCTGCGCGGTTCGGCGGGCGCTGGCCATCAGCACGCCGATCTTGGCAAAGGCCGCCTTGGCCTCTTCGCCGAACTTGCCGATGGCCCGCTTCATGTAGCGCAGGTAGGCGCCGCCGTGGCGGGCTTCGTCCTGGCTCAGCGTGGTGTAGATGTGCTTGATGACCGGCTCGGTGTGCCATTCGCTGGCGCGGCGGTACCAGTGGTTCAGCCGGATCTCGCCGCAAAAATGCAGCATCAGCGTCTCAAGGGCCGGGGCGGGCTCGAACTCGAAGCGGATGTCATGCAGCTCCTGCTCGGTGGGGACCATGTCGGGGCGGAAGCGCCGCAGGTATTCCATCAGCACCAGCGAGTGCTTTTGCTCCTCGAAAAACCAGATCGACATGAAGGCGGAGAAATCGCTGTCGTCGCGGTTGTCCCGCAGGAACATCTCGGTGGCCGGCAGCGCCGCCCACTCGGTGATCGCGTTCATCTTGATGGTTTGCGCCTGCTCGTCGGACAGCTTGGTGCCTTCGAAGTGGTCCCAGGGGATGTCCTTTTCCATATCCCATCGGACGGATTCGAGTTGTCTGAACAATTCCGGATAAAGCATGAAAGTTCTCGTTGATCGCCCGGATTTTAAGCGGTGGCCCCTCCCCGGACCCCTCTGAAAGGCCCTACAGCCGGACGGCGCAACACAATGCTGGAACATTGCCGCAGGAGATTCCCCCATGAAAAGACGTCCCTTCCTGATCGGGCTAGGCTCGTGCGTGCCGCTGGCGGCGACCGCCACGGCCGCCAACCCGGCCGCGGCCTCGGCCGGTTGCCCAACTCTGCTCCAACACAGTTTTCCCCGGCTCCAGGACGAAAAGCCCCAGGCGCTGTGCCAATACGCGGGGCGAGTGCTGCTGGTAGTGAACACCGCCAGCTACTGCGGCTTCACACCCCAGTACAAGGGACTGGAGGAGTTGCACGCGCGCTACAAGGACCGCGGGCTGGTCGTGCTGGGCTTTCCGTCGAACGACTTCGCGCAGGAAAAGGCCAGCAACAAGGAAATCGCGGAGTTCTGCGAAAACACCTTTGGCGTCAAGTTCCCCATGTTCGGCGCCTCCAGCGTGCGTGGCGCCAAGGCCAACCCGCTGTACCAGCAGCTGGCGGCGCGCACGGGCAAGGCGCCCAGCTGGAATTTCCACAAGTACCTCGTCTCGCGCGACGGCCTGGCCGTGACGCACTACGGCAGCAGCACCACGCCGGCCGACCGCGCGCTGCTGGCCGAGCTCGAGCGCCAGCTCGCCAGGCCGGCGCCTGGGGCGAGTTGAGCGTTCCAGGGCGCTGCCAGGCGTTTTTATTTCAAGCCGCGGCACGGCCGTGGACAAGACACCCGAAAATGCCGAGGTCCATCCCATCGCTTGCCGCAGGCATCGTTGAGGAACCCGATGGATCAAGGCAGGGAGCATCCCGCCTTGGCAACCGCACGAGGCTTGGATGGCCGCTGGCCGCATCTTCTTCGACGTGACATACACGCGCGCGCAATCGCGCACTGTGGGCATCATCCGCACCGTGCGGCGGATGGCCTCGTCGCTGGCCGAGCTTGCCCGCGACAGCGGGCGCGCGTTCCAGCCCGTGACCTTCCACCGCCAAGGATTTCGCGCCTGCGACCAGGGCTGTGCGGGCAATGCCACCGCCCCGTCGGACCCAGGTGGCGACGGCGCCGGCCTGCTGCATTTCGCCACGCACGGCGCCAAGCCGGTCATCGAAGGGCTGCTGGGCCTGCCCTGGCCCCTGGTCGAGCCCGGATGGGCCTTCGCGTCCAGCCTGGCTTTCGAGCGCGCTGCTCGCGGCCTGCCTTCGGTTGAATTTCGCGAGGGTGATAGCTTGCTGCTGTTCGATGCCGCCTGGAACTATCCGGTGTGGAGCGCCGCATCCAAGGCCCGGCAGGCCGGCGCCAAGGTGGTCACGCTGGTCCACGACCTGATGCCGATCGAGGCGCCGCAGTACTGCGTGCGATGGGTGCGGGGCGCGTTCGCCTCCTGGCTCGCGCAGGCCGCATTGCACAGCGACCTGATCCTGTGCAACTCGCTCAGCACCCAGGCCGCCCTGGCGACGCACGCGCGCCGCCACGGCATGACCTTGCCGCCGATCCACACGCTGCGACTGGGCAACGATCTGCCGGCCGGCGCAGACGGCCTCGTGCGTGCGGCGGCGCGCCGTTTCGCCGAGGCGCGGCCGTTCTACGCCGCCATCGGAACGCTGGAGCCCAAAAAGAATTACGCCCTGCTGCTCGATGCGTTCGAGGCGTTCTGGCGCCAGGGTGCCAACACCGGTCTGCTGCTGGCCGGCCGCGTCACCCCCGAATGCAGGGCCCTCGGTTTGCGGCTGCGCCAGCTGGAAGCCGCCGGCCGGCCCCTGCTCTGGCTGGACGACGCCAACGATGCCGAAATAGCCTTCATGCTGGGTCAGGCCCGGGCCCTGGTGATCCCATCGTTGTTCGAAGGCTTCGGCCTGCCGCTGGTCGAGGCCCGTGCGGTCGGCTGCCCCGTGATCGCCACCGACCTGTCCTGCTTTCGCGAGTTGGCCGACGATGGGGTTCATCTGGTGGCGCCCGGCGATCCTGCCGCGCTGGCCGACGTGCTCGCCCGTCACAGCGCGGGCCGGATGGCGCTGTCACGCACACCGCATCCCGGCACGCGCTGGAGCGATACCGCGCGGCACTGCCTCGAACTCGTCCAGCGCACCCTTGAACCCACTGCCTCCTCGAACACATGAACACCCGCACCTTGATCGTCGGAAATCTCGGCTACATCGGGCCTGTCCTGGTCGACCACCTGCGCAAGCACCGGCCCGAAACCAGCCTGCTCGGATACGACACCGGGTACTTCGCGGGCTGCCTGATCGACCCTTTCGAAGCGACGGACCGGTGTGTCGATGTTCAGGTCTACAAGGATGTGAGGGATGTCGGCCAGGAGGATCTGCGCGGTGTCGACCACGTCGTGTACCTGGCCGCCATCTCCAACGACCCGATGGGCAATCTGTATGAAAAGCCCACGCGGGACATCAACGCCGCCGCGGCGCTGAGGTTCGCCCTGCTCGCCAGGCAATGCGGGGCCCGGCGATTTGTCTATGCCAGCAGCTGCTCGGTGTACGGCGCCGGCGGTGACGTGGCCAAGGACGAGGCTTCCGCGCTGAACCCGCTGACGGCCTACGCGAAGTCCAAGATCGAGGCGGAACAGGAACTCAAGGCCCTGGCCCACGAGGATTTCTTCGTCACCTGCCTGCGCTTTGCGACCGCGTGCGGGGCCAGCCCCCGGCTTCGGCTGGATCTGGTCCTCAACGATTTCGTCGCGAGCTCACTGCTCAAGAACGAGATCGAGATCCTGTCGGACGGAACGCCCTGGCGCCCGCTGATCGACGTCCAGGACATGTGCCGCGCGATGCTGTGGGCCATGGAGCGCAACGACGCCAAGGCCGGCGCCTTCCTGGCCGTCAACGTCGGCCACGATGACTGGAACTACACGATCAAGGACCTGGCCCACGCGGTGCGTGATGTCGTGGGCAACACCCGCGTTTCGATCAACGCCTCGGCGGCGCCCGACAAGCGCTCCTATCGCGTGGACTTCTCCTTGTACAACGCGCTGGCCAGCCATGGCCAGGCGCGCAAGTCGATCGAAACCACCATCCATGAACTGGTGCGCAACATCGAAGACTCCGACTTCCGCAAGCAGGACTTCCGCAACTCGCACCTGATTCGGCTGAACACGCTCAGTCAGCTGCGCCGCAGGAACAAGCTGGATGCGGACCTGCGATGGGTCGCACCGGGCAAGGCCGCCTGACAGACGGGAGCGCCGGGACTCAACTGCCCGAGGCGTGGTCGCCGCGCAGCACCGTCGCGCCCAGCACCCTGGACACCCACCGCACCAGCATGGGCGCGCGCAGGCTCAGGCGGACGCACAGCATCAGGTCGCGTCGTCCGTAGCGAGCAAAGACGGCGCAAGCCTTATCCTTGATCGCGCGGGAGCTTCGGCGGTCGGCGCCCAGGCGCCGAACCAGGATCACGTTCTGCTTGAGGCGATCGATGACGGTGCGCCCCATGGCGCCGCCGCCGTAGTTCTGGTCGATGTGAAGCTTGTCGATGAAGTCGGCGATGCGCCGGTCGGGGTCGACCTCATCGTGGCCCGGCGCGCGCGAGCGAAACAGCGCCGTGGGCGCGGGCACATAGGCAAAGCCGCCCCGCGCAAGCAATTGGTCGGTCAGCCAGACGTCGCCCGCCACCTCCAGGTCGCACGCGGCCAGGCCTCCTGTGGCCTCGTAGGCCGATCGCCGGATCAGGTCTCCCGCCATCCAGGTCGACGCCAGCGTCCAGGGAAAGAAGAAGTCTCGGGCCGCCTGGCCGCCATACACCCTGCGCGCCAGCGATCGCGGCCGAATGAGCGACGGGTCGCACAGGTCCGCCGGAAGCTCGCGGGCGTGAAAGATGTTGCCCGCGGCGAACACCGCCTGCGGATCGTCGCGCAAGACGTCCACCAGCATCGCGATCGCGGTGGGCAACAGCACATCGTCCGACGAAAGAAACGAGATCAGCTCACCCCGTGCGCAGCTGGCACAGAAGGCGAAGTTCTCGTTCATCGTGCAGAACCGCTCGGGAGAGACGACCCTCAACCGAGGATCGCCGATGCCACGCAGATAGTCGCCCGCGCCGTTCGTGCTGTGGTTGTCCGACACGACGACCTCGATGTGCGGATAGGTCTGCGCGAGACAGCTTTCCACACACTCGCGCAGGTGCTCGAGATTCTGGTTGTAGGTCGGCACGAGGATGCTGACCAAGGGAACAGGGCCCGCCGTCAGTGGCTGGGCTTCAGAGCGTTCAGTCATGGTGTCTAGACACGTTGTTCTCAGCGCAGCAGCCCCGCGAGCTTGCGGGTGATGAGTGCGCGCGACACTGGAACACTCATGGCCACGGCCGCATACAGCACCAGCAGGACGCCGCCCAGAGCCAGGACGGCGTGAAGGCGCGCGGCGGGCACTTCGAGCCCGAGGCGAAGGCCCCAGACGCACAAGGCCCCGGCGGCCAGCGGCAGGAAAATGGCGTCACGGTACCAGCGCCACTTCTCTCGTGGCAGCAGCCTCGCGTGCATGAAGTGCACCGAGATCAGCACATAGCCCACATTGAGCGCCAGCCACGCCCAGGCCGCACCCAGCGCGCCGAACCGCGGGACCGCCCACAGGATGGCCGGAACAATGATGGCAATCGCCACCGCATTGACGCGGATCGGGAACGCCGTCCACCCGTGCGCGATCTGTGCGGTGTAGGGCACGGACATCAGGCAGTTGCACAGCGTGCCCACCGCGAGCACGGTCAGCAGCGGCGCGACCTGGCCCGCGGTGTGCGCGTCGGCCGTCCATGCCAGCAGCAGTGGCTGCGCATACGCGGCCATCAGCAAACCGGCCGGCACGATGACCACCGCCAGCCACTGGCTGGCGGCGTGGTAGGTGGCGGCCAGGCCTTCATGCTCGGCCCGCGCAATCAACTCGATCATGCGGGGAGCCACCGCGAGCGTGATGGGCGCGGCCATGAGGTAGATGGCGCCTGCCACCGTGTTGGCGACCAGGTACCAGCCCAGGTCGTCCAATGCCGCCAGCTTGCTCACCAGCAACTTGTCCAATTGCATCAGGGCCGCCGACATCAAGGTGATCAGGGCCATGCCGCCAGCGAATTTTCGGATCGACAGCAGGGCGCCAAGATCGAAGCGTCCGCGCGCCAGCCCGCGCGGCAGACCGCGATAGACCTGCACCGCCAACACCGCAACACTCAACACGGACACCAGGCCCTGCCAGACAAAGAATGCGCGCACGCTCGGCTCGACCCACACCAGCACCGCCACCGCGCCGACCGAGCGCAGCGTCGCCAGCAGGGCCTGGGCGCCATTGAGCCAGACTTGCCGTTGCAGTCCGAGCAGCACACCCCGGTACACCTCTTCGACCATCCGCGATGCGATCACCACGGACATGATCTGCACGGCCTGGACCACCGTGGGCAGCGGCAGCTGGCGAACGTTGAGCCAATGCTCGGACAAGAACGGCGCGGCCAGCCACACCAGCGCCACGACCCCGGCGGCCAGACTGCCGTAGATCAGCTCGAAAGAACGCAGCAGGTTGCGCACGTACTCCCCGCTGTTCGCGCCTGCCTGAAAGCGCGCGAACTCGCGGTGGATGGCCGGCGTCAGGCCCATGTCCAGCAGCACAAACCAGGCCTGCAGAACGGCGACGAACCCGATCAGCCCCCAGGCCTCCGGGCCCAGGTAGCGGATGTAGACGGGGATGAACGCCAACCCCATCAGACCGGTCCAGCCCTGGCCCAGGTAGTTCGCGATCGCGTTGGCGCGCAGGGACATGGACACAGGCCCGGACAGCGGGCTCAGCGCAGGCGCTTGAGGTACCCATCCGGCGCCACCGTGATCAGCAGCTTGTTCTCGACGCGTTGGTCGATCTGGAACTCGGGGTGGCTCTCCAGGTACTTCCACACCGCTGTCTTGGGGTTGTCGCCCGGCGCCCACGGACGGTCGGGGACCATGTGCTTGGGCAGGTGCTCGACGATGGTGTCGAACACCACGCAGTAACTGCCCACACTGGTCAGCGGCGCATAGGCATCGAGCTCCGCGAGCACATGGTCATGGGTGTGATTGCTGTCCAGGCACACCAGCACGCGCGAGTAGCCGGCCGCGATCGCCTGGACCTGCGCGACGACCTCGGGCGCGATGCTCGAGCCCTGGATCATCTGGATGCGCGAGGCCATCGGATGCGCCTCGATCGCGGCGCGGTTGTGGGCGCGGATGTCGATGTCGATGCCCAGCACCTTGCGCCTGGAGGCCTTGGGGTCGAACATCGAGCCGGCATCGATGGCGTCGCACAAATCGAGCATGGCCAGCATGGATGCACTGAACACCAGCGAGCCGCCGTGCGCAATGCCGGTCTCGATGATGAGGTCGGGCCGCACCTGCCAGATCAACTCCTGCATCGCGACGATGTCCTGCGGATACTGGATGATCGGACGCCCCAGCCAGGCGAAGTTGTAGCAATACTTGGGGACAGTCGAGGCCAGCATGAAAGCCGCCGCGGACGCCTTCAAGGGCGCGTTGTGTCCGTTCGCATCGATGCGAGCGAGAACCTCGTTTTGAAAATCGTTCAAGGCAGACTCGTTTCAGGGATGGACCGTCAAGGGCGAAACGGGTGAAACGGCCGGACCGCGCGCCACCCCAGCGACAGCAGCCTGCCATTGTCACCCAGCAGCAAACGCGGCTCGCCGGGCCGCTCGGTGGCCAGGTCAAGCACCGCGGCCGGGTCGGCGCCGCAAGCCTGGGCAATCGACCGGACAGCCTGCGCGATCTGGACCGGCTGGCCCGAAGCAATGTTGAAGCTGCCCGAGGCCGCCGCGACCGACAGGTCGGCGAAGGCCCGGGCCACGTCCTCGACATGCAGGAAGTCGCGATAGGCGTCGGCGTTCACGCCGAAGGGCGCGCGACGCCCCTGGAACACGTCCACCAGCGCCGGAAACAGGCGCCGGCGGTCCTCGCCGGGGCCATAGGCCATGAAGATGCGTCCCCAGGCGCAAGGCACGCCGGCGGCGTCGCAGACGGCCGTGACGAGACGCCGCGTGGCGTCCTTGGCGACGCCGTACAGGGTGGCGGGCACGAGGGGCGAGCTGTCCTCGCGGCACCAGCCCGCAGACCAGTCGTACTCGGCGCAGGTGCCTGCCGCCGCCACGTGCCGCCCGCCCGCGGCGCAAAAGGCCTCCACCAGCCGTACACTCGCGTCGACCCAGCGAAGGTTCAGCGGGGAGGCCCAGTACTGGCCGTGCTCGGTGTACCAGGCCATGTGAATCAGATGGGTGCCATGCGCGCGGCCGACCACGTCCACGCAGGCGTCGGGCTGCAGCAGATCGGCCTCGATGAATTCGCCCTGGAAGCCGGCCGGACGCGTGCCCCCGACCGCCACCGTGTCGATGCCGCGCAGCGCCAGCTGGGCCAGCACCTGCCGCCCCACAAAGCCACTGGCGCCCGTGAGCAGCACTCTCATGGCCGCGGCCCCGGCGTCAATGAACGGGTCTCAGTCATCGACCGCCAGTTCGGGAACCGCCACGACGAAGCGGCCGCCCCAGCTGCGCACAACGGCTTGCTGCGATCGGACCTCGGACGCGATGTTCCAGGGAAGGATGAGGACGAAGTCCGGCCGCCGCTGCGACAAGGCCGAGGGCGGCAGGATGGGAACATGGCTGCCCGGCATGAACCGGCCTTGCTTGGAAGGGGCGGCGTCACAGACAAAGGACAGAAGGTCGGGTTTGACGCCAGCATAGTTGAGCAAGGTATTGCCCTTGGCCGCGGCGCCGTACGCCGCCACACGCTGGCCGGCCCGCTTGCGCTGAATGAGGAAGTCGAGCAGGTCGTCCTTGACCCGATCGGCGCGCGCCTGGAAGGCGGCGTAGGTGGCCAGCTCGAACAGGCCACGCGCCGTCTCCTCGGCCAGGACGTCCCGCAAATTCGAGGTGGCCGTACGCGGATCGTCGGCATGCCCGCCGTGAACGCGCAGGCTGCCGCCGTGGGTCGGCAGTTCCTCGACATGCCACACGCGCAGGCCGCAAGCCTCGAAGATCCGGCACACGACCCCCAGCGACAGATAGGAAAAGTGCTCGTGGTACACCGTATCGAACTGGGTCTGCTCGATCAGGCGCATCAGGTGCGGAAACTCCAGGGTGATGGTGCCGCCCGGCTTGAGCGCGTGGCGCAAGCCGCGCGTGAAGTCGTTGATGGCCGGCACATGGGCATAGACGTTGTTGCCCACGATCAGGTCGGCCCGGCGGCCCTGCACGGCCAGCCGCCGGCCCAGGCGTTCGCCAAAGAATTCGCGCAGCACGGGAATCCCCAGGCTTTGGGCGGCCTCGGCGGTGCCGGCCGTCGGCTCGATGCCCAGGCAGGGAATGCCGGCCGCCACGAAATTTCGCAGCAGGTAGCCGTCGTTCGATGCCACCTCGATCACCAGGCTGTCGGCGCCCAGCCCCAGCTCGGTCACCATCCGCTGCGAATAGCGCTGCGCATGCGCCAGCCAGCTGCTGGAGGTGCTGGAGAAATAAGCGTAGTCGGGGTTGAACAGTTCCTCGGCCTGGGCGTAGTCCTCGGTCTGCACCAGCCAGCAGGCGTCGCAGACCATGACCTTGAGCGGATAGTGCGTCTCCGGGCGCTGCAGGTCATCGGCCGACCGATAGGCATTGGACGCGGGCGCGAAGCCCAGGTCCAGGAAGGTGTGCGTGAGCGGGGCACTGCAATGGCGGCAGTTCATGAGGGCAGTCCGGCAAAGTCCGGCGGCAGGAGCGGGTGGGCCGCATCGCGCGGTGAGAGCACAGAGATTGGCAGGGGCCAGGCGATGGCCAGGCGCGGATCGTCGTGGCGCACGCCGCCTTCGGCCTGCGGCGCGTAAAAGGCCGTGTGGAGATAGAGCAGCTCGGTGTCGGCCTCCAGCACCTGGAAGCCATGCGCGCAGCCCTCGGGGATGACCAGCATGCGCGCGTTGTGCTGCGAAAGCTCCTGCGCATGCCACCGCAGGAAGGTGGGCGAGCCGGCGCGCAGGTCGGCCACCACGTCCCACACCCGCCCCTTGAGGCATCGCAGCAGTTTCATTTCGGCATGGGGCGCGTGCTGGAAATGCAGACCGCGCACGCCGCCGACCGCGGCCGTGCGCGACTGGTTGACCTGGACGATGCGGCGGGCGCCGATCACATCGGCGAGTTCGTGCTCGCAGTAAAGGCGGGCGAAGCTGCCGCGCGCGTCGTCCCGAACGGACGTGTCGACCTGCGACACCCCGGAAATCGGCGTGGCGCTGACCCTCATGCCCAGGATTTCCACGGCGCCTTGCCGGTCGCCCACAACTGCTCCAGATGGTTCTTGTCGCGCAGTGTGTCCATGGGCTGCCAGAAGCCGCGGTGCTCGACGGCTTCGAGCTGATGGGCCGCGGCCAGGGCCTGCAGCGGGTCGGACTCCCAGGGTGTCTGGTCGTCGTCGATGAAATCGAGCACACGTGGGCTGAGCACGAAGAATCCGCCGTTGATCCAGGCGCCGTCACCTGGCGGCTTTTCCTGGAAGCCTTGAACGGCGGTGCCC
The DNA here is from genome assembly GCA_040387815.1 of Pseudomonadota bacterium. Classification (GTDB taxonomy): domain Bacteria; phylum Pseudomonadota; class Gammaproteobacteria; order Burkholderiales; family Burkholderiaceae_C; genus Ramlibacter. The sequence continues at coordinate 3,605 of JAZKDA010000067.1, read as the reverse complement.
TGGCGCACCAGGGCGCCATAGCGTCCGGGGGGCTGCACGGCGGTGACGGTGGCCAGCTTGCCGTGGGCCCGGTGGAAGGCCAGTTGCGCGCCGATGTCCACGTCGGCAACGCCGTCGCCGTAGGTGAAGCAGAAGGCTTCCTGGTCGCGCACATAGCTGGCCACGCGCTTGAGGCGCCCGCCGGTCAGGGTGTCCTCGCCGGTGTCCACCAGCGTCACCCGCCAGGGCTCGGCCTTGCGTTGCAGCACCTCCATCGTGTTGGTGCTCATGTCGAAGGTGACGTCGGACATGTGCAGGAAATAGTTGGCGAAGTATTCCTTGATCACGTAGCCCTTGTAGCCACAGCAGATCACGAAGTCGTTCACACCATGCGTCGAGTAGATCTTCATGATGTGCCACAGGATCGGCCGCCCGCCGATGTCGATCATCGGCTTGGGCTTGAGGTGCGTCTCTTCGGAGATGCGCGACCCCAGACCGCCGGCGAGGATGACTGCTTTGATCTTGTCCATGTGTGGAACGAATGGTAATGGCTAGGGCCTGTTCACACTATTTTTGCAAGATGCGTTGCGGATCAAAAAGGCCATGCGCAAGGCGCGAGACCGCCGCCGGGGTAGCCCCCGGCAAGGGCTCGCAACGCGGCGCATGGTCTTTTTGGCCGCAACCCGAAGGGAACGGGGTGTGAACAGGCCCTGGTCCCGTGCGCGTACCATGCTCCGGGTTTCCATGACCCCGAGAAAAATCCTCTTCCTCTCGCCCACCCTGCCCGCCGCCGGCCGCAGCGGCGGGCGCCAGGCCGTCTACAACCACCTGCTCGCCCTGGCGGCCAGCCCGCGGGCCATCGAAGTCGATCTGGTGGCCGTCGACGTCGACGACAGCGGCGAGTCGCTCCCCAGCGAACTGGCCGGCTTTCATGCCACCACCGTGCGGCGCGACTTCCCCGGGTGGCGCAGCCCCGGCGGCAAGTGGGCCGCCATCGCGCAACTGCTGTTCGATGCGCGCCCGCGGGCCGCGGCGATGGTGGCCGGGGGCGAACCCCGGCGCCAGCTGGCGCGCCGGCTGGCGACCACGCGCTACGACGCGATCGTCGTGGACCATGCCAATGCCTGGGCCTTGCTACAGGGCCTCGCTGGCAAGGTGCCGGTGACCTACATCGCGCACAACGTCGAGGCGGACATCCTGCGCGACGAACTGGCCCAGACCGGCTGGCTGTCGCCGCATCGGGGGCGGCTGGCGCTCGAGTGGCTCAAGACCCGGCACTACGAGGGACAACTGCTGGCGCGCGCCAGCAAGATCGTGTGCATCTCCTCATTTGACCGGGACACCCTGGCCCGGCGCGGCGTGCGCGGCGCCCTGCTGACATGGCCCGAGCTGCCGACGGCTCGGCCGCCCGTGGCAAGGCCCTGGAATGGCAAGCGGCTGCTGTTCGTCGGCTCGGCCGGTCACTTCCCGAACGTCGAGGCGGTGCGCTGGCTGGCCACCGAGCTCATGCCGCAGCTGGTTGCGCTGTGCCCGGGCGCGGTGCTGCATGTGGCCGGCTGCTCGCGCCAGGATGTGCCGCAGGCGCACGTGTCTGACGCCGTCGTGCTCGAGGGCTTTGTTTCCGAGGCACGGCTGGACGAACTGCATCGCCTTGCGGACCTGTTCGTCTGCCCTGTCGTGCTGGGCTCCGGCGTGAAGATCAAAGTGCTCGAGGCCGCAGCCTACGGCCTGCCGGTCGCCGCGACGCCCGAGTCGCTGCGTGGCATCGACTTTCTCAAGCATTCGGCACAGGTGATTGGGCGCGACCCGCGGCAAGCGGCCCTTGTCATTGCCGGCGTCTTGCAGTCGCCAAGACGGCTTGAAGACCTGGGCGCCCAAGGCCTGGCCGCATTGGCCAGCGAGCGCGAGCAACGCCCACCCCTGGCAGCCATCATATGAAGGCGCCACAAGGCGCGGGGTCAGGCCGGTTTGCTGTCCACAAAACTTGCCCGCAGCATCAGCTTGTCGTACAGCTTGGCCAGATTGGCATGCGGGCCGCGCCAGTCGATTTCGGGAAAGCGAAAATCCAGGTAGCCCAGCGCGCAACCCACGGCGATGTCGGCCAGGGTGAGGTGGATGCCGGCGCAAAACGGCTTGTCGGCCAGGCCCTGGCTCATGGCGCGCAGGCTGGCGTCGGTCTTGGCCAGCTGGCGGGCGATCCAGGCCTGGCTGCGCTCGGTGTCCTTGCGGCCGTCCCAGGTACGCTCCAGGCGGGCCAGGATCAGCGCGTCGAGCATGCCGTCGGCCAGCGCCTCCCAGGTCTTGACCTCGGCCCGCTCACGGCCGACCGAGGGGATGAGCTTGCCCACCGGAGACAGGGTGTCGAGGTATTCGACAATCACGCGCGAATCGAACAGCGCCTCGCCGCCTTCCATCACCAGGCAGGGCACCTTGCCCAGCGGGTTGGACTGCGCAATGGTGGAGTCGGCCGCCCAGACGTTCTCCAGCACGAACTGGTAGTCCAGCTTTTTCTCGGCCATGACGATGCGGACCTTGCGCACGTAGGGGCTGGTGGTGGCTCCGATCAATTTCATGGGAAGGCGGGCTTTCTTGGCATTCTTGTCGAGAGTCCTTCATTCTAGAAGCAAGCTCCGCCGCAGCGCCGGCCAAGCGCCGGGCGGCTGTCGGGCCCCACCTACAATTGCGTCATCATGACGCTTTCCCCCATCGCCGCTCTGTCGCCGCTGGACGGCCGCTATGCGGGCCGCCTGGCGCCGCTTCGGCCCTTGATGAGCGAGCAAGGCTACATGCACCGCCGGGTGCAGGTCGAAGTCTGCTGGTTCATTGCCCTGTCCGACGCCGGTTTCGCCGAGTTCAAGCCTCTGTCGCCGGGCGCCCGCACCTACCTGCTGGGCCTGGTCAAGAACTTCTCCGAGGCCGACGCCCTGGCCATCAAGGACATCGAAAAAACCACCAACCACGACGTCAAGGCCGTGGAGTACTGGATCAAGTCCCGCTTCGAAGCCCGGCCCGAGCTGCGCGACGCTTCCGAGTTTGTGCATTTCGCCTGCACCAGCGAGGACATCAACAACACCAGCCACGCGCTGCAGCTCAAGGCGGCGCGCGAGCAGGTGATCCTGCCCGGCCTCGACGGCCTGATCGCCAAGCTGCGCGAGATGGCCCATGCCTACGCCGAGGTGCCGATGCTCAGTCGCACCCACGGCCAGACCGCCAGCCCCACCACCGTGGGCAAGGAAGTCGCCAACGTCGTGGTGCGCCTGGCCCAGGCGCGCGACCGCATCGCGGCGGTGCGCCTCATGGGCAAGATGAACGGCGCGGTGGGCAACTACAACGCCCACCTCTCGGCCTGGCCGGCCTTCGACTGGGAGGCCTTCAGCCGCAAGGTGATCGAGTCGCCCGAGCCGCTGGGCCTGGGGCTCACCTTTCAACCCTACAGCATCCAGATCGAGCCGCACGACTACATGGCCGAGCTGTTCGATGCGGTGGCCCGCGCCAACACCATCCTGGTCGATTGGTCGCGCGACGTCTGGGGCTACGTCAGCCTGGGCTACTTCAAGCAGAAGCTGCGCGACGGCGAGATCGGCTCGTCGACCATGCCGCACAAGGTCAACCCGATCGACTTCGAG
>JAZKDA010000066.1:40922-43011 GCA_040387815.1 Pseudomonadota bacterium | reverse complement strand
CCCACGGTGCTGGTGACCGGGTTCGACCCCTTCGGCGACAACAGGGTCAACCCCAGCTGGCTGGCGGCGCAAGCCCTGCACGGCCGGGTGATCGCCGGGCATCGCCTGGTGGCGGCGCAGCTGCCCACGTGTTTTGGCGATTCCTTGAGGCAGCTGGACGCCGCGCTCGAGCGCCACACGCCCCGGCTGGTGCTGTGCCTGGGCCTGGCCGGTGGCCGCACCGCGCTGTCGCTGGAACGGGTGGCGATCAATGTGGACGATGCCCGCATCCCCGACAACGCCGGGGCCCAGCCGGTGGACACGCCGGTGGTGGCGGGCGGGCCCGCCGCCTACTTCGGCACGTTGCCGATCAAGGCCATGCTGCAGGCACTGCTGGGGGCCGGCGTGCGCGCCGAGGTGTCGCAGACCGCCGGCACCTTCGTCTGCAACCACGTGTTCTATGGTTTGATGCACCGGCTGGCACAGCCGTGCTGGCAGGGCGTGCGCGGCGGCCTGGTGCACCTGCCCTGGCTGCCCGGGCAGGGCCAGCCTTCCATGCCCCTGGAGAACATGGTGGCCGGGCTTGCGATGGCACTGGAATGCGCACTCGCCACGGCCGCCGATGCGCGCCTTGCGGCCGGCGCGCTTGCCTGACCGCTGGCGGCATCAAGGGCGCGCACGCCGCACGGTCATGCTGGCGCACCTAGAATCGAAGGCGTGACCAGCATCCTCAACGCCGACCTCCATTGCCATTCCGTGGTGTCCGATGGCACCCTCACGCCCGAGGCCCTGGCCGCCCGCGCGGCCGCCAACGGCGTCGAGTTGTGGGCCCTGACCGACCACGACGAGGTGGGCGGCCAGCAGCGCGCCCTGGAGGCCGCGCATGCCCACGGCATGAAGTACCTCACCGGCGTCGAGATCTCGGTCACCTTCGCGGGCCAGACGGTGCACATCGTCGGCCTGGGCTTCGACCCCGACGACGCCGCCATGCGCCAGGGCCTGTACGACACCCGAGGCGGGCGTGGCGCGCGCGCCCGCGAGATGTCCGACCAGCTGGCGCTGGTGGGCATCAAGAACGCCTATGAGGGCGCCCTGCACTACGTGGGCAACCCCGAGCTGATCTCACGCACCCATTTCGCCCGCTTCCTGGTGGAGACCGGCGTCTGCCGCGACACCAACGAGGTGTTCCGGCGCTTTCTCACCGAAGGCAAGCCCGGCTTCGTGCCGCATCGCTGGGCCAACCTGCGCGACGCGGTGCACTGGATCAACGATGCGGGCGGCACGGCGGTGATCGCCCACCCCGCCCGCTACAACTTCACGGCCAACGAGGAGTTCGCGCTGTTCTCCGAGTTCAAGGCCCACGGCGGGCGCGGCGTCGAAGTGGTCACCGGCAGCCACACCGCCGCCGAGGCGGCCCGCTATGCCGAGACCGCGAAAGAGTTCGGCCTGGTCGCCTCGCGCGGCAGCGACTTCCACAGCCCCGACGAAAGCCACACCGACCTGGGACGCCTGCCGCCCCTGCCTGGCGGGCTCACGCCGGTTTGGGAGCTGCTGCGCGATCGCGTGCAGTGACCACAGCGGCCCGTCCCGCCGACGCCAAGGTGCTGGGCAGCATCGGCCTGGCCATCGTCACATGCGCCTTCTTCGCCGCCATGGACACCACCAGCCAGTTCGTCGTGCTGGCGGGCGTGCCGGTGGTGGTGGGCGCCTGGGGGCGCTATGTGTGCCAGTCCTTGCTGACCACCGCGGTGGTGTTGCCGCTGCGGGGCCGGCACGTCCTGCAGACGCGCCATCTGCCGTTTCAGCTGCTGCGCGGCGGCCTGCTGGTGACCGGCACCTTGCTGTTTTTCACCAGCCTGAAGTACATGCAGGTGGGCGAGCTCACAGCCATCATCTTGCTGGCCCCGGTGATCGTGACGATGGCCGGCCCGGCGCTGTTCAAGGAGCATGTCTCGCCCTTGCGCTGGGCCCTGGTGGTGATCGCGTTCGCCGGCACGCTGGTCATCATCCGCCCGGGCGGCAGCGGCTTTTCCTGGGTGATGCTGCTGCCGCTGGCCCAGGCGGTGGTCAATGCGGCGTTCCAGATGGTCACCAGCAAGCTGGCGCGTAC
>JAZKDA010000066.1:39439-40912 GCA_040387815.1 Pseudomonadota bacterium | reverse complement strand
GGGCCGACGCGTGTGCCCAGGTTGAGGGTGGTTTCGCCGTGGGCGCGGGTGAACTCCGGCAGCCGTGGAATCAGCCAGTAGGCACCCAGCGACGCACCCACCGAAAGCGATAGAGACCCGCCACGGCCCTTCAGCGCCATCACATTGACGGTGGTGCTGCCCTACGCCTGGACGGGTTCGCCCACGCCGGTCACCTGGCTGCTGATCGCGCTGATGGGCATCTTCGGCAGCATCGGGCATTTCGTCATGGTTCTGGCCTTCCGGCACGTTGCCGCGAGCACCCTGATGCCCTACATGTATTCGCAGATCGGCTTTGCGGTGCTGTTCGGCTGGATGGTGCGCGGCCATGTACCCGACCATTGGTCCTTCATCGGCATGGCCGTGATCGCCGCCTGCGGCGTCGCCAGCGCCTGGCTCGCGGTGCATGAAGCAAGACGGGCCTGACACCTCGACATGGCTCAATACTTCGAAGTCCATCCCGACAACCCGCAGGCCCGCTTGCTCAAGCAAGCGGCCGCCTTGCTGGCGCGCGGGGGCATCGTGGCGCTGCCCACCGACTCCAGCTATGCGCTGGCCTGTCACCTGGACGACAAGCCCAGCGCCGACCGGCTGCGCCAGATCCGCGGTGTGGACGACAAGCACCATCTCACGCTGCTGTGCCGCGACCTGAGCGAGCTGGCCAGCTATGCCCGGGTGGACAACCGGCAGTACCGCCTGCTCAAGGCGGCCACGCCAGGCGCCTACACCTTCATCCTGGAGGCCACCCGCGAGGTGCCGCGGCGCCTGAGCCATCCCCAGCGCAAGACCATTGGCCTGCGGGTCCCCGAACACCGCACGCTGCAGGCCCTGCTGGAGATGCACGGCGCGCCGCTGCTGGCCACCACGCTGATCCCCCGGGGTGGCACCGAGCCGCTGAACGACGCGCACGCGATCCGCGACCTGTACGAAAAACTGATCGAAGGCGTGGTCGATGCCGGCGCCTGCCCGTCCCGGCCCACCACGGTGGTCGACCTCACGCCCATGGGCACCGGCGGCGATGCGCTCGTGCTCCGCGAGGGACGCGGCGACGTGGCGGCGCTGGGTCTGGGCTGAGGCCATCCGCCAGGGCGCAACGGCCGCGTCTGAGACAATGCCGCAGTGGATTTCAACAACCTCATCCAGACCGTCCTCGTCTACGCCCTGCCGGTGATCTTCGCGATCACGGTGCACGAGGCGGCCCATGGCTATGTCGCGCGCTACTTTGGCGACAACACCGCGCAGGCGATGGGCCGCGTGACGCTCAACCCCATCGTCCACATCGACCCCATCGGCACCATCCTGATGCCCTTGATGCTGTACTTCGCCACCTCCGGCGCCTTCCTGTTCGGCTATGCCAAGCCGGTGCCGGTGAACTTCGCCGCGCTGCGCCGGCCCAAGCGCGACATGGTGTGGGTGGCGCTGGCCGGGCCGGCCTCCAACTTCATCCAGGCGATC
>JAZKDA010000066.1:18272-39429 GCA_040387815.1 Pseudomonadota bacterium | reverse complement strand
TGGGCGGTGGCTTTCTTCGTGATGCGCGCACTGGACGTGCAAGAAACCTTCTTTCTCAAGATGGCCCAGGCCGGTGTGCTGGTCAACCTGGTGATGTGGGCCTTCAACCTGTTTCCCCTGCCGCCGCTGGACGGCGGGCGAATCCTGGTGGGCCTGCTGCCCATGCGCCAGGCCATCCTGGTGTCGCGGGTGGAGCCCTACGGTTTTTTCGTCGTTCTGGCCCTGGTGCTGGCCGGTGTGCTGGGCAACTGGTGGCTGCGGCCGCTGATGGGCTTTGGCTACGGCGTGATCGACGTGCTGCTGACCCCCCTGCTCTCACTGCTTGGCTGAGCCGCCCTCTTTCCATTTCGTCTTGCGCGCATGACCGAACCCGTCCGCTTCCTCACCGGCATCACCACCACCGGCACGCCCCACCTGGGCAACTATGTCGGCGCGATCCGCCCCACGGTGCAGGCCAGCCTGCGGCCCGGCACCGAGAACTTCTACTTCCTGGCCGACTACCATGCGCTGATCAAGTGCGACGATCCGGCCCGCATCCAGCGCTCGACGCTGGAGATCGCGGCCTGCTGGATCGCCGCGGGGCTCGACCTCGACAAGGTGTTCTTCTATCGGCAGTCCGATATTCCCGAGATCCCCGAGCTGACCTGGTTGCTCACCTGCGTCACCGGCAAGGGCCTGCTCAATCGCGCCCATGCCTACAAGGCCGCGATGGACAAGAACGCCGCCAGTGGCGCCGACACCGACACCGACGTGACCGCCGGCCTGTTCATGTACCCGGTGCTGATGGCCGCCGACATCGTGATGTTCAACGCGCACAAGGTGCCGGTGGGCCGCGACCAGGTCCAGCACATCGAGATGGCGCGCGACATGGCCGCCAGCTTCAACCACCTGTACGGTCCGCACTTCACCCTGCCCGAAGCGGCGGTCGACGAATCGGTGGCCACCTTGCCCGGCCTGGACGGCCGCAAGATGAGCAAGAGCTACGACAACACCATCCCGCTGTTCGCGCCGCCCGAGCAGATGCGCAAGCTGATCGCCGGCATCGTCACCGACTCGCGCGCGCCCGGCGAGCCCAAGGACACCGAAGGCTCGGCCCTGTTCCAGATCTACCAGGCCTTCGCCTCGCCGCAAGAAGCCGACGCCCTGCGCCGCGCCTATGCCCAGGGCATCGCCTGGGGCGAGGCCAAGCAGGTGCTGTTCGAGCGGATCGACCGCGAGATTGCGCCCATGCGCGCCCGCTACAGCGAACTGCTGGCACACCCGGAACAAGTCGAGCGCCTGCTGCGCGCCGGCGCCGAAAAGGCGCGCGCGCGCGCCCAACCCTTCATGCGGAGCCTGCGCCACGCGGTCGGCCTGCGCGACCTGGCCGCCCGCGACGATGCGGCGGCGCCCCGCAAGCAAGACAAGTCCACGCTGGCGCAGTTCAAGCAGTACCGCCAGGCCGATGGCCTGCACTACTTCAAGCTGGTGGAAGCCGGCGGGCGGCTGCTGCTGCAAAGCACGGGCTTCGCCTCGCCGCGCGAGGCCGGCCAGCGTATTGCGCAACTGCGCCAGGGCAAGCCCTTTGAATCCGCGCCGGATGTCCAGGCGGCGCCAGGCGTGACTGAGGCAGAAATCGTTCACGCTATCACACGAATGCGTGACAGCGCATAAAGCTGGGCTGACAGACTCTGCTATAAACATCGAGCAGGTACTTAGATACACACTCACACCATGCAGCCAACCAAAGTCAGCCCGTCCGTCGGCAGCCCGGCCACCGCCACCACGGCCAGCCCGCCCATGAACCTTTTTGTCATCGACGACCATCCGCTGATGCGTGAGGCCGTGGTGATGCTGCTGCGCCGGCTGCGCCCAGGGGCCAACGTGGTCGAACTCGACCGCATCGGCGGCCTCGACGCCGCCGTTCGCCAGCATGGCGCGCCCGACCTGATCTGCCTGGACCTCAAGCTCCCCGACACCACCGGCACCTCGGGTGTGCACGAAATCAAGAACCTGTTCCCCGGCACGCCGCTGGCGGTCATTTCGGCCACACCCGCCGCCGACGCCGAAGAAATCTGCGTCGACGCCGGTGCCGACATCTACATTGAAAAATCAGCGGGCGCCGGCGAGATCGGCAACGCGCTGCGGGCGCTGATGGCGGCCGACGGCGGGTTCGAGGAACTGGCCCCCACCGACAACAAGCTGTCCAAGCGCCAGAAGCAATTGATCGTCATGCTCGACCGCGGGCTGTCCAACCGCGAAATCGCCGACGAACTGGGCATCAGCGAGCACACGGTCAAGGTGCACCTGTGGCGGCTGTTCCGCCGCCTGGGCGTCAAGAGCCGCACGCAGACCATTCACTACGCCCGGGTTCACGGCCTCCTGGGCAGCTGATCGAGCGCGGCGGCTCGCGTGGCCGCCTGCACCGCGTCGGTGGGCGTGAGCACCAGCCGCACCAGCGTGCCGTGCCCGGGCCTGGACGACAGCTCCACCGGGTGCCCCAGGATGCCCGACAGGCGCGACACGATGTACAGCCCCAGCCCGAAGCCGTCTTCGGTGCCCGCATGGATGGGCACCTTGTAGAACTCCCGGAAGATGTCGCGCTGGTGCGCCGGCGCGATACCCACGCCGGTGTCCCACACCTCGATGCACGGCACGCCGGCATGCCGGCGCAGCCCCACCAGCACCCCGCCGCGTTCGGTGTACTTCACCGCGTTGGAAATCAGGTTGCCGACGATGCGCTTGAGCAGCAGGGCATCGGAGTGCACGGTGCCACGGCCGGGGTGCACCCGCAGATCCAAGCCCTTGGCTTGTGCCAGTGGCCGGTATTGCACCTCCAGTTCGGCCAGCAGCCGCTCCAGGGACACCTCCTCGAGCTTCAGGCGGATCGCGCCGCCGTCGACCCGGGCCATGTCGAACAGCGAGTCGAACAGGGCGTTGATCGCCTTGGTCGATTCGACGATCTTGGGCGCCAGTTCGTGCACCAGCTCGGGCTCGCTGGCCAGCCAGTCGGCGTACAGGCCGAGCGCATGCACTGGCTGGCGGATGTCGTGGGTGGCGCTGGCCAGGAAGCGGTTCTTGGTGTTCACCGCATCCAGCGCCGCCTGCGTCTGACGCGTGAGCGAGTTGATCAGCTGCATGTTGCGGTACTGCAGTTCGTAGTTGCGCCGGTGGGTGATGTGCAGCCGCCGGGCGGTCTGCTGCAATACCTGCCACAGGATCACGATCAGGGCCATCAGCCAGTAGTGGTAGTAAGGCCCTTGCAGCCGCAGCTCGACCACCACCCGCCAACCGACCAGGGCGAGCGCCCCCAGCACCAGCAGGTTGATGGCGGCGCGGGCGGTGTCGAGCTTGCTCGACAGGGTGTTGGACGACACCATGCCCACCCCGGCCAGTATCAGCCAGCAGACGAACTGGTTGGCCAGGGGTGTCCGGTCGAAGAACAGCCACACGGTCGAGGCCCACACGGCGGCATTGACCAGCCAGACGATGCGGGTGCGACCGAAGAACTTCAGCTGCTCGGCCGTTCCCCCGCCAGCCACGTGTTCGGTATAGAAGCGGGTGACCAGAAAACGTGCACCCACCACCGCCACCGCCAACATGGCCCACACGGCCAGCATCCAGGTGGCGACGTCGCCCCACAGCACGCCCACATACACCGGGATCAGCAGCGCCACGGGCACCTGGGTGTTGCGGGCCGTGCGCATGAGGTTGCGCACCAGCTCGGCCTCCACCCACTGCGTTTCGGCAGGCGTGTGGATCGGCGCGGAGATGTCGGGCTTCATGCGGAGTGTGAGCGAATGCAGCGAGTCTAGCCAATGGGTGAGCCAGGGCGCCCGGCGCCTGGGCGCAGCTTCGCATCAGCCACTCACTGACAACGGCGACACACCCTGTCCCACACGCGCGGCGGACACTCTTGGCAACACTTGTGTACGAACTTTCCGGAAGCACCCAGATGGCGGCCGTGTCCCCCTTTACCTACTACGCGCTGTGTCTGCTGGCTGGCTTGCTGCTGGCGGCGGCGGTCAGCGCTGCCATCACCTGGCACCTGCGGCGCCATGAACTGCGGCGCGAGCACGCCCTGGTGCTGGCGCAGGCACTGACGCGCTACGCGTCCTGGGTGGCGGCGCAGCGCGGCGGCGCGGGTCTGGGGCCGCAACGCGACTTGGCCGACCGCGCCCTGCTGGACGCCAGCCGGGCGCAAGGGCGCTGGTTTCCGCAGCTGCGCGCCGATTTGTCCCGTCTGTTGGAAGCCGATCGTCAACTGGAGAGTTTCGTCCACCAGCAGCGTCAACTGCAGATGAGCGACCCGGAAGCCTGGCTGGAGTCAAACCACGAAACCCGCTTTGCCGACCTGCTGCGCCAGCAGGATGAAGGGGTCGAGCGGATCCTCCAGGGGCTGGAGGGTGAGCGGCACCGGACCGGCGCGACGTCGATGGCCTGAACCCGCGAGCGGTCGGCCCACGACTGGGCCTTAGCTGCCGCGCCCGGCTTCGATTCAGGCGTCTTCCGCCAGCGCAGCCTCAAGCTGAACCAATGCCTGGCCCACCGCCCCGACGGCATCGCACAGCCCCTGCAACTGCGACGGCAGTTGCTCCAGCCCCGCCTGCGCGCCCAGCGCCGCTGCGTGCTGATGGGCGGCGGCCAATCCGCGCGCCAGGCGGCTGAGGACATCGCGCAATGTGCCCGAGCCCTCGCCGGGCCGGGGCAGCAAGCCGCCCCGCACCAGTTCGCGGGTGACCGGCGCGAGCGCGTCGGCGCTCTGGGACGCCAGTTGCATGGCGCGGTCGCCCAGGTGGGCGACGTCGTGCCACAGCGCATGGCGGGCGGCGGGCGGTGCCGCGCGCCACTCGGCTCGGCGATCCTGGGCGAGTTCGTCCAGGGCCGTCCAGTCGGGCAGCAGGAAGTCGGCGACCGCGCCCAGCCGGTGCTGGGGGGTGCCGGCGGCGTAGATGCGGGGGTCGCGGGCGGCCAGGGGCTTGCCGGAATTCCCCACGTTGTCGGCCATGCCGCCAGCGGCCGGACCGGTGCCGGCCATGGCCTGCCGGGCCTTACCGCGCACGGTGGGCGCCGCCGCCGAGGGCGACTGCTGCCGGGCCTTGCGCGCACCCAGCCCCGCGGGTGGCACAGCCGGGCGGCTCGGTCGGCCGACTCCACTCATCGATACAACTCCAAGGGCGGCGCGACATGCGCCGGGTGCAGCAAGCTTATACGCAAGACCGCCCGAAACTGTCCAGTGCGAACTGGCACTGTCCGACCCTCGGGGCGGGCGCGTCGGGCGGGCACCTAATTGCTGTCGTTGTGGGCGGACTTCGCCTGAAGTTCGGCAGGCAGCGGTGGCGGCAAGGGCGGCAGCGAGCCCGCCAGGGGTTTGAGCTCGGCGTGGCGCAACTCCATGATCGCCATGTCGGTCAGTTCGGCGATGGAGAGGCCGGCCAGCGGCGCGAGTTGCGCTTGCGGCGGCAATGACTTGTTCCTGGTATCGCGCCGGTTATTCGCGGGTTGCAGGGCCATGTCCTGATCCACCGCGAGCTCAAGGGCACGCTGTGCATACCGCGCAAGCAGGGGAGCCTCCGCATTGGCCAAGGCGCCTGACCGCATGTGCTGCTTGAGCCGCTGAGAAATGAGTTCAGGGCGATTCGCGAAGCGATCCGTTTGCACCATCTTCACCCGCGCGTCCCAGCTCTTGGTGCGATCGGCCAACCGATAGGCAAACAGCTCAGGCGGACTTTCGACCACCTGCCCCATGCTCTCCCTGAATTGGGCAATCAAGGACGGATACACGCCGGCATCCTTCAGGCGCTTGACCGCCGCCTCCACCACCGGGCCGTTGGCGGCCAGGTTGGCCGTCACTTCCTCCGGTGTGGCAGGGCCGAAAACGCGCGGGCCGCCGTACTTGCCGTCCTCCCGGGCAGTGCCCTCGGCAAAGGTTTCCCGCATGAAGCCCTTGCCGTTGTCGGCGCGCTTGGTCTGAAGCTGATCTTCCACGTCCGTCAAGGAGGCGTCGCCCCGGCGCAGCTTCGCATCGATCGCCTTGGCAAGGCGGACCTCTTCGGGGTTCAAACCTCCCATCGATTGAAGCACCACCAGGCGCCCCTGATGGACTTCGAGATGGCAGCCAGGCGCCGCACGGATCTGGTCGATGGGTATCGCGCTGGCGAACTGATTAAAGTCGGTGCTTACGCCATCCACCCGCGCCATGGCCTCGCGCACTGCCGTGTCGACCACATGATCGACCCCACTCGCTTCCGCCTTGCCCGCGGCATAAAGCTTCAGCGCACCGCGGCCGAATTCCTGAGGCGTCAAGACCTCGCATTCGCGCTCGAGCAGGCGCAAGTTTTCATTGAAGACCGACTCCTGCGGAAGCTTGAGCTTCGCCGCATAGGAACGCAAGGCGCTGAGCAAGCGCTCGTTCGCTGCCACGTCCACGGGTGAGCCTGATACCTTGGATTCGGACACCGACGAATGGCCCGACGAGGACACGCTGGACGATGGCCGAGAAGACGAAGGCCGCGACGACGACGGCGCTGACTGCGACAGATCCTTGGAATCGGACCGCGGCCTGACCAAGACCCCCAGCAGCCCGCGCTTGGTCTGGGGCGTGGTCGGCGTGATGACAACCAGCTTGCCCTTTTCGAGGGCAAGGTAGTCGCCGGTCTCAGGTTCCGCCGGTTGTGATGCAAGGCCCGAGGGCCGGAAGGGAGCTGAGCCAGTACGCACGGATTCCTCCGTTGGAACGAATCTTTGACTCCCTGCCTTGATGAGTAGTATTTACGTTCGATCTATTTCTGTAAAGGGGTAAGGAAGAGTTGGTCTTGAGATTCGTTCCTGGCAATCACTGCGGCTCGATCTTCGCGTCCTTGATGGCCTTGGCCCACTTGGCCGTTTCCGCCCGCGAACGCTGGGCCAGGGCCTCGGGTGTGCCCGGTTCGACGGCGAAGCCGATGCCGGCGAATTTTTCCTGGATGTCCTTGCTGCTGGCGGCGGCGTTGATCGCCTGATTGAGCTTGGCGACGGCCTCGGGTGGGGTGCCAGCCGGCGCGAACATGGCGAAATAGGCGATCAGCTCGTAGTCTTTCAGGCCCAGCGCCTCGTTCACCGTGGGCAGCTCGGGAATGGCCGGAGAGCGCTTGGTCGAGGTGACGGCCAGGCCGCGCACCTTGCCCCCCTTGACCTGCGGCAGCATCACGGCGAAGTCGGCGCTGAACATCATCACCTGGCCGCCGATCAGGTCGGTCATGGCGGCGGGGCCGCTCTTGTAGGGCACGTTGGTCATCTGGATGCCGGCCATGCTGGCCAGCATCTCGCTGGAGACCAGCTGCGAGGTGCTGGCGCTGGCGAAGGTGACGCCGGTCGGCTTGGCCTTGGCCAGGTCGACGAACTCCTTGAGGTTCTTGGCCGGCACATCGTTGTTCACCGCCACGATCAGCGGCACCGAGCCCATGTAGCCCAGGGGCGCGAAAGCCGTGTCCTGGTTGTAGGGCAGCTGCTTCATCAGGCTTTTGAGCGCCGCGTTGGTGCTGTTGGTGCCGATCAGGATGGTGTAGCCGTCGGGGGCGGCCTTGGCCACGGCATCGGCGCCCAGCATGCCGTTGACGCCCGGGCGGTTCTCCACCACGATGGGCTGGCCGAGGGTTTCAGACATCTTCTGCGCGAAAGCGCGGCCGATCTGGTCGGTGGCGCTGCCGGCCGCGAAGGGCACGATGGCCTTGATCGGCTTGGCCGGCCAGGCCTGGGCCAGGGCGGTGCAGCCCAGGCTGATCGCGGCGGCGAACACGGCCAGACGGCGGGTAACGACGTGCATGGAAAGTCTCCTGTGGGTGGTGTGCAATCGGTGCAGTCTACGACCGCCCACGGCCCACCGCACCCGGGTTTGACCTGCCGCAACGGCGGCACCGGCCAATGCGCTAAATTGACGGGCAGGAGTCATCCAAGGAATGCAGATGTTGCACAACGAACCCGCATCGCGGGCCGACCCGTGGCAGCTGTCGCTGGCGCAGTTCGGCGAATCGCACCAGGCCCTGGCGCTGGAGCTGCGCGCGTTGCTGCACGTTTGCGCGCAACCTGGCGCGGCGCCGGCCGCCAGCGACACCGTGGCGCGCCACTGCCTGGCCTTCCAGCAGGCCATGAGCCACCACCATGCCGAGGAGGAAAGCGAGTTGTTTCCCGCCGTCCTTGAAGCCGCCGGCAGCGGGCCGCTGGCCGCACGCGCGCGCGACGAGATCAACCACCTGACCGGCCAGCACCGTACGCTGGAGGCGCAGTGGCAGGGGATGCGGCCGGTGCTCGAAGCCGCCGACGCGAACACACGGGCCGCCGCCCACGAGCGCCTGCAGGCTTTCGTCACCGGCTATCTGGGCCACGCCCAGCATGAGGAAGGCACTTTCCTGCCCTTTGCCAGGGCCTTGCTGCGGCAGCCCGCCGGCGGGGCCGCCGCCGAATGACGGACGCCGCCTCCGCCCCACCGATCCAGCCCGGGTACACGCCCGTGGGCCCCTCGCTCGTGCGCACGCACGCCGAACTCGAAGCCGCGCTGCGCCGCGACCATCGGCCGCATCGGCGCCTGGGCGAAATCCTGGTGCAGGCGGGGCTGGCCACCCAGGCCCAGGTCGACGCGGTGCTCGAGCAGCAGCGCGCCGGCGGTCACCGCGAGTTTCTGGGCGAGATGCTCGTGGCGCGCGGCCTGCTCGACGCCAGCGTGCTGCGCGGCCTGCTGGCCAGCCAGCTCGGGCTCCCCTCGGTCGATCTCGCCCTCTATCCGATGGATGCCAACGCGCTCAAAGCGCTGTCGGCCGCGCTCGCGCGCAAATACCAGGTGCTGCCGCTGCTACGCACCGATACGCAGTTGGCCATCGCGGCGGTCGGCCCGCTGGCCTGGCAGACCGAGCGCGAGCTGGCGTTCTACACGGGCTTGCAGATCGTCTCGGTGTTCGCCGCGCCCGACCTGCTGGCCAAGGCGGTGCGCGAACACTACGGCCTGGAGGGCGAGCGCATCGGCCAGCTGGTGGCCAAGCTGGACGAGGAAGGCGCGGCCGCCAGCTATGCGGCGTCGCAGCAGCCGGTCAGCGACACCGACAACACGCTGGTGCGGCTGGTCAACAAGATGATCCTGGACGCCCAGTCGCAGCGCGCCTCGGACATCCACATCGAGTCGCGCCCCGATCGCAAGTCCAGCCGGGTGCGCTTTCGCATCGACGGCGAGCTGCGGCCCTACATCGAGGTGCCACCCAACTTCCGCGCCGCGCTGGTGTCGCGCCTGAAGATCATGTGCGGGCTGGACATCGCCGAGCACCGCCGGCCGCAAGACGGAAAAATCCTGTTCGAGAGCCCGGGCGCGGCGCCGCTGGAGCTGCGGGTGGTGATCATGCCCACGCTGCACGGCCTGGAAGACGTGGTCATGCGCCTGCTGGCGCCGCCGCAGAACCTCACCCTCGACCAGCTGGGGTTGTCGCCGCGGGTGCTGGCGCAGCTCAAGGAGATCGCGCAGCGCTCGTTCGGCCTGCTGTTCGTGTGCGGCCCCACCGGCTCGGGCAAGACCACCACCTTGCATTCGCTGCTGGGCTTCATCAACACGCCCAACCGCAAGATCTGGACAGTGGAAGACCCGATCGAGATCACCCAGGACGGGCTGTGCCAGGTCGAGGTCAATGCCAAGCTGGGGCTGACCTTCCCGGCGGTGCTGCGCAGCTTTCTGCGTGCCGACCCCGACGTGATCATGGTCGGCGAAACCCGCGACGCCGAGACCGCCAACACCGTCACTGCGGCTTCGCTCACCGGCCACCTGGTGGTGTCGACCATGCACACCAACAGCGCCGCCGAGAGCGTGGTGCGCCTGCTCGACTTCGGGCTCGACCCTTTCAACTTCTCCGACGCCCTGCTGGCCGTGATGGGCCAGCGCCTGGTGCGGCGCCTGTGCAAGTGCAAGGAACCCTATGTGGCCGGCGAGGCCGACATCGAGGCGCTGACCACCGAGTACTGCCGCGACACCAAGTTGGTGCCCACCGAGGTAGCGGCCCGCTGGCGGGCCCGCTACGGACGCAACGGCGCCATCATGCTCAATGCGCCACGCGGCTGCCCGGCCTGCGAGAACACCGGCTACAAGGGCCGCCAGGGGGTGTATGAGCTGCTGATCGCCTCGCCGGCGATCAAGGCCGCCATCCAGCAGCGGCAACCGGCCACCGAGATCCTGCAACGGGCCCTGATGGAAGGCATGGTGACCTTCGAGCAGGACGGCATCGAGAAGATCCTGCAGGGCCAGCTCGACCTGAGGCAGGTCTTGGCCAGCTGCCGCTGAGCTGAGCCGCAAGCGGCCCTGTCGCGTTGCGGCGTGGCAGCGCGACCCTACGGGCACCGCAACAATTCGTAGGTACTTACCCTTGACTGGCCTTCCGCTGGTATGGTGCACTGCAACATAGCGATATGAAGGAACGGGATGACGATCAGTTCAACCACCTTGTCGAAGGCGACACGGCTGCTGCGGTCGGGACGCCTGGTGGATGCCACGCTCGCCCTGCAAAAAAGCTTTCTCAAGGGCGTTCTGGGCGCCGTGCCGCGGCTGGTGCGCCCACCCCGCGCGCGGCGCAAGCCGCGCACGGGAGCGCCGCTGGCCGTACAGGGCTTCGAGGCGGCCACCTTCACATTCCAGGACCAGGCCTGGCGCTACCGCTTGTACGAGCCGCCCGGACGCGATCAGGACGCGCTGGTACCGCTGGTGGTCATGCTGCACGGCTGCAAGCAGGATGCCGAGGACTTCGCCCGCGGCACGGGCATGAACGACGTGGCCGCGCGTGAGGGATTCCTGGTGCTCTACCCGGAGCAGCGCCGCAAATCCAATGGCATGGGCTGCTGGAACTGGTTCGAGCCGGCCCACCAGTCGCGCGAATCGGGCGAGCCCGCGATGCTGGCCGCACTGGTGCGTGACGTGACCGAACGCCGCGGCGTCGATCCGCGCCGCGTTTACGTGACGGGCCTGTCGGCCGGCGGCGCCATGGCGGCCCTGCTGGGCGAGCTGTTCCCCGATGTGTTCGCCGCGGTGGGCGTGCATTCGGGCCTGGCGCCGCGCGCCGCCCACGATGTGCGATCGGCCTTCAGCCGCATGCGCAACGGGCCGGAGCACACACCCGACGATGCGGTGCCCGTACCGACCATCGTCTTCCACGGCGAGGGCGACGACACCGTGGTGATGGCGCACGCCGACGCCATCCTGGAGTCGCAGCTGGCGGCCCACGGAGAAGTCACGCTGCGCAGCGTCGCCACCCAGGAGCCGGGCGCCGCCGACCACCCGCCACGGCCCGCGCACCGGGTGCGCTGGCTCGACCCGCGAGGCCGGGCGCGACTGGAGAGCTGGACCGTCGCTTCGGGGCCCCACGCCTGGTCGGGCGGCAACGGCGCCGGCTCGTACACCGACCCGCACGGCCCCAGCGCGTCGGAGGCGATGGCGCGGTTTTTCCTGGCGCACGAGCGGCGCGAGTGACCGCCGCAAGCAGCGCCGACCAGGCCCGCAGGCGCCGTGTGGTGGGCTAGAGTTGCCCATGCAGCAACCCACCAGATCGCATGACGACATCGACGCCGATCCCCCTGGCCCTCTCCCCTCATCTCCTTGAGGTCGCCCACGCCCTGCTGGCGGCGCGTCAGGCCGGCAGCGCGCCGGCCGATGCCGTACAGCTGGCCGATCGGGTGGGCTCGGCGGATGACGCCTACGCCATCCAGGACTGGCTGCTGCGAACGCTCGATGGTGCGGCGGCCCTGCCGCGCCACTGGAAAAGCGGTGGCCCTTCGCGCGACGCGCCCTTGACCCACGCACCGCTGCCAGCGGGCGGCATCCTGACCCGCCCGGCCGACGCGCGCACGCTGCCCTTGCGCCAACACCGGATCGAGGCCGAGATCGCGCTGCGCCTGGGCCGCGAGGTGGACGCCGCGCAGGCCGCCTTGCTCACGCCCGAATCGGCGGCGGCGCTGATCGACGGCATGGCGGTGTCGATCGAGCTGGTCGATTCACGCTGGGCGCCCGCCGCCGCGGCCACCGCGCTGGCAAAGCTGGCCGATCTGGCGAACCACGGCGCTCTGGTGCTGGGCGAATGGCAGGCCTACGCGCCGCGCGACTGGCTGGGGCAGCTGTGCACCGTCCACATCGGCGAGAACGCGCCGGTGCGGTTCACGGGCACGCATTCGCTGGGCGATCCGGCCTGGCTGCTGCCCGGGTGGTTACGCCACCTGACGCGTCATGGCGCGCGCGTACCACCTGGCACGGTGGTCACCACCGGCAGCTGGTGCGGCCTGTTGTCCGCCGCGCCGGGCGATCGGGTGCGGGCCGACTTCGAGGGGATCGGGCAAGCGTCCGTGCTGCTGTAGCCCACGGGCGAGGCCGCGTCGGCCTGCAACATCGCATCGATGGCGGCCGCCACGTTCGTGGCCTGCCGCTCCATCAGCTCCAGGTGCTCGCCGGGCACATCGACCACATCGAGCCCGGCGCGCGCCGCGTCGCGCCAGGCGGGCAGCGGGTCGAGGTAGCCGCGCAGCGGAATACGGCTTCGCACGTAGAGCACGCGGCCGCCGTCGTAGGGCGTTGGCCGGTAGGCGGCCAGCGCGCACAGCGATGCGCGGTAGACGCGCTGCTGCGCGGCGGGCCAATCCGGGCTGGCCGCGAAGGCCGGCGGCTGCGCGGCGCCGCGAAGGCGGTCGCGCAACACCGTCAGACCGCGCCGCCACTCAGGAGCGCCCACGCGGGCCAGCCGGGTGGCGATCCGGCCCGCGCGCTGCCAGGCGCGCTGGGGCGCCGGCGGCGTCAGGTGCAGCTGCGAATCGAGCAGGCAGACCAGTTCCAGGCTTTCGCCGTCCTGCGCCAACCGCCGGGCGATCTCCAGTGCCACCAGCCCGCCGAACGAGTAGCCGCACAGCGCATACGGTCCATGCGGCTGCACGCCGCGGATGGCGGCGGTATAAAAGTCGGCCATGTCGGCGACGTTGTCGTGCGGCGCCTGTTCGCCGTCCATGCCGCGCGCCTGCAGCCCGATCACCGGGCGTGTGGTGCGCAGGGCGCGGATCAGGCGCCAGCATTCCATGACCGTGCCGCCCAAGCCGGGCAGCAGCAACAGCGGCCGGCCGACGCCGGCGCGCATGGAGACCACGGCCGGCGATGCCTCGACCGCGTCGCCGCGCTCGATCAGCGCCGCCAACTGGCCCACGGTCGGCGCCTGCGCCAGCGTGGCCAGTGGCAGGGCGCGCCCGGTCAGGCGGGCGACATCGGCCAACACCAGCGCCGCGCGCAGCGAGTTGCCGCCGAGATCGAAGTAGTTGTCCTGCGGGGTGACGGCCGGCGCGCTCAGGTGCCGCTGCCAGATCGCGCATAAAAGCTGCTCGAGCGATTGCGGCGGGCCCGGCTCGGCGCCCGGCATGGCAACCGGTGCCGCGGCGGCGCGCAGTTGCGCCAGGCACTGCGGGTTGCGAAGGGCCGACGCATTGCCCACGTCCTGCCCACTGATCGCGGCACGTGCCGCGGCCTCGGACAGCTTGCCGCTGTGCGTGATCGGCAGGTCGGCCACGGCCAGCAGCCGGTCGGGTACATGGGCCAGCGACAGGCGCTGCCCGATCTCACGCCGCATGCGGCCTACCAGAGGCGTGTCGAGCGCCGCGCCGGGCCGCATCACCAGCAGTCCGACGATGGCGGTCTGCGCCGCGTCCGCGCTGTGCTGCTCGACCACCAGCGCCGATTGCACTTCCGCAAAGGCCTCGATCACCCGCAGCACCTCGATCGGCGCGAACTTCATGCCGCGCACGTTGAGCAGGCCATCGCTGCGCCCGTGCATCCGCGCGCCGCCGGCCGGCGAAAACTCGATCAGGTCGCCATGCGTCCACACGCCCGGGTTCTGCTTGAAGTAGGCGGCGTGAAACCGCTCGCCGTCGGTGTCGCCGAAAAAGCCCAGCGGCCGCGACGGGAAGGGATTGCGGCAGACCAGCTCACCGATCTGGCCCGGCGCCACCGGCGCGCCGCCCTGCCAAGCCTGTACGTCCAGGCCCAGGCTGCGGCACTGCGCCAGGCCGCACTCCACCGCCAGGTCCGGATGGCCCAGCACGAAGCAGCCCAGGATGTCAGTGCCGCCAGAGATCGATTGCACCGGCAGTTCGCCCACTTGCGCCGCGATCCAGCGAAACTGCGCGTCGTGCAGCACCGCGCCGGTGGACAGCACCTGGCGCAATGCCGACAGGTCGAAGCGCTCGCGCGGCGACAACCCCGCCACCTCGCACATGCGCAGGTAGGCCGGACTGGTGCCGAACACCTCAACCCGCTCCTGCGCCACCAGCTCCCACAGCCGCTCGACCGAGGACACCGGCCCGTCGTAGGTGACGATCTCCACGCCCGAGGCCAGCGCCGAGAGCTGCCAGTTCCACATCATCCAGCCGCAGCTGGTGTGAAAGTACATCCGGTCGCCGGGCCGCAGGTCGGTGTGCAGGCGATGCTCTTTCACATGTTCGAGCAGCGTGCCGCCGGCGCCATGCACGATGCACTTGGGCTTGCCGGTCGTGCCCGAGGAGAACAGGATGAACAGCGGATGGTTGAAGCCGAACGCGCGCCATTCGAAGCGGCTGGCGTCGCCCGCGTCGAGCAATGCCTCCAGGGTGTGCACCTGGCGCGGCGCGGCCGCGGTCCAGGCGCCGTCGAGCAGCATCAGCGCGTCCAGTGAGGGCAGCGCCTGCACCAGCGACTCGACCTTCTGGACCAGCGGCAGACCCGCGTCGAATGGCTGGGCCAGCGTGTGGGCGATCAGCAGGCGCGGCGCCAGGGGAGCGAAGCGCTCGACGATGGCCTCGGTGCCCATGTCGGGCGCGGCGGTGGACAGGCTGGCGCCCAGCGCGGTGACGGCCAGCGCCACCAGCACGGCCTGGCCGTCGTTGCGCATCACCGCCACCACCCGGTCGCCGTCGCCGATGCCCTGCGCCGCCAACGCATCGGCCAGCCGCGCGACGCGCTCGCGCAATTCCCCACGGCTCCAGCGGGTGCGGCTGCCATCGGCGTGACACTGTGTGAGCGCCGGCGCATCGGGCGGTGCGATCACCTCGTTCAGGAGGCTGTCCGCGTAGTTCAGCCGCAGCCGCGGGAAAAAGCGCGCGTGCTCGCATTCGTCGCCTTCGCACACCGGCTCGGGCTCGCCCTGCAGCCGCAACGAGGGACCGCACCAGTCGACGAAGCCATGCCAGAAGTCGCGAAAATGCGTGACCGACCAGGCGTGCAGGTTCGCATAGTCCCGCGCATCGTCACCCGTGGCGATCAGCTGCGCCTGGGCAAACGCCTGCATCTGAGATGAATCGCGGTGATCGGCGAACTGACGGGCCATTGGCATCGGCATTGAAACTCCCTGCCGCGTCAGTGTGGCCCAGGCACACCCGCAAGCACATTGCGCGCGGGTAGTCCGTTCGGGCCATTTGTGCGGCCGGCCCGCCGGGCCGCGTCCTCAGATGTGCACTGCCTGCCCCAGCGCCCGCAAGGCCGCCTCCTGCATGGCCTCGCCCAAGGTGGGATGGGCGTGGATGATGGCGCCCACGTCTTCCAGGCGCGCGCCCATTTCAATCGAATGGCAGAACGGCGCAGACAGCTCAGCCACGCCCCGGCCCACAGCCTGCCAGCCGACGATCTGGTGGGTGTCGCGGCGCGCGATCACGCGCACGAAACCCTCGTGGGCCTCCATGCTCAGCGCCCGGCCATTGGCGGCGAATGGAAAGTGCGCCTGCACGATCTCCACCCCGGCCGCCTCGGCACGCGCCGCATCGAGCCCGACCGAGACAATTTCCGGATCGGTGAAGCACACCGCGGGAATGGCCGCCGGCTCGAAGCGGCGCCGATGCCCCGCGATCGCCTCGGCCACCACCTCGGCCTGGGCCATGGCCCGATGGGCCAGCATCGGCTCGCCGGTCAGGTCGCCAATGGCCCACACGTTGCGCATGGAAGTGCGGCACTGGGCATCGACCTTCACCGCGCGGCCGTCCATGGCCAAGCCCAGCGATTCCAGGCCAAAGCCGGCGGTGCGCGGCCTGCGGCCTGCGGCCACCAGCACCTGGTCGGCCGGCAGAATGTACTCGTCGGCCTGGCTGCTGCGCACCCGCAGGCCGTCGCCGGTGTCCGTCAGGCCGACTGCGGCGCATTCGAGGTGCAGGGTGATGCCCAGGCGCTTGAGCGAGGCCAGCACCGGCCGGCTGAGTTCTTCGTCGTAGCTGGGCAGCACGCGCGCCGCCGTCTCCACCACTGCGACCTCGGCACCCAGCTTGCGCCAGGCGATGCCCAGCTCCAGGCCGATGTAGCCGGCGCCCACCACCACCAGATGCCGAGGCACCCGGTCCAGCGCCAGCGCCTGGGTGGAGTCGATCACCGATCCGCCGAAGGGCAGGTTGGGCAGGGCCACCGGTTCGGAGCCGGTGGCCAGCAAGAGGTGCTCACACACCAGGTGCAGCGGCTCGCCGTCGGCCCGCTCGACATGGACCGTCTTGCCGTCGACGATGGTGGCGCGCCCCGTGACAATTTGCGCGCCCGCCTTGCGCAACAGCGCGCCCACGCCCGAGGCCAGCTTGCCGGTGATGCCGCCCTTCCATTGCTGGGTGCGGGCCAGGTCGATGGTGGGCGAGGCGACCCGGATGCCCAGCGGTGAATCGCCGTTGAAGCCGCAGGCACGATGAAACTCGTCCGCCGCATGGATCAGCGCCTTGGACGGAATGCAGCCGATGTTCAGGCCGGTGCCGCCCAGCGGGCCGGGCTCGACCACCGTGGTGGCGATGCCCAGCCTGGCGGCGCGGATGGCCGCGACGTAGCCGCCCGGACCGGCGCCCAGCACCAGCAGTTGGGTGTTGCGACTGATCATGCATCCCCCTCCACCAGCAGCAGGGCCGGACATTCGAGCAGGGCGCGCACCGCCTGGATGAAGCGGGCCGCGTCCATGCCGTCGACCACGCGGTGATCGAAGGAGGACGACAGGTTCATCAGCTTGCGCGCGACCACCACGCCGTCGTGGAACACCGGCCGTTCGATGACGCGGTTGACGCCGACGATGCCGACCTCCGGATGGTTGATGACGGGCGTAGTGACGATGCCGCCCAGGGGGCCCAGGCTGGTGATGGTGAGGGTGGAGCCGGCCAGCTCCTCGCGCGTGGCCTTGCCCGAGCGCGCGGCCTCGGCCAGACGAGCGATCTCGGCGGCCAGTGCCCACAGGTCTTGGGCCTCGGCGTGGCGGATCACCGGCACCATCAGGCCGCCATCGGTCTGCGCCGCGATGCCCAGGTGCACTGGCGCGTGGCGGGTGACGATGTTGGCCTCGTCGTCGTAGCGGGCGTTGATC
The DNA here is from genome assembly GCA_040387815.1 of Pseudomonadota bacterium. Taxonomy (GTDB): domain Bacteria; phylum Pseudomonadota; class Gammaproteobacteria; order Burkholderiales; family Burkholderiaceae_C; genus Ramlibacter. The sequence goes on along the minus strand of JAZKDA010000066.1, from coordinate 22,129 downwards.
TGCGGGAAGTCCTCCACCGCGATCACCACCGCGCGGGCGATGAAGGGCAGCAGCGTGAGCTTGCCCCGGCGGGCGCCGAAGCGCTCGTTGAGCTGCACGCGCAGGGCTTCGAGCGCGGTGACGTCGATTTCCTCGACATAGCTGAAATGCGGGATCCGGCGCTTGGCCTCCTGCATCTTCTGCGCGATGCGCCGGCGCAGGCCGATGACGGGCACGGCTTCTTCGCCGTGGCGCTGGCGCGGCCCGCGCGCCGCGGTGGGGGCGGTGCGCCGGCCGCGGGCGGCCAGGTAGACGTCGAGGTCTTCGTGCGTGATGCGGCCGGCGGGGCCGCTGCCGTTGACGAACTGCAGTTCGATGCCCAGGTCCCAGGCGCGGCGGCGCACGGCCGGCGAGGCGATGGGCCGCTCGCCGGGGGGGCGGGTGGGGGGCTGGGGGGCGGGTGCGTCATCGCGGGCGCTGGGCGCGGCGTCGCGCGCGCCGGGCGGTGAGGGTGGCGCGGCACCTCGCTCCTGGGTCCCCGCCTTCGCGGGGACGACAGGCACTTGGGTCCCCGCCCCCGCCTTCGCTGGGGGCAGGCTCTTCGCAGGGACGACGGCACTGTCGTCATTCCCGCGAACTTCGCCATTCCCGCGAACTTCGTCATTCCCGCGCAGGCGGTAATCCAGACCGGCGCCGAGCGCAGCGACGGCCCGTGCCGGTGGCGCAGCGGCCTCGCCCTTCACATTGCCCTCCCCCGCCACCTCCAGCCGAATCAGCTCCGACCCGACGGCCATCACCTGCCCCGGCTCGCCGCCGAGGACGGCGACCCGGCCGGCAACCGGCGAGGGGATCTCCACCGTGGCCTTGTCGGTCATGACGTCGGCGAGGATCTGGTCCTCCTTGACCTCGTCGCCCGCCTGAACGCGCCAGGCCACCAGCTCCACCTCGGCGATGCCTTCGCCGATGTCGGGCATCTTGATCGTGTACATGCCCATGGTCAGCCTCCCGTTCCCATGACGCGCTTGAGCGCCTCGCCCACGCGCGCCGGCCCCGGGAAGTAGGCCCATTCCTGGGCGTGCGGGTAGGGCGTGTCCCAGCCCGCGACGCGCTCGATCGGCGCCTCCAGGTGATAAAAGCAATGCTCCTGCACCAGCGCCACCAACTCGGCGCCGAAGCCGCTGGTGCGGGTGGCCTCGTGCACCACCACACAGCGGCCGGTCTTCCTGACCGAATTGACCACCGTGTCCAGGTCCATCGGCCAGATGGAACGCAGGTCGATCACCTCGGCGTCGATGCCGGTCTCTTCGGCCGCGCACTGCGACACCCAGACCATGGTGCCGTAGGTCAGCACCGTCACCTGGGTGCCGGGCCGCGCGACAGCCGCCGAATCGAGCGGCACCTTGTAGTAGCCCTCGGGCACGTTGCCCAACTCGTGGCGCGACCAGGGCACCACGGGGCGCTCGTGGTGGCCGTCGAAGGGGCCGTTGTACAGGCGCTTGGGCTCCAGGAAGATCACCGGGTCGTCGCACTCGATGGCCGAGATCAGCAGGCCCTTGGCGTCGTAGGGGTTGCTGGGCATGACGGTGCGCACACCGCACACGTGGGTGAACAGCGCCTCGGGGCTCTGGCTGTGGGTCTGGCCGCCGTAGATACCGCCGCCGCAGGGCATGCGGATGGTCATGGGGCAGGTGAAGTCGCCGGCCGAGCGGTAGCGAAGCCGCGCCGCCTCGGAGACGATCTGGTCGGAAGCCGGATAGAAGTAGTCGGCGAACTGGATCTCGGCCACCGGCCGCAAGCCATAGGCCGCCATGCCGACCGCCGCGCCGACGATGCCGCCCTCGTTGATGGGCGCGTCAAAGCAGCGCGAGCTGCCGTACTTGGCCTGCAGGCCCTCGGTGACGCGAAACACGCCGCCGAAGTAGCCCACGTCCTGGCCGAACACGACCACGTTGTCGTCGCGTTCCATCATCACGTCCATGGCCGAACGCAGGGCCTGGATCATGGTCATCTGGCGCATCGGCCCGGCGGCACTGGCCACCTGCGAGTCTTTGGTCTGGGTCAGCATGTTCATACTCCCAGTTCCTGGCGCTGGCGGCGAAGGTGCGCCGGCATTTCGGCGTAGACGTCCTCGAAGATCGTCGCGGCCGAAGGGATGTGCCCGTCAAGCAATGTGCCGTGGCTCTCGGCCTCTTTCTGCGCGGCCGCGACCTCGGCTTCCAACTCCAGGCGCACCTGCTCGTGCTCCTGGTCGGACCAGGCGCCCAGCCCGATCAGGTGGGCCTTCAGGCGCTCGATCGGGTCGCCCAGCGGAAAGCGCTGCCAGTCGTCGGCGGGCCGGTATTTGGACGGATCGTCCGAGGTGGAGTGGCCGCCGGCGCGGTAGGTCACCCACTCGATCAGCGTCGGCCCGAGGTTGCCGCGGGCGCGCTCAGCGGCCCAGCGAGAGGCCGCGAGCACGGCCAGGAAGTCGTTGCCGTCCACCCGCAGCGAGGCGATGCCGCAGCCCACGCCGCGCGCGGCGAAGGTGGTGGACTCACCGCCCGCAATGGCCTGAAAGCTGGAGATCGCCCACTGGTTGTTCACCACGTTCAGGATGACGGGCGCCCGGTAGACGTGGGCGAAGGTGAGCGCGGTGTGGAAGTCGGCTTCGGCGGTGGCGCCGTCGCCGATCCAGCCCGAGGCGATCCGCGTGTCGCCCTTGATCGCCGAGGCCATGGCCCAGCCCACCGCCTGGATGAACTGGGTGGCCAGGTTGCCCGAGATCGAGAAGAAGCCGGCCCGCTTGAACGAGTACATCACCGGCAGCTGCCGGCCCTTCATCGCGTCGCCCTCATTGCTCATGAGCTGGCACATGAGTTCGACCATGGACACGTCGTCGCGCGACAGCAGCAGGCCTTGCTGGCGGTAGGTGGGAAAGCACATGTCGCCGGGCTCCAGGGCCTGGGCCTGAGCCACCGCGATGGCTTCCTCGCCCAGGCAGCCCATGTAGAACGAAATCTTCTTCTGGCGTTGGGCGATCAGCATGCGGGCATCGAAGGCCCGCGTCTTCATCATGCCGCGCAGGCCTCGGCGCAGCTGGGCGGTGCTGACCTCGGGCGCCCAGGGCCCGACCGCACGGCCGTCGGCGTCGAGCACCCTGACCAGCTCATAGGCCAGGTCGGCGGTGTCGAAGTGGGGCGTGTCGACCGGCGGCCTTCGGGTGGCGCCAGCGGGCGAGACATGGAGGTAGGAAAAATCGGTGGTGCACCCCGGACGGCCGGACGGCTCGGGGACGTGCAGGCGCAATGGCTGCTGGGGGCTCATGCATTCACTCTCCGCGCAAGGGTGTTGCGCACGGTGGACAAAGGGCCGCCGGCAGCGGGTAAGCGCCGGCGACCGTGGGTACCGCAGGGGTGGCGCGGCAAGCTGAGTCTACCCCAGGGCGCGATGCCGATGGCACCGAAAAGTCGCCAGGGGCCTCAACCGGCGAAGCCGCCTTCAGCCATGAACCGCAGCTCCGCCTCGGTACTCTCGCGCCCCAGCAGCGCGTTGCGATGCGGAAAGCGGCCAAAGCGCCGGATGATGTCGCGGTGGTGCTCGGCCCAGCGCAAGCCGTCCGCATCGCCGCGGGCCAGATCGACCGCCCGGTCCTGGTCGGCCAGATGTTCCGAATGCTGGAACGGAACACGGAAGAACTGGCGCAGCGCGGGCTCTACCGCAAGCTGAAAGCCGGCATCGACCGCACGTGAGGCGACAGCCCGGGCCAGGGCGTCGGTGGCATAGGTGCGACGGTCGCCGCGAAAGGCGTTGCGGGGAAACTGGTCGAGCAGGATGAGCAGGGCCAGCGCACCGTCGGCCTGCGTTTCCCAGGTGGCCAGTTCACCCCGGGCGGCAGCCTC
>JAZKDA010000066.1:10110-18262 GCA_040387815.1 Pseudomonadota bacterium | reverse complement strand
TCGTCAACCTGCCGGCCCTGGTCTCGCGGACGTGCAGCCTCGTGGGCGACCAGGAAGCGCTCGCGAAAGCGCCGGTCGAAAGCCTCGTCCTTGCTGAACCAGCGCTCGGGCCCGGCCTCGCGCCAGAACTGCAGCACCTCGGCTGGGGTGGTCATGATCTGCGTCCCTCGTTGGAATGTGCCAAGACGAGATGTTGCATCAGAAAGTCGGCGATCCGGCTTGCGGGCCGTTAACATGCTGCACTGCAACAACCCCTATTTCGACCGCCTTGGAACTCGACGAGTCATACCGTGAACTGGGCCTGGAGCCCGGGTGCAGCGACGCGCAGGTCAAGGCCGCCTGGCGGCGCCTGGCCGCGCGCTGGCACCCCGACCGCAATGCCAGCCCGCAGGCGCTGCGCAAGATCCAGCGCATCAACCGGGCGCTGGACGAGATTCGCGTGGCCCGGCAAATGGACGCCGGCGACGCCGCACAGCCTGCCGACGACGACGCCCCGCCGCAGGCCGCGTCGACCCTCCATCACCGCGTCATCCTCACGCTGGAGCAGGCGCTGGCCGGCTGTTCCATCGACCTGCAGGGAGAGCGCGTGGACGCCTGTGCGTCCTGCGAGGGCTCGGGCCAGCAGGCGCAACCGACGACCTGCGGCACCTGCGGCGGTTCGGGCCGTCAGAGCCAGCCCTTGTGGTTCGGCTGGGCCGCCACGGCCGTCACCTGCACCGCCTGCGACGGCCAGGGCGCCATCCGGGAGCCCTGCCCGGCCTGCGACGGCGGCGGCCGCGGCCCGGCCCATCACTACCGCTGCCGCGTCCTTGTTCCGCCCGGCGTGCGCGATGGCGAAACCGTGGCAGCCCAAGCCCGTGTCGCGGGCGAGCGGCGGCGGCGCGGGCTCGAGGTGCGCGTCGAGTTGCTGCGGCACGAGTTCTTCACGCTCGATGCCGATGGCACGGTGCGGCTGGCGCTGCCGGTTGACGGCTTTGCCTGGACGGCCCAGCGCTGGATCGAGGTACCCACCCCGGATGGGCCGCAGCAGATGCGCCTGCGGCGCGACGCGCTGGTGTATCGCATCAAGGGCCAGGGCTTTCCGGTGCGGCGCGGCGGCCCGCGCGCCGATTGCATCGTGAGCGTCACGCCCCTGTTCCCCGAGGGTCTGTCATCGGCCCAGGAGGCGCTGATCGACGCCCTGGTGGCCCATAACACCGGTGATGCGGCCACGACCGCGGGCCGCCGGATGGCCGACTGGGACGCCCGGCTGGATGCTTGGCAGGCGCGGCGCGGGGCCGCCCACTGACTGCGCCGGGGCGCCGCAATCTGGCGCAACTGGCGCGTCTGGCGCATCGAAGCAACGTTGCCTGCCGTGACGAAAGACACAATGGTTTGCGGGTTCGCGCGGCTGACCGAGAATCAGGGCCCATGGAAGATACCGCCAAGCGCCCCACCGTCCTCGTCGTCGACGACTCTCCCGACAACGTCTCCCTGCTGGGGAATCTGCTCAAGGACCTGTGCCGGGTCAAGGTGGCCATCAACGGCGAGCGGGCGCTCAAGATCGCCACCTCGGACGACCCGCCCGACCTGATCCTGCTGGACGTGATGATGCCCGGCATGGACGGTTACGAGGTGTGCCGGCGCCTGAAGGCCGACACGGCCACACGCGACATTCCGGTCATTTTTCTCACCGCGCTGTCCACCTCCGAGGACGAGAAGATCGGCCTGGACCTCGGCGCGGTGGACTACATGACCAAGCCGATCAACCCGGCGATCGTGCTGGCCCGCACCCGCAACCACCTGGCGCTCAAGGCCCTGCACAGCTCCGAGCTGGCGCACATGGCCGAGATCGAGCGCGAGAAGGAAGCGCTGGAGCTCGAGCAACTGCGCACCGAAAAGCTGATGCTCAACATCCTGCCGCGGCCCATCGCGGAACGCCTGCGCCGAGGCGAGAAGAACATCTCCGGCAGTTATCCCGAGGTCACCATCCTGTTCAGCGACCTGATCGGGTTCACGCAGTTTGCCTCGCAGTGCTCGCCCACCGACCTGGTCAAGCTGCTCAATGACCTGTTCACGCGCTTCGACCGGCGCGCCGAAAACCTCGGGCTGGAAAAAATCAAGACCATCGGCGACGCCTACATGGCCGCCGGCGGCCTGCCGGTGCCGCGCTCGGACCACGCCCAGATCTGCGCCGACATGGCGCTGGGCATGTTCGAAGACCTGCGTGAATTCAATGCGCAGTTCGGCCTGTCGATGGACATGCGGGTGGGCCTGCACTCGGGCCCGGTGGTCGCCGGTGTGATCGGCTTCACCAAGTTCTCCTATGACCTCTGGGGCCACACGGTCAACGTGGCCAGCCGCATGGAATCGACCGCGCCGGCCGGCCGGGTGCAGGTCTCGGCCACCTCGCGCGAGCTGCTGGGAAACGAGTTCAAGTACGAGCCCAGCGGCGAGGTGGAGTGCAAGGGCATCGGGCCGGTCATGGCCTTCCTGCTGGCAGGCCGCGCTGGGCCAGCCTAGGCCGGCGCCGACTCCGGCAGTGCCTTGAGCGCTTCGTCGAAGTCGTAACCCTCCAGGTTGCGCGCGGCCGCGTCGGCGCGCGGGCCGAGCACGGCCCGCAACGCCCGCTCGTGCTCGCTCCAGAAGTCGACCGCCGACGCATCCCCTTCGACCAGCAGGGCCCGCAGGCGCTCGACCAGTTCACGGGCCTGCGCCAGGTCGGCGTCGGGCAAGGCCGCCTCGGACGGCGGCGCGGGCGCGGCATCTTCCAGGCCGCCCAGGCCCTGGAGCACCGGCGCCAACTCGGCCAGCACCGCGTCCAGCGCCTTGTCCACGGCTTCGTCGGGCAGGGCCTGGCGGCAGGCATCTTCGAGGGTCTGCGCCGCCGCCTGGACCGCCCGCGCACCGATATTGCCGGCCAGACCGCGCAGCGTGTGGGCCTGGCGTTGCGCGGCCGCCTGGTCGCCACCGGTGCGCGCCGCCCGGAATGCGTCGGCGAAGCTTTGCTGTCCCTCGCGAAAGCGCAGCAGCATGCGCCGATACAAAGGTGCGTTGTGCTGCGTCGTCGCCAGGCCCGCCTGGACGTCAATGCCAGGCAACGCCGGCAAGGGCAGCGCCGCCGGCTCCAGGGGGACTGACGGCGGCGGACAGGCCGCCGCCGCCGCACGCGCAGCCGGATCGGGGTGGACCCAACGCGCCAACGTGGCGAACATGGCAGGCACGTTCAGGGGTTTGGCGATGTGGTCGACCATGCCGGCCTCGAGCACCTTCGCGCGGTCGCCGGTCAGCGCGTTGGCGGTCATGGCGATTACCGCAAGCCGGGCCAGGCGCGGGTCGGCGACGATCGCGCGGGTGGCCGCGTAGCCGTCCATCACGGGCATCTGGCAATCCATCAGCACACCGTCGAAGCGGGTGTCGCGGGCCAGCACATCGAGCGCCTCCTGGCCGTTGGTGGCGCTCTACACCTCGATGCGCGCCCGCGACAGCAACTCCACCGCCAGCTCGCGGTTCATGTCGTTGTCCTCGACCAGCAGAACCCTCGCACCGGCCACATGGGCCAGTGCCTGCGGGTCGGGCTCGGTGGCCTGGTCGCCAAGCCTGCGCCCCGCAGGAGCCGCCGGGGCGTCCGGCTGCAGGCCGAAGGGCACGGAAAAGTGAAAGACCGAGCCCGTGCCCGCTTCGCTTTCCGCCCAGATGCGCCCGCCCATCAACTCGACGAGCCGCTTGGAAATCGCCAGGCCCAGGCCGGTGCCGCCATAACGGCGGGTGGTGGACGAATCGGCCTGAGTGAAGGACTGGAACAGGCGCGCGCATTGCTGCGGCGTCATGCCGATGCCGGTGTCGCGCACCCAGAAATGCAGTTGCACCCCCTGCGGCGTGCGTTCGGCCACCTCAACGCCCACGACGATCTCGCCGCGATCGGTGAACTTGGCGGCATTGCTGCCCAGGTTCAGCAGGACCTGCCCGAGCCGAAGCGGGTCGCCCACCAGATGCGTGGGCACGTCCGGCGAAGACTCGAACTGCAGGTTCAGACCCTTTTCCTCGGTCTTGATCCCCACCAGTGTGGTGAAGTTGTCGATCACCTCGTCGAGCTGGAAGTCGATCGCCTCCACCGCCAGCTTGCCGGCTTCGATCTTGGAGAAGTCGAGAATGTCGTTGATGATGCCCAGCAGGTTGTGCGCCGCACGCGAGACCTTCTCGATGTAGCCGCGCTGGCGCTTGTCCAGGTTGGTTTGCAGCGCCAGGTGGGCCATGCCCATGATCGCGTTCATCGGTGTGCGGATCTCGTGGCTCATGTTGGCCAGGAACTCCCCCTTGCTGCGGTTGGCCGCCTCGGCGGCATCGCGCGCGGCCTTGATCTCGGCGTCGACACGCTTGCGGTCGGTGATGTCCTGGAAGGCCACCACCGCGCCCACCACGGCGCCGTCGCGCACCAGCGGCGAGGCGGTGTAGTCGGTGGCGAACGAGGTTCCATCGGTACGCCAGAACACCTCGGTATCGCATTGCACATGGGTTTCGTAGTGCACCGCGCGCCGGATGATGCAGTCCTGCGGCGGGTAGGGCGTGCCGTCGGGGTAGGTGTGGTGGATCGCGGCATGGGCGTCGCGGCCCACGAAGTCCTCGGCCCGTTCGTAGCCGAACATCCGCAACGCGGCGGAGTTGGCGAAGGTGACCACGTCGTCCTTGTTGATTCCGAAGATTCCATCGGACGTGGATTCGAGCAGCAGGCGTTGTTCGGCTTCCTTGCGCGACAAGGATTCGGTGGTGGCTTCGAGTTCGCTGGTGCGCTGCGCGACCAGCTGTTCCAGGTGCATCCGGTAGCGCTCCAGCTCGGCCGTCATCTGCTTGCGCTCGGTGATGTCGGTCCAGATGACCAGGACATAGTCGCGGCCGTCCAGGCGCAGCGAACTGGCCTGCACGTTGGCCTCCAGCAGCGTGCCATCCTTGCGGCGCAGCCGACTTTCGAACTCGAGCGCGCCCATGGTCACCACCGAACGCAGGCGCGCCGGCATGTGCTCTGGCATGAGCCCACCATGCAATTCATGCGCCGGCAGGGTGCGCAACTCGTCGCGCGTGTAACCCAGCATCCGGCTGGCCGCCGCGTTGACCAGCACGAACTCGAAGGTCTCGGCATCAAACAGGTGGATGGCATAAGGCGCCTCTTCCACCAGGGCCCGGATCATGGTTTGCGTGCGCTGTTCGGCCCGCCGCTCCTCGCGCCGCTGGATCACCGAGCCGAGCCTGCTGGCCAGCGTCTCCATCAGTTCGCGCTCCTGCGGCATCCAGACGTCGTCGCCGGTGTGCTCGTCGGCGGCGTCGGGCAGCGGCAGGCGATAGCTCACTGACAACTGACCCGACTGGCCGTCGGCGGTGCTGAACGGGAACGTCAACCTCGGTCCGCCCAGGATGTGGCCATGGGTGCGGCCCGCCCATTCGACACTGCCGGCGCAGTGCCGCGGCCAGCGCACGGCCGTGGGCAAGCGCGCGGCCACCTTGGCCAACAGGTCGTCCAGCGGCACATCGTCGCGATCGGTCAGCCGGTTCACGTCGATCAGGCACTGGAGTTCCTTGAGCCGCTCACCGAGGTCGTAGATCGCCTGGCGGCGGCTCAGGATGGTGTCGCGAAACACCATCACGGCGCGCGCCATACCCGCCAGGTGACCGAGGGAGCCCGAGGCCATGCCGCGCACGGCATGCACCGCGGGGGCGTCAAGTTGCTCCAGTGTCAACTCGTTCATGGCCTCGCTCAGGGCCGACAGCCGCCGTGTGAGCTGGTCGAAAAAGAAGAACAAGGCCACCAGGATCAGGCCGAGCACCAACGATCCGGCGATCACCAGCTCGCTGGCGTCGTGTTGTGTCACCCCGGCTTCGGCGTTGTTCAGGCGCGCTGTCTCGGCCGCCAGCCGCGTGACCATGCCCTGGGTGTACTCGCTCAGTCCCACATGCGCCTGCAGTGCCGCATAGGTCACCCGAAGCGCCGCCGCTGGATCGGTCAGCGACAGCGCTGTCGAGCGCAGCACCAGGTTGCGGTAGGCACGAAACTGCATCTGGGCCGCCAGCAGTTCGGAGGCATAGACGGGGTCCTCGGGGAAGGTGTCCAGGCGCACGCCGACGGCGTCCAGACGATCGAGCAGGCGTTCCCTCTCGCGCAGCAGCACACGGCGATCGGCGACCGCGGCCACCCGCTTGGCGCGAGCGCCATCGATGTCCGCCTGGATGGCGTTCAGTGCGACGATGATGCCCGAGGCCTCCTCGATGCGGCTGACTTCCTCGGCCTGTTTGGCCACGAAACGTTCGCTGCGATCGCTCAGGGTGCGCAGCGTCAGGTAGGCCGCCACCGCGAGACCCAAGGCCAAGATCACCACTGGCAGATAAAACGCCAGCAGTACCTGCGACTTGCGCCCTCGGTTGTGCTTGAGCATGGGCGCTGACTCTAGCACCGGCCCGATGAGCCGGCGCGGGCGCCGCAGGGGGCGGGAACGATCACACCCGGCCCGTGACGGGAATGCTGGCGCCGCTCACGTCGGCCGCCTGCGCCGACAGCAGAAAGGCAATGACGCCGGCCAGCGAGCGCGGCGGCACCCAGCGGGCGGGATCGGCCTTGGGCATGCTGGCGCGGTTGGCCGGCGTGTCCAGGATGCTGGGCAGCACCGCGTTGACGCGCACACCCTGGTCTTTCAGCTCCTCGGCCAGCGCTTCGGTCAGCCGGGCCACGCCCGCCTTGGACGCCGCGTAGGCGCCCATGCCGGCGCCGGCCTTGCCAGCCGCGAGCGCGCCGACGTTCACGATGGCCGCCGGCGCCGCGGCCAGCAGGTGCGGCAAGGCCGCCCGACTGGCCACCACCGCGCTGCGCAGGTTCATGCCGTACATCGCGTCCCAGGTCGCCAGCGCGCCGTCTGCGACCGTCTCCCAGGTGAAGCCGCCGGCCACGTTCACCAGGCCGTTGAGGCCGCCCAGCGTGACGCGGGCCTGCTCGAAAGCGCGCGCCGCGGCGGCCTCGTCGCCCAGATCGACATCGCCGATCACCCCGGCGACGCCGGGCACGGCGCGCCCAGGGGCGCGGTCGACCAGGACCACCTTCGCGCCACGCTCGGACAGCACAGCGGCGGTGGCCAGGCCGAGGACGCCAAGGCCGCCGGTGACGATGACGCGAAGATCTTGCAGGGATGTGTCTGGGGTCATGGCGGTGGTGGGCGTTGGCACAGGTCCGCCATTGTGGCGCTACAACGGCGGCGTCCGCATCCCGCGCAACAATAGGCAACGATGACCCTCCACGACGATTCCCCTGCCGGCACGCCCCGGCTGAACGTGCATGACGGCGTGGCCACCCTCACGCTGGACCGCCCCGCCCACCGCAACCGGCTGGAAGACCGCGACTTGCACACGCTGATGGCGCACTTCGCGCGGATCGACGCCGACCCCGACATCCGCGTGGCGGTGCTCACCGCCAACACCGCCGGCCAGCCGCGGCCGGTGTTCTGCGCCGGCTATCACATCGGCGACTTCGAGGGGCAAACCCACGACCCCGGGCTCTTCGAGCGCTTGGCCGACACGCTGGCCTCGCTGCGCCCGGTGACCGTGTGCGCCCTCAATGGCAGCGTCTACGGTGGCGCCACCGACCTGGCGATCGCCTGTGACCTGCGCATTGGCCTGGCTGGCACCGAGCTGCGCATGCCCGCCACCGCCTTGGGCCTGCACTACTACCCGGGCGGCCTGCAACGCTACGTGGCCGCCTTCGGCGTTCAGGGTGCCAAGCGCGCCTTTCTCACCGCGCGCCCCTTCAGTGCGCAAAAGCTGTTGCACATGGGGCTGCTGGAGGAACTGGCGAGCGACGCCGCCGCCTTCGATGCCGCGCTGGCCCGCCTGCTGACGGACATCGTGGCCCTGGCCCCGCTGGCGGTGCAGGCGACCAAGCGCTCGCTGGCCGAGATCGCCGCCGGCCAACCGGACCTTCCCGCCATGCGCACCCGCGAAGCCCTGACCGCCGGCAGCCGCGACTTCGCGGAGGGCCGGCTGGCGTTCCGTGAGAAGCGGCGGGCACGGTTTACCGGTACTTGAGCTCACGGCGCGACGACGAAACGTGAGTTCCCATCCCCGCCAGCTTGCGGGTGGCGCCCGAGCGAAGGTGTCTCGGACCTGACGCCCGGGAGAGGCGCCGCATTAATTGAAT
>JAZKDA010000066.1:9239-10100 GCA_040387815.1 Pseudomonadota bacterium | reverse complement strand
ATTGAATTCTTTCGAATTACTCTTGGCGGGTGTACGCCATGCCCTCCCCTGCCCCGCCATTTCGCCCGAGATCAACGCGGCAGCATGCGGCCTTTGCCGCGTTGCTGGCGCTGGCCAGCATGGCTGCGGGCGCGGGCCTGGCGATCCAGTCACGGGCGGCATACAGCGCGGCACAAGCGCAACTGGAGACCCTGCGGGCGCAGCGCGCGGCGGCCCGACTTCCCGCTGACACCGCGCCACCGGCGGCGCAATGGTGGGACAAGCTGCCCAGCGCGGCGGAGCCCGACAGGTTGATCCGCCAGATGGCCCGCACCGCGCCCGGATCCCTGATACGGAGCCTCTCGGTCAAGCACACCGATGCCCCGGATCGAGCGCCATCACAACTTGGGTTCATCGTCACCCTCGACTCGGACTATCTCGCGTTCAAGGCTTGGCTTGGCCGGTTGCTGGAGCGCCAGCCAGCGCTTGCCGTGCAGGCCATGACGCTGCAGCGCACACCCGAGGCGCGCGTGGATGTGCAACTTTCGCTGGGGCTCTACATGCGGAGCGCGCCGTGAGCGGACGCACGCTCCTGTTCGTGGTGGTCACCGTCCTGCTGGTCCTGGCCGTCCGCTTGAATGCCGCCCGCGTCGACGGTCCAACCATCGTCCCGGACGCACCCCGGCTCCCCAGCACAGGCATCCACCACGGGACCGGCCCGGCCGCCATGCCTGCTCTCGTGTCACGCGCCAAGTTGGAGCCCGCATTGCGCGACCCCTTCGCAGCGACCCGGCCGGCGCCCACGCCCGCCATCGCCCACGCTCCGTCGCCGGTTGCGCCAGTGGCCCCAAGGGCGGTGGCGGCGGCGGCATCCTGGCCCGC
>JAZKDA010000066.1:5399-9229 GCA_040387815.1 Pseudomonadota bacterium | reverse complement strand
CCGCTTCGCCCGCCCCGCCCGAGCCACCCACGCCGGGCCTGGCGTTCGCCGGCCGCATGGTCACACCCGACGGCGGCATCCTCGTCATGGCCAGCCTCGGCAACGACACCCTCACGCTGCGCACCGGTCAACTGCTGCCCAACGGCTTTCGTGTCGACGCCATCGACGCCGACGCGGTGCTGCTGTCGCACCCGGCGCTGGCTCAGCCCGCGCGCCTGGCCATTCCCGCGCCACCCCGCGTGCAAACCCGATGAACCCACGGCGCGTTCGCCTGCTGCTGGCCCTGGGCCTGGGCGCCTTGCTGCTGGCGGGCTGCGCCAGCAGCTGGCGCGAGCGGGCCGACACGCACCTGCGCGCCGGTAACTACGAATCCGCTCTGCGCGAGCTCCAGGACGGCCTGCGCCGCCATCCCGACAGCGCCAGCTTGCGCGCCGGGCTGATCGCGGCCCAGGCCGATGCGGTCACGCACTTGCTGGCACTGGCGGTGCGCCAGCGCGACGCCGGGCGCCCCGATGAGGCGGATCGCAGCTTGGAGCGCGCCCTGGCCCTGGCGCCCCGCGACGAGCGGGCGCTCGCGCTGCGCGCCGACATCGCCCGGCAACGCCGGGCGCCACGCGCTCAGCGCATCGACGATGGCCCCGTGCCGCTGCGCGCCCTGGCCGAAACCCGCCCCATCGCCCTGGACTTTCGCAACGCCCCACTGAGTGCCGTGCTGGAGGCGATCACCCGCGGCAGCGGCGTCAACTTCATCCTCGACCGCGAGGTGCGGCAGGACACCCGCGTGACGGTCTACCTGCGCGCGGCGCGCGTCGAGGACGCCATCGATCTCGTCACCGGCGCGCACCAGCTGACCCGCCGCATCGTCGACGCGCACACGGTGCTGGTCTATCCCAACACCCCCGAGAAGCAGCGCGAGCACCAGGAGCAGGTGATTCGCGTGTTCCACCTCGCGCATGCGCAGGCCAAGACCACCGCCGCGATGCTGCGGTCCTTGCTGCGCCTGAAAGAGCCTTTTGTCGACGAGCGTGCCAACCTCGTCGCGCTGCGTGAGCCGGCCGAGATCATCGCGGTGGCCGAGCGGCTGGTGGCCTTGCACGACGTGGCCGACGCCGAGGTGATGCTGGAGGTGGAGGTGCTGGAGATCACCACCTCGCGCCTGAACGAGCTGGGCATTCGCGTGCCCGATGCCTTGACGCTCACCCCGCTGTCGGCCAGCGGGCCGCTCACGGTGCAGGGCCTGGCCGGTCTCAACGCTTCGGCCATCGGCGTCGGGGTGGGCGGCCTCACCCTCAATCTCAAGCGCGAGACCGGCGACGTGAACATCCTGGCCAACCCGCGCATCCGCACTCGCAACCGCGAGAAGGCGCGCATTCTGATCGGCGACAAGGTGCCCGTGATCACCACCACCGCCTCGGCCACCGGCTTCGTCTCCGAGAGCGTGAGCTACCTCGACGTCGGCCTGAAGCTGGAGGTGGAGCCCACCGTCTCGCCCGACGACGAGGTCTCGATCCGCCTCGGCCTGGAGGTGAGCTCCATCGCCCGGGAGGTACGGGGCGGCTCGGGCACCCTGGCCTACCAGCTGGGTACCCGCAACGCCAACACAACGCTGCGCTTGCGCGACGGCGAGACGCAATTGCTGGCCGGCCTGATCAACCACGAGGACCGCAACACCGCCAACCGCATTCCGGGACTGGGCGACCTGCCGCTGGCCGGCCGCCTGTTCTCCAGCCAGCGCGACGACCACCGCCGCACCGAGCTCGTGCTGGCCATCACGCCGCGCGTGCTGCGGCCCGCGCCCCGGCCCGATCTGGCGCAGACGCGGCTGTCGGTCGGCACGGAACTGACCACCCGGCTGGGCCCGCCCGAGGGTGGGGACCGCCCGCCCGACGATGTGACACCGGGCGCCGCCGCGCCGGCAACGCCGGCGTCAGCGGGCCCGTCCACGCCGAGCCCAGCGGCAACGCCCTCGGCGCCGCCCGCCGCCGACGCCGCGCCGGCTGGCGACGGCGTTCCCGCCGCCCTCACCGCGCCCCGCCTGTTCTGGAGCGCACCGGCCGGCGCCCGGGTCGGCGACAGCTTCGTGGTGACGCTCGGCATGGAATCGGCCACGCAGCTGCGCGGCGCGCCGATGGAGCTGGCCTATACCTCCGCGCAACTGGAGCTGCTGGACGTGCAAGAGGGCGATCTGCTGCGTCAGGGCGGCGCCGCCACCAGCTTCACCCACGCGGTCGACCCCGGCGCCGGCCGGGTGACCGTGGGACTCTTGCGAAGTGACGGCGCCGACCGCGATGGCGTGGTCAGCTCCGTTGGCGCAAGCGGACGCGGTGCTTTGGTGCGGCTGCGATTTCGGGCACGCGCGGCCGGTGAGGGCGAGGTGCGCCTGGTCTCGCTTCGCCCCATTGGCCAGGGCGTGCCCGTGGCCGGCGCGGCACCGGCCGAGCCGCTCGCGCCACCCCCACTGAAGCTGCAACTTCGATGAAACGCACTGTCATCCACTCGCGGCCCGCCGCGGGATTCAGTCTGGTGGAGTTGCTGGCGGTGCTGGCAATTGTGGGCACGCTGGCGGCGGCCATCATGCCGCTGGGCGAGACGATGCTCGCGGCGCAGCGCGAACGCGAACTGCGCCATGCGCTGTGGGAGATCCGCGCCGCGCTCGACGCGTATCGCCACACAGCCCAGACCTTGGGCCTGGTCACGGACGCAGCGGGTGCGGCGAGTGCGGCGGGCGCGTCCGGCTACCCGCCCAGCCTGAAAGCCCTGGTCGACGGCCTGCCCGACCCGCGGCCGCAAGCGCAGGGGCAGCGCATCCCCTTCCTGCGCAGCATCCCGCGCGATCCGTTCGCCGACCCCGCCTTGCCGCCCGAGGCCACCTGGCGCCTGCGCAGCTACGCCTCCCCCGCCGACCGGCCCGAGCCGGGCGACGACGTGTTCGATGTGAAGTCCAGCTCGCAGGCCGTGGGCCTGGACGGAAGCCGCCATGACAGCTGGTAGGCCGGCGCGCGGCTTCACGCTGATCGAACTGCTGGTGGTGCTGGCGGTGATGGCCATGCTTGTCAGCCTGGTGGCGCCGCGCTACCTGGAGCGGGTGGACGCCGCGCGCGAAGCGGTGCTGCGCCACAACCTGCAAGGTCTGCGCACCGCCATCGACCAGTTCTACCGCGACAAGGCGCGCTATCCCGCCTCGCTCGACGAACTGGCCGCGCAGCGCTATGTGCGCGTCGTACCCATCGATCCGCTCACGGGTTCGGCGCACACCTGGATTGCGGTGCCGCCCACGGCCGGCGCCGGTGTGTTCGACATCAAGAGCGGCGCCACCGGCCGCGCCGGCGATGGCAGCGACTATGCAAGCTGGTGAACATCAACGCCGCCGCTGTCGCCGGTGGCACCAGCACGGCTTGACCCTGCTCGCCGTGCTCGCGGCGCTGACCGTACTGGCGCTGGCCTGTGACCGCGTGATGCAATTCGCCTCGCAGCAAGCCCAGCGCGAGCGCGAGGCCGATTTGCTGCATGCGGGCGGCGCCTACGCGCGGGCCATCGCCGCCTACCATGCCGCCACCCCCGGCCACACCAAGCAGTGGCCGCCGACGCTCGAGGCGCTGACCGAGGATCGGCGCTTTGTGCAGCTGCGCCGGCACCTGCGTGAGCGCTATGCGGACCCGGTCACCCGCTCGATGGATTGGGGACTGCTGCGCGCGCCAGACGGCGGCATCGCCGATGTCGGTGTACGAAGTGCATGTGGGTTCGTGGCTACGTGACGAGCATGGCGAGTCGTATAGCTGGGCGGGTCTGGCCGATCGTCTGGTGCCGTATGCGACCGACATGGGCTTCAC
>JAZKDA010000066.1:4990-5389 GCA_040387815.1 Pseudomonadota bacterium | reverse complement strand
CGGCATCGTCGGTGTGTACAGCCGCAGCGACCAGGCGCCGCTGCGCAGCGGCGCCATTGCGCAGCGCGGCCTCCAGCTGGCGGCCGCCACCCGCTATGCCGACTGGAAATTCGTCGCCCCGTCAGCGGGCGTCGGCGAGGCCACCCGATGATCGCGCCGCATCGGTGGGTGCGACGCGGCCCAGCCGCGCCCGACTTTCCGCTGTTCTGCCGCGAGGTCCAGACGCTGTTGCATGCGGGCATGACGGTGGTCGAGGTCTGGCCCGGCGCCGGCTGGTACACCCAGATCATCGCGCCCTACCTCAGGGAGACAGGCGGCAAGCTCTATGCAGCCAGCTATCCGGTCGCCCTCGATGAGCAGTCGGCCTCGGCGACGGCGGTGACCGCCTATCGCGAGCTG
>JAZKDA010000066.1:0-4980 GCA_040387815.1 Pseudomonadota bacterium | reverse complement strand
GCTTGGCGGCCGCCCTGCTGGACAAGCTGGCACAGGGCCAGTCGCTTTCGGCGGCGCTGGCCGCGCAGCCTCAGGCACCCGCGGTGCTGCTGGCCGCGGTGCGCGCGGGCGAGCGCACCAGCAACCTGCCCGAGGCGCTGGCCGACTACCTGCGCTTTGACACGCTGGTGCGGCGGCTTTCGCACAAGGTGATCGGCGCCTCCATCTACCCGGCGCTGGTCACGGCCCTGGGCGTGGCCATCTCCATTTTTCTGATCGTGGTGGTCATGCCTAATTTCGCCCGCATGTACCAGAACCTGCAAGGCAGCTCCGGCGGCATGACAGCACTGGTGGTGCGCACCAGCACCGCCGTGCGCGACCACCGCTGGGAGGTGCTGCTGGCGCTGGCGGTGCTGGCTGCGGCCGCCAGCAGCTGGGTCATGGGTGGCGGGCCCATGCAGGCGCTGCGGGCGCTGATGCGGGCGGCACCGCCGTTGCGAGCCCGGGTGCGCGACTACCAGCTGGCCATGCTCTACCAAGCGCTGGCGCTGCTGCTCAAGGGCGGCTACCCCTTGACGCAAGCCCTGGGCTTGGCACGCGACTGCGCCCTGGCCGACGAGCTGCGGCGCTCGGCCGACATGGCGCTGGCCGCCATCGTTCGCGGGCGCGCCGCGTCGCAAGCGCTGTCCGAGTCGGGCTTGTGCGACGAGGTCGGGCGCCGCCTGCTGGCCGCCGCCGAGCGCAGCGGCCAGTTCCACCTGGCGGCCGAGACCGTCTCGCGCTTGCACGGCGAGCGCTTCGAGCGCTTCGTCGAGCGCGCCACCCGCATCGTCGAGCCCGTGCTGCTGATGGCCGTGGCCTTGCTGGTGGGCGCTATCGTGGTTGCGCTGTACCTGCCCGTTTTCGACATGGCCACGCGACTGCGCTGAACATGCACGCCAGGCCGACACAACACGCCGACATCACCCACGATCAGCTGGATGCGGCTGTCGCCCGCGCGCGCCAGCGTCCCGGTCGGCCGGGCGGCCTCTGGCTCGCATTGCTCGACGAACTGGCGATGCCCGAAGACCTGGTGACCCGCGCCCTGGCCGATCTCGCCGGCATCGCGGTCCTCAGCGATGCGCAGGCCGCCAGCGCACAGTGGCGCCAGCCGCTGGCCGGTGTCGGCTGGCTGGTCGACTGCGAATCGCAAGCCTTCCTTCTGACCGAAGACCCCTGGTCGCCCGCCGCCTGGCAGGCCCTGTCGCGCGGGCGCTTCGGCAGCGCGCATCTGGCGCTGGCGAGGCCGGGCCAGACGCCCCCCGAACCGGCGGTTGGGGCATTGTCGGCGTCCCCTGCGCCGGACCCCACGCCGCCGGGCGACCGCGCCGCCGTGGTGGACTTCGTCGACCACGCCATCGCCAGCGCCTACGGCAGCGGCGCCAGCGACATCCACTTCGAGACCAGCCGACAGGGCATCGCCATCAAGTTGCGCATTGACGGCGTACTCAGCGCCGGCGATCGGCTCGGCGATGCCACCCGCGCCGAGGAAGTCATCTCGCGCATCAAGGTGCTGGCGCAACTGGACATCACCGAGCGCCGGCGCCCGCAGGACGGGCGCTTTCGCTGGGAGGGCGCGGCCGGCGGCGTCGACTTGCGCGTCTCGATCATGCCCAGCATCTTCGGCGAGGACGCCGTGCTTCGGCTGCTGGACAAGGCGCAGCTGCGCCAGCCGGGCCAGGCCATGTCGCTCGACGCGCTCGGCTTCGACAGCGCCACCTGCACCCGCCTGCGCGCGCTCGCGCGCCGCCCCCACGGCATGCTGCTGGTCACCGGGCCCACCGGCAGCGGCAAGACCACCACCGTCTATGCATCGATGTCGGAGGCGAACGACGGCCTGCAAAAGATCGTCACCATCGAAGACCCGGTCGAATACGAGCTGCCCGGCGTGCTGCAGATTCCGGTGAACGAGCGCAAGGGCCTGACGTTCGCCACCGGCTTGCGCTCCATCCTGCGGCATGACCCCGACAAGATCCTGGTCGGCGAGATCCGCGACGCCGAGACCGCCGAGATCGCGGTGCAGTCGGCCCTGACCGGCCACCTCGTTTTCACCACCGTCCACGCCAACAGCCTGTTCGACGTGCTGGGACGCTTCCAGCACTTCGGCATCGACCCCTTTGCCCTGGCTTCAGCCCTCAACGGCGTGGTCGTCCAGCGGCTGCTGCGCCGGCTGTGTCCGCACTGCGCTGGCTGGCGCGCCCCGCGCGACGACGAACGCGCATCGATCGAAGCGCTGAACCTCGCATCACTGGCCCGCCTGCCCGCCCCGCGCGGCTGCGGTGCCTGCCGCCACACGGGCTACAAGGGCCGCATGGTCCTGGCCGAGGTCCATACCCTGTCCGACACGGTGCGCGACCTGATGGTGGCCAAGGCCGGCATGAGCGAGCTCAAGTCGGCTGTGTATGCCGGCGCGGGCGCGCAGCGCCTGCATGCCGTCGCGCTCGACAGCGTGCGCGAGGCGCACACCAGCCTGGAGGAGGTGACCCGTGTCATTGGCCTGGCTTGAGCCTTTTGCGAGCGTCACCGACATCTACCTGGGCCGCCGGCTTGCCGTCGTCGCGCGCGCAGGTCAAGCTTCGACGCTGGTGCGCTACGCCCCGACCCTGCCCCTGGAGCGGGTCCTGGACTTGCTGCACCAGGGCGCCGCCGCGCAGCTCGATGAGCGCCAGGCCTTGCGGGTGCGTCTGGGCGCGGCCTTCTGCCCACCGGTCTGCTTTCCTGTTCCGCGGCGGATCACCCGTTGGCGTGAACTGCACGCCTGGGCCCGGCAAAGCGCCGCCGACGCGCTGGACACCGACCCGGCGCAGCTCATGGTCGACAGCGACCGCCTGCATCACGGGCTGGCCGCTGCCCTGCCCCGCGCGGTGCACGACGCCCTGCAAACCTGGGCCGTTTCGCACCGGCTGGCGATCCGGTCACTGTGTCCCTTGTGGAGTGACGCCACCCGGTGCGGGCAGGCAAGGCGCGCGCGCGAGTTGTGGGTGCTCGAGCCGGACGGGCTGGTCCGCCTGCCGGCCGCCAGCTGCGAGCCCGCCGATGCGCCGCTGCCAAGCCTGCTCGAGGCCCTCCCGCCCGCCAGCAAGTTCACTGCGCTGGTGTTCAGTCCGCAACGGGCCGCCAGGCGATGCACCAAAGGACCATCGTTTCTTGCGATGCACTGGGAGGCGGCGCACGCACCATGAAGCCCATCGAAGTCGAGTTCGCATCGCGCGGCCCCGCCCTGGTCTGGGTCTGGGCACTGGCCGGAGCCGTCTGCCTGGGCGCCCTCCTGGCCACCGCGTCGATCCTGGTGCGCCAGAACGAACGCCTGGCCCAGGTCCGGGAAGAAATCCGCGTGCTGCGCGAACAGCAGACCCGCGATTCCGCATCCCCGCGCGTCAGCCAGGTCCAGACCGCCGACACCGCCCGTCGCCGCGCTGCCCTGCTCGCGGCGGCGCGGCACCTTCAAACCGACCTCAACCCGATCTTCGCGGTGATCGAGCAGGTCGATGTGCCGGGGGCTCAGTTGGTGCGGATGGCGTTTGAAGCCGCGGGGACGAGCGATACAGCGAACGGTATCCGGCTGGAGTACGCGCTGGATTCGATGCAGAAAGTGGCAGCCGTCAGCGCCGCCCTGAACGACGGCGAGCGCAGGGAATGGCAGCTGGAATCGGCGGAGGCCGTGAATGGGGGCGTGAGGGGGGCTTGGCGGTACGTGGGGAGGTGAGAGGGCATCGCCGAAATGCCTGAGCACTTTCGACCGCAGAGCGTTGGCTCGCCCACATTCGCCCGTTGGGACGCATCAACTCGTCCATCCCCGCGTTCTCATGAAATTCAACAGCCGTCTGATGAAGCAGCCGAGGACACACGCCAGTCAGTACTGCACTCGGAACGAACTCCAATTTGGTTTGAGCAATGGCCCGTCACCCCAGCGGATCAGCTCCAATTCAAGAATCCTGTGGTTTTCATCGGCATAGAGGTTCACGCCGATCGCCGTGCCATCCGCATCCTCCATCGAGCCGCCAACGGTGTATGAATGCTGACCGTGATATGGCGGACGCTGATATCCCGAAATCGTGAACTGCAACCTCGCACCGTCCTCCGTAGCTGGCACGACAGTGCAATCGGCCAGGTCGGCGAGGAGTTGTTGTCGCTCTGCTTCAGCCAGACCGTTGGCCAGCTGGCGCACCACTTGCTCTTCTTCGGCACTTAGTTTGCGGGCCATTGCTATTTCACCGGAAAGATCGTGCCAATGTTCACTGTCCCGTTCGGCAGCAGGCGCGCACGATATTCAATTGTCGCTGTATCGACGACCAAGCGGCCTCCGACGTCCGCATTGACCGCCATGTTTGCGCGCATGGCAGACACCTCTGTGCCAACCACCCGTTCAACGCGCGATACCGAAAGGCCTTCCGCCATCAATCTGGAAGCATAGTGCTCCGTTCGAAATACAAGGCCCTCAAACAATGCAGCGCCACGAAGCGGCGCCATCAGCATCAGAGCGGCTTCCTTTTCTGGGTAGAACCCTTCGATAGCTTGGCTCTTGATCTTCGCGTCGTACGCCGCACGGTAATCGGCGTTCTGCTGCGAGCATGCCACCGAAGGTGTTGTACAAGTCCCGCGCTGCAACGCTTGTCGGTCCGCATGCGCCAGCTGGTTAAAAAGATACCCAAACGCCCCCGTCACCGCCCCATCCTCGAAGCGCCCGCCTCCAATTGAACTGCCGACGCCGCCCAGCACAGCGCTCTTGGTCACGTTGGCCGCGACGCTTCCAAGATCCCCGATGGCCGGCCCGGCGAACTCCGCGAACCCCGCCGCCATCGCACCCGCCTTGCAGTGCCCGCCACCCGCCGCAGCGCTGATGCAGCCGGCCGCTGAGTGGGCCAGCACCTTGCCAAAGCCGCCCGCCGCACCGGGGACGAACTCGCCCCATGGCCGGGTCTTGCATGGCGATCTTGCGGCCCCGCTGGTCGTAGCGCAGGC
>JAZKDA010000065.1:1875-8095 GCA_040387815.1 Pseudomonadota bacterium | reverse complement strand
GTGGCGGTTTCCTCGATGTCGCCGCCCTTGATGGCGCGGGCCGAGTTGACGTCGATGGAGACCAGGGCCTCGGTGTGGTCGATGACGACCACGCCGCCCGACGGCAGCTTGACCTCGCGGGCGTAGGCCGATTCGATCTGATGCTCGATCTGGAAGCGGCTGAACAGGGGCGCGTCGTCGCGATAGCGCTTGACCCGGGCGGCATGCTCGGGCATCACGTGCGACATGAACTGCTGGGCCTGGTCGTAGAGGTCGTCGGTGTCGATCAGGATGTCGCCGATGTCACCGTTGAAGTAGTCGCGGATGGCGCGGATGACGAGGGACGATTCCTGATAGATCAGGAAGGCGCCCTTTCCGCCCTGGGACGCGCCGTCGATGGCGGTCCACAGTTTGAGCAGGTAGTTCAGGTCCCACTGCAGCTCGGGCGCGGAGCGGCCGATGCCGGCCGTGCGCGCGATGATGGACATGCCGTTGGGGTACTCCAGCTGGTCCATCGCCTCCTTGAGCTCGGCCCGGTCGTCCCCCTCGATGCGGCGGCTGACGCCACCGCCACGGGGGTTGTTGGGCATGAGCACGACGTAGCGGCCGGCCAGGGAGATGAAGGTGGTCAGGGCGGCGCCCTTGTTGCCGCGCTCTTCTTTCTCGACCTGGATCAGCAGCTCCTGGCCTTCCTTGATCACGTCGCTGATGCGGGCCTGGGAAGCCGGCACACCCTGTGCGAAGTACTGGCGGGAGATTTCCTTGAAAGGCAGGAAGCCGTGGCGGTCTTCGCCGTAGTCGACGAAACAGGCTTCCAGGGAGGGCTCGACGCGCGTGACGACAGCCTTGTAGATGTTGCCCTTGCGCTGTTCGCGCCCTTCAATCTCGATTTCGTAGTCGAGGAGCTTTTGCCCGTCGACGATGGCCAGCCGGCGTTCTTCAGCCTGCGTGGCGTTGATCAGCATACGCTTCATCGCGTCACCTTTTGTTATCAAACATCGAAACGATCCCGTGAGGGGATCCACGATGCCGGGCGCGACTTCGAAGCGAGTGAGGAATTGCCGGAGTGGCTGCGCGGGCCGAGCGTCAGCTCAGCGGGCGTGGCCAAGGCGCGGGGATGGGAACGAGAAAGCGGCGGCCGGATGGGCGCCCCTGGTGAGCTGCAATCCGAGCAGCCGGTGCGGCCGGTATCGCGCGCAAGGCGCGGGCCGCCGGCGATGGCATGCCTGCGGCAGGGCTCAGGAGCCCGGGCAGCAGGAGTTGCATCATCGCCATCAACACAGGTGGTTCTCGCTTCTATCCACCGGCAGCAGGCAAGCGGCTGCCGGTCAGGTATTCCGTAACGGTGCTTCAAAGTCGTGCCGGCGCTGGCTCCCCGGCGGGCCGCCGCAAACCTTCGGCTTGCGGCACGCCCCGCGGAAGTGGAACCAGTGGCATCGACCAACCAGCGAACCGGGCGTGAGTGGGTGGAATAAACTCCAAGAAAAATCAACCACTTACAGCGGCGCGCCAGTGAAACACATTATAGGGGGCGTCGGCCGCTCCGAGCCGGCGATCGTTCGAACGCTGCGGGTGGACGAGGAGTCCGCCGGCCAGCGCCTGGACAACTTCCTGATCAGGCACCTCAAGGGGGTGCCCAAGACCCATGTCTACCGCATCATCCGCAGCGGCGAGGTACGGGTGAACAAGGGCCGCGCCTCGGCCGACACCCGTATCGCGGCCGGCGATCAGGTGCGGGTGCCGCCGGTGCGCCTGTCGGATGCGGCCGAGGCCAAGAAGGATCGGCCTGCGCCCGCGCGCGAGTTTCCGGTGTTGTTCGAAGACGACCATCTGCTGGCCATCGACAAGCCGGCGGGCGTGGCGGTGCATGGCGGCAGCGGGGTGAGCTTCGGCGTGATCGAGCAACTGCGGCAGGCGCGGCCACAGGCGAAATTTCTGGAGCTGGTGCACCGGCTGGACCGCGAAACCTCCGGCATCTTGCTGCTGGCCAAGCGCCGCTCGGCCCTGACCCGGCTGCAGGACCAGTTCCGGGAACGCGAAACCGGAAAGACCTACCTGGCGCTCGTGACCGGCCGCTGGCCGCAGCGGCTCAAGGTGCTCGACCAGCCCCTGCACAAGTACCTGTTGGCCGACGGCGAGCGCCGGGTGAAGGTGGTGGCCAAGGAAGACCCCGACGGCATGCGCTCGATCACGCTGGTCAAGGTGGCGCGCCGGGTGCCGGTGGCCGGGGCGCCGGATGCGGGGGAGGGCACGCTGCTGGAGGTGACCATCAAGACCGGCCGCACCCATCAGATCCGGGTGCACCTGGCCTCGCAAGGCCATCCCATCGCCGGTGACGACAAGTATGGCGACTTCGAGCTGAACAAGGCCCTGCAGCGGCAAGGCCTCAAGCGCATGTTCCTGCATGCGTGGCGGTTACAGTTCGATCACCCGGCGACGGGCGAGCGGCTGGAACTGCTGGCGCCCCTGCCGCCCGAGCTCCAATCTTTTTTGCCACCCGAGACGCATGCGCCCGCGCCAGTTTGACCTGATCGCCTTCGACTGGGACGGCACCCTGTTCGATTCCACCGCCATCATCGTGCGCTGCATCCAGGACGCGGTGGTCGACGTCGGCGGCCAGCGGCCCACCGACCAGGCGGCCGCCTGGGTGATCGGCATGGCCCTGCACGAGGCGCTGGCCCATGCCGCGCCGGACGTGCCGCCCGCGAAATACCCCGAACTGGGCCTGCGTTACCGCCACCACTACGCCCGCCACCAGAATGACCTGACGCTGTTCCAGGGTGTGCTGCCGCTGCTGCATGAGCTGCGCGCGCGCCAGCATTGGCTGGCCGTGGCCACCGGCAAGTCGCGTCGCGGGCTCGACGAAGCCTTGCGGTCGGTCGAGTTGCTGGGCGTGTTCGACGGCTCCCGCACGGCCGACGAGACCGCCGGCAAGCCGCATCCGCGGATGCTGCACGAGCTGATGCGCGAGTTCGGCGTCGAACCCGAGCGCACGCTCATGATCGGCGACACCACCCACGACCTGCAGATGGCGTTGAACGCCGGCTGCGCCAGTGTGGGCGTGAGCTACGGCGCGCACGACGTGGATGGCTTCGAGGCCCTGCGGCCGCTGTTTGTCGCCCACACGATGGCCGACCTGCGCGACTGGCTGCTGGCGAACGCCTGAGCCCGCTTGAACCATGGACCAGACCATTGCTCTGTGCAACGCCCGCGACCTGACCGAGGGTGGCGAGGCCGTTGCCTTCGACGTCGTGTACGGCGGGCAGACCTGCCGGGCCTTCGCCGTGCGCTGGGAGGGCCGGGTCCATGCGTACATCAATCGCTGCGCCCATGTGGCCATGGAGATGGATTACATGCCCAACCGCTTTTTCGACGACAGCGGCCAATGGCTGCTGTGCGCCACCCATGGCGCCGCCTACGCGCCAGACACCGGCCGCTGCGCGGGCGGTCCCTGCCGGGGCGGGCTGGTCAAGATCGCCCTGACCGAGCGCGATGGCGTGGTCCACTGGCATACTGCCTTCAACCTCCAACCCGTCAACTTCTGACTGCCTTTCATGACCGACCGCATGCCGCCCGATGATCCGGGCCCGCACGATTCCGCCACGCCCGGCCAGCGCCCCGAGCCCGTCGCCGCGCACACCCCCCATGCGCCCGGCTGGGAGCGCGACACACTGGAGCGGCTGGCATTCGCCAGCCTGACCGAGCAGCGGCAGGCACGTCGCTGGCGCATCTTCTTCCGTCTGGCCTGGCTGGTGTTCTTCGCGGCGCTGGCCTGGGCCCTGCTGTCTCGCGGTGCCGGCCCCGCCGACATCACCACGCCGCACACCGCGGTGGTGGAGATTAAGGGCGAGATCACCGCCGGCGAGGAAACCAGCGCCGAAGCGGTCGTGGCGTCCTTGCGATTGGCCTTCGAGGACACCGGCGCCAAAGGCATCGTGCTCCTGATCAACTCGCCAGGCGGCAGTCCGGTGCAGGCCGGGATCATCTACGACGAGATCGGCCGCCTCAAGGAAAAGCACAAAAAGCCGGTGTACGCCGTGGTGGAAGAGTCCTGCGCCTCGGCCGCCTACTATGTCGCCGCGGCCGCCGACAAGATCTATGTCGACAAGGCGAGCGTGGTCGGCAGCATCGGCGTGCTCATGGACAGCTTCGGCTTCACCGGCCTGATGGACAAGCTGGGCGTGGAGCGGCGCCTGCTCACCGCCGGGGCGGACAAGGGCTTCCTGGACCCCTTCAAGCCCATGACTGAGCGCGAGCGCGATTTCGCCAAGGGTCTGCTCGATCAGATCCACGGCCAGTTCATCGACGCTGTCAAGAAAGGCCGTGGCACCCGGCTCAAGGACAGCCCCGATCTGTTCACCGGCTTGTTCTGGACCGGCAAGCAGGCCATTGACCTCGGCTTGGCCGACCAGCTGGGCAACATCGACTTCGTGGCCCGCGAGGTCATCAAGGCCGAGGAACTGGTCGACTACACCCGCCGCTCGAACGTGGCTGAGCGCCTGGCCAAGCGCTTTGGCGCGGCCCTGGGCGAGAGCGCCGTCAAGGCGCTGCGCACAACGGCGATCCGTTGACCGGTCGGGCCGCGAGCACTCAAGGGCCGATCGAAAAAACCGCCGGCTCGTCGGGCGCCGGCGCCTGCCGCTCACGCCAGGCCCGCACCGGCAGGCTGCGGGTTTGGGCGTCGTCCAGGGTCAGCCCGCTGCTGACCGCCAAACGGGTGGCTGGCTGCAGGGCGGCCAGCAGCGCCGACAGCAGCGCCGCATTCCGGTAGGGCGTCTCGATGAAGATCTGCGCCTGGCCGGTGCGAAGCGCCAGCGACTCCAATTCGCGGATGCGTTGCTGGCGCTGGGCCGCGTCCTGCGGCAGGTAGCCGACAAAGGCGAAGTTCTGGCCATTGAGGCCGCTGGCGGCCAGCGCCAGCAGCAGCGAGCATGGCCCCACCAGCGGCTGCACCGTCAGGCCCAGATCGTGGGCGGCGCGCACCACCGACGAGCCCGGGTCGGCGATGGCCGGCATCCCGGCTTCACTCAGCAGGCCGATGTCATGGCCGGCCAAGGCCGGCTGCAGCAGGGGGCGGGCGTCGAAGCCGGGGCGATGGTCGCCCTTCTTGTGGACTTCGCGCGGCAGCTCGACGATGTGCTGCTGCTGGAGGGGCAGGGCCAGCGGACGCAATTCGCCCACGCGCTTGAGAAAAGCCCGGGTGGTCTTGGCGTTCTCGCAGACCCAGTGGGTGGTGGCGGCAGCAGCGGCCAGCGTGGCGGCCGGCAGCACCGCGTCGATCGGGGACTGGGTGTCGCAGCCGAAGTCCAGCGGCGCTGGCACAAGCAGCAGGCGGCCGGGCGAAGGCGCAGCGCCACTCATGCGAGCAGATGCACGCCTGCGGCGCGCAGCATGCGGCAGGTGCGGATCAGCGGCAGGCCGACCAGCGCCGTGGGGTCGTCGTTTTCGATGGCCTCCAGAAGGGCGATGCCCAGGCCTTCGCTGCGGGCGCTGCCGGCGCAGTCATAGGGCTGCTCGGCACGCAGGTAGCTCTCAATCTCAGTGTCGCTCAGGTCGCGAAAGCGCACCCGCACCGGCGCCAGGTCGAGTTGCTCGAAGCCGCTGGCCTGGCACACCACGGCCACCGCGGTCTGGAAGACCACCCAGCGCCCGCGCATGCGGCGCAATTGTTCAACCGCGCGTTCGTGGTTGCCGGGCTTGCCCAGCGGCTCACCGTCGAGGTCGGCCACCTGGTCCGAGCCGATCACGGCGGCCTGCGGAAACCGTGCGGCGACGGCCCGTGCCTTGGCCAGTGCGAGGCGCCGGGCCAGGACCTGCGGGGTCTCGCCCGGCTGCGGCGTTTCGTCGACATCGGGCGAGGCGACCTCAAACGGAAGGCGCAGGCGCGACAGCAGTTCGCGCCGGTAAGCGGAGGTCGACCCGAGTACGACGAGGCGGCCGGGGGGGATGGCGGGGGCCTGGGACATGCGGCGATTCTCTTACACTGCCCGGATGCTCAAGGAGTTCAACCCCCAGCGCCTGGACGTCCAGGCCTTTGCCGAAGAGGGCGCGCAGCTGCAGGGCAGCGCCCGTCTGGCCGAGATGCCGCGGCTGCTGGCCGAGGTTGCGGGCGGTGGGCCGGACCTTGCGGTGCGGTGGCGGGCGCAGGGCGAGCTGCTCGATCCGCACCATGTGCAGCCGCAAGTGTGGCTGCACCTGCGGGCCGACACGCCGGTGCACTCGGCCTTGCACGAGGGCTCGC
>JAZKDA010000065.1:0-1865 GCA_040387815.1 Pseudomonadota bacterium | reverse complement strand
CACCTGCGGGCCGACACCGTCCTGCCCCTGACCTGCCAGCGCTGCCTGCTGCCGGTGGACACCCCGGTGTCCTTCGAGCGAGCCTTCCGCTTCGTGGCCGACGAGTCCACCGCCGAAGCCGAGGACGAGCTGGCCGAAGAAGACGTGCTCGCCCTCAGCCGTGCCTTCGACCTGCCGGGCCTGGTCGAGGACGAACTGCTGCTGGAGCTGCCCCTGGTGCCGCGCCACGAGGTCTGCCCCGAGCCCGTGAAGATGCGCGCCGCCGATCCCGACTTCGAGGCCGAGCCCGAGCGCCCGAACCCGTTCGCGGTACTGGGCCAGCTCAAGGGCGGCAAATCATGAGCGGAGCCCGGCAGGAGTTGGGCTACAATCATGGGCTTTCGCGCGGCCAGCCGGGCTTTTCAGACCAGACTTTTCGTCCTAGCTGAGGTCCCCCTGATTGGCGCGCTCCCACCCACCTTCATTCGAGACTGCTGCGTTCGTACGCGGCACCTTCCTTCCAGGAGTCCGTCATGGCCGTTCAGCAAAACAAGAAGTCGCCCTCCAAGCGGGGCATGCATCGTTCGCACAACGCCCTCAACGTGCCGGGCATCGCGGTCGAGCCCACCACGGGCGAAACCCATCTGCGCCACCACATCAGCCCCAACGGCTTCTACCGTGGGCGCAAGGTTGTCAAGACCAAAAACGACGCCTGACACAGCGCCTGATAAGACGCCTGATCAGGGCGTTTCATCTCCCGGCCGGGGCCCGGAGCCGCTTGCGTGGCTCGGGCCCTTGTTATTGGCGCCGCCCGATGGGCGGCACGTCCGCGGCCCGCGGCGCGTCGGCCCGCCCGCTTACGCAGCACACTTGAACCCATGACAACAACCTTGGCTGTCGATTGCATGGGGGGCGACCACGGACCCCGTGTGACGCTGCCGGCCTGCCGGCACTTCCTTGACCGCCATCCGCAGGCTCGGCTGCTGCTTGTCGGGCTGCCCGATGTCCTGGCCGGTTTTCACCACGAACGGGCCACCGTCGTTGCGGCCACTGAAGTGGTCCTGATGGACGATGCGGTCGAGGTGGCCCTTCGGCGCAAGAAGGATTCGTCCATGCGGGTGGCGATCCAGCAGGTCAAGGAAGGCAAGGCGCAGGTGGCAGTGTCGGCCGGCAATACCGGCGCCCTGATGGGGCTGGCCCGCTATCTGCTCAAGACCGTCGAGGGCATCGACCGTCCCGCCATCGCCTATCCCATGCCCAATGCCCGTGGCGGGGCCACCACGGTGCTCGACCTCGGCGCCAACGTCGATTGCACCGAGCAGCACCTGCTGCAGTTCGCGGTGATGGGTTCGGCCCTGGTCTCGGCCCTGCGCAATGTCGACCAGCCCACCGTCGGATTGCTCAACATCGGCGAAGAGGTGATCAAGGGCAGTGAGGTGATCAAGCGGGCTGGCGAGTTGCTGCGTGCAGCGGCGCAGGCCGGCGACCTGAACTTCCACGGCAACGTCGAAGGCAACGACATCTTCAAGGGCACGACCGACATCGTGGTGTGCGACGGCTTCGTGGGCAATGTGGCCCTCAAGACCAGCGAAGGCCTGGCGTCGATGATTGGCGGCTTCCTCAAGGAAGAGTTTTCCCGCAACCCGCTGACCAAACTGGCAGCGATCGCCGCCTACCCGGTGCTGGCGGCCTTCAAGCGCCGGGTCGACTACCGGCGCTACAACGGCGCCGCCCTGCTGGGCCTGCGTGGCCTGGTATTCAAGAGCCACGGCTCGGCCGACGACTTCGCTTTCGAGCAGGCGCTGGGCCGGGCGTATGATGCGGCCCGAAACCAACTGCTGGAGCGGGTGCAGGCGCGCATCGCGCACGCCCGGCCGCTGCTGGTG
>JAZKDA010000064.1:0-18698 GCA_040387815.1 Pseudomonadota bacterium | reverse complement strand
CACCGACATCACCGGCAAGCAATGCACGCCACACTCCTTGATGTGGCTGTACAACGCCCGTGCGACGACAGCGAACCTGGTCACCCCCGAGAACATCAGCAAGGGCATTGACTCCTTCTTCATCATCTCGGTGGACTACGCCTTCGGCACCAACGCCTCCAAGGCCTTCCGTGCCGCGGTCGCCGCCCGTGGCGGCAAGGTGGTGGGCGAGGTCTCGCACCCACTCAACTCCACCGACTTCAGCTCGTACCTGCTGCAAGCCCAGGCCTCGGGCGCCAAGGCGGTCGTGTTCATCAACTCGGGCGCTGACCTGGTCCAGCTGGCCAAGCAGGCACGCGAGTTCGGCATGATGCCCAAGCAGCAGATCTTCTCGATCGGCATGACCATCTCAGAAATCGAAGCCAACGGCCTGGCCATCATGCAGGGCATGCAGGTCGTGTCCTTCTACGAGTGGAACCTCAACGAGCGTTCGCGTGCCTGGGCCCGCGCCTTCTCCGCCCGCCACAACGGCAAGCTGCCCTCGGGCCCGCAGGTGGCCACCTATTCCTTCGTGCGTCACTACCTGCGTGCCATCGAGGCCGCCGGCACCGACGACGCCGACGTCGTGCTGGCCAAGATGCGCGAGATGCCCGTCAACGACGCCTTCACGCCCAGCGGCCGGCTGCGCGAAGACGGCCAGATGATCCACGAGATGTACCTGGTGCAGATCAAGTCCCCGGCCGAGTCCACCGGCAAGGGCGACTACACCCGCGTCATCCAGACCGTGCCCGGCGAAATGGCCTTCCAGACCCTGGCCGAGAGCGAATGTCCGCTGGTCAAGAAGTGAGTGAGCGGGCCGGCGCTATTGCCCTGCCGGTCGGTACCACCCTGGCGCCTCAGACGGTGCGGGTCACACGGGCCTGGCTGGAGCGCTTCGCCCGGGGCATGGGCGTCTCGCCCGACGTCTACACCCTGGCACCGGGGCGCGTGTCGCCTCTGCTGCTGTGCTACGAACCCGGCTACCTGCCGGCGCTGGCCGCACAGCGCGAGCGCCCGGGCCGCGCCACGCTGGCGATATCGATCGAATGGCAAGGCCACGCAAGCATCGGCCTGGACGAAACGATCACGATCGAATCGGCCGTGACCGGCCGTTGGGTTCGGCGCGGACGCGAGTATGTGCAGGTGCGGCTGGCCGTGCTTGGCCCGGACGGCGGCCGCGCCTGCACCTTCGACTATGTCGAAGCCTGGTCGCCGGCCGACCGCGGCCTGCCCGAACGTGAGGGCGCCAGTGGCGGCCCGCCTCCCGCCAACGACTATGCCGGTGCGCCAGCCTGGCATACCGCGCGCCTCTTCACCGCCGGCATGCTGACCGACTTCGCCAGGGACGACCCGAACATCCACAAC
Organism: Pseudomonadota bacterium; assembly: GCA_040387815.1. Classification (GTDB taxonomy): domain Bacteria; phylum Pseudomonadota; class Gammaproteobacteria; order Burkholderiales; family Burkholderiaceae_C; genus Ramlibacter. Next base: position 17,315 of record JAZKDA010000064.1, on the reverse strand, counting down.
GACGCGGCGATCGCGCGATCGTTCGGATTCGACGCGCCGGTGCTGGCGGGCGTGCAGGAGTTCATGCTGCACGCCGAGCTGTGCGCGCAGCACCTGGGCCGCGATTTTCTGGCGAAGGGCACCTTGTCCACCCGCTTCCTACGCACGGTGCTGGCGGGCGCGAACCTGCAGGCTCAGGCCTTCCCGGCCCCCATGGGAGCAGACGGACGGCCCTGCTGGGCTCTGCGCTGCCTGGACGAACACGACGGCAGCATCACAGCCGTCGGCCAAGCTTCGATGTGAGGCTTCACCGTGGCGCGTAAGCCGCCACGGCCACTGGCACCGCGCTCATGCGCGGAATGCCGCTGATCGGATCGCGCTCGTCCAGCCCCACCAGACGCGTCACCGAGCCCCGCGCTGCCAGCCCTGGCGCATCCGATGCACCGCCAAAACCCTGGGCAATCGACACCAGGCCCGGCCGCAGCGATTCGTCTGCCTTCACACGGGCGACCATCTCCCCATGCGCCGAGCGCACTTCGATCAAGGCGCCGTCGGCGATGCCCAGCTGCGCCAGATCGTCCGGGTGCATGGCGGCGGGTGTGTCGGTGTTGCCACCGCTCAGCGCGGGAAGGCTCTGGCCCACCGAGTTCATGAAGGCATTGACGCGCCGGCTCACGAAACGAAACGGCAGTGCGGGATCGACGGGCTCGCAGGCGTCCTTTTGCGCCAGGGCGGCAAGCTCGGCGACCATCGTCGGGTCGGCCAACTGCAGCATGGCGGTGCAGCCGGCTTCGCGTGGCTGCACCTTCACATGGTCCATGTCCCAGACGTGGCCGTGCGGATGCGCCTTCACCTGCGCCAGCGGAATGCGGGCATCGGCGCAGGCCCATTCGACCAGTTCGTCCGCCGTCGGCACGCGGGACATGTCGAGCTTGAACGACTGTGCCGGCGCCTCCTGGTTGGGCCCTTGCCCGCGCGGGTTGATCCATTCGAGCTGCAGCTTCATGCGTTGCGCGAGGCGGAAAAAGAACTCGCCGTCGTCCAACAGATCCGAGCCTGGCGGCACCTGTGTGATGGCCGGTGTGTACTGGCCCCAGGGGAAACCGTAGCCACGCGATACCCCCGCGTACTTTCGCAGCTCCACCATCTGCGAGCTGCCTGGCACCTCCAGCGACAAGCGCGGCGGCACCACGTAATGTGCGAACTGCGCGGTGGGCGTCATCTGGTAGTCGAGCACCACCAGCAGCTCGAGCTTCTTCAAGGCCGCCTCGGTGCGTGCCTGGTCGGGCCAGGACAGCACGGGGTTGCCGCCCAGGCAGAACAGCACCTTGATCTGCCCGGGACCGTCCATCAGGATCTCGTCGGCCAGGGCCGCAGTGGGCAGGCCGCAGGCGCTTTCCATCAGCCCGGGCACGCGCATGGGGCGATCGCTCAACACCGGGTACGGCGCATAAGGCTGGGCGCGCGGCACATAGGCCGGCAGCGTGACGTTGGGAAACGGCGCCACGTCCCCCTCCCGGGCCCAGCGGCCGCACAAGGTGTTCAGGCACAGCGCGAGGTAATACGTGAGGTTGCTGCCGGTCGAAAAGCTGGCCCCGGTGGAACACACCACACCGCCGCGCCGCCCGCTGCCGAACACGCGGGCCGCTTCGACCAGTTGCCCGGCCGGGATGTCGGCGCGGCGCTCGACCGCCTCCGGCGTGAAGGGCTCGACCGCCTCGCGCAGCGCCTCCAAGCCCACTGCGTTCGCTTGGACAAAGCCGCTGTCACACAGCCCCTGCGAGATGATCACGCGGATGATGCCGGCCAGGATTTCGGCGTCGTGCCCCGGTCGCGGTTGCCGGTGCACCGCCGCCCGGCGGGCGGTCTCGGTGCGGCGCGGGTCGATCACCACCATCTTCATGCCCGCCTCGGCCGCTTCCTTCAGGCGGATGCCCGGGTTGTTCAGCGGTGCGCCGTTGGACTTGGCGATGACGGGATTGGCGCCGACGATCATCCAGGTGTCTGATGTCTCGAAGTTCTGCAGCCCGGCGTGCCAGTTGCCGTGCATGGCCACCGACGAATACTCGGCGGGCTTGTCGATGCTGGCCGCGGAGAAGTTCATGCGCGAGCCGATGGCCCGCATCCAGGCGCCGATCAGGGGCGCGCCCGCCGGGTGCGAGACGATGCCGGTGCCGGCGTAGGTGGCGATCGCGCGTGATCCGTGCTCGGCGAGAATCCGTTGCACCTTGGCCGCGATCTCGTCCACCGCCTGCTGCGATCCCACGGGCTCGAAGCCGCCAGAGGCCGTGCGCCGCTGGCTGTGCAGCAACCGCGCCGGGTCGTTGTGCTGTGCGGGCAGCGCCCGGCCCTTGGGGCAGGTATAGCCATCGAAGGCCGGCGCCTCAGGGTCGCCGGTCACCTTCACCGCCCTGCCGGCGTCGTCGGTGGTGACGAGGATCGGGCAGTAGGCAAGGCAGTTGCGGCAGATGCTGGGTGTGACGGCCATGGATTCATGCCTTGTTCAACAGGTCCGGCACGCGGGCCAGGTGGAAGCCGTTGTACGGCTGGGAGCGAATGACCGGTAGCAGGGTGGCGGTCTGCCGCGCATTGGGGCTGCCGCCATCGGCCCGATAGAGCGAGCCAGTGACATAGGAGGCGGCGGGCGACATCAGGAACACCACCACCGCCGAGATTTCGGCCTCGGTGCCAAAGCGTTGCATGGGCACGTGCTGCACATGCCCGGGAATGTTGCGGGCATGCTCTTCGGAATAGTGGTCCAGCCCGCTGGAAGCAATGAAGCCGGGCGCGATCGCGTTCACCCGCACTCCGTAAGCGGCCCATTCGCAGGCGGCGGTTTCAGTCAGGTTCAGCATGCCGGCGCGGGCTGCGCCCGAATGCGCGTAATTGGGCATGCCGTGAGCCATGTCCACCACCATGTTGACGATGGCGCCGCCATGGTCCTTCATCCAGCGGTTGAACACCTCGCGCATCACCAGGAAGCCGCCGACCAGGTTGTTGTTCACCACCGCCATGAAGCCTTTGGTGCTGATGTCCTGCACGGCTGACTTGTACTGCCCGCCGGCGTTGTTGAACAGGCCGTCGATGCGGCCGTGTGCGGCCAGTACTTCGCCCACCATGGCGGCCACGCGCTCATCGTCGCGAATGTCGCAGACATGGACCGTCGCCCGCCCACCCGTCTGCGCGATCTCGGCCTGCACCGCCTCCAGCTTCTCCAGCTTTCGGCCGACCAGAGCTACCGAGCCGCCCAACGATGCCAGCTCGTGCGCGGTGCAGCGGCCCATGCCGCTGCCGCCGCCGGTCACGATGAAGGACTGACCGGTGAACAGGTCGGGGCGGAAAACGGAGGTATAGGGCATGAGGTGGCGATTTCAGCGATGGACGTGTCTGCCGATGGTCGCCTGACGGCGCCTTCGGCACATCGGGGCATGTACCAGTACACCTATGTACGATGTTCTGACGTACGAAGCCCAAGCGAGGACACCTCGATGATTGAGAAGCCGCCAGGGAATGTCCGCTTCGGTTGGAATCAATGGCATCCCACTTGATGTGTTTCAAGGGGAGATGTCGGTGAATCTGGACAATGGCCGCACCCGAGGCGACGAACAAACGCTGTGTGCTGTTGCGACTCGGCCAGCAAGGCCTGGGCTCACCATGGCGATCGCGTGCCTTATCTCGGCTCACTCCTCGGGAATGATGTGACCAGCTTCCCGTACAGTCCTCGCCCACTGGGCAACGTGGCAGTGTCGGGCCCCACGCCCTGGGCGTAGTAGCCATAGGTCTGGTGGAACTGCGAGCCCTCGCCGATCGCGCCGTCGATCTTGTCTGCAAGCTCGGGAGCCTGCAGCGGGTAGATGTCAGCCTCCATGGACACGGTGAACACCTCTTCGGGGTGGGGCACGGGGCCGAGCATGGACTGGCTGCCGATGATCACGAACTCGTATTGATTCGTGACGTCGCCGCTGGCGCGGATGATGTGTTCGAGTTCATCTCGCGTCATGACCTCTCCCGCGCACCGTCCTCATCGGGAGGAGTCCTTGGGGCGCCGTCGAACACGACACCTGCCTTGAGGTTCGTCACCTGCTTCAGGATGCGCTCGCGCGCGTCTTGCGGCAGGACGGTGACCAGCGGCGACGCCTGCCGTAGTTGCTGGGCATGTCGCGTACGGCCCAGCGCCTTGCGCCAGGCACCGGAGCCAAGAATGCTTTGCCACTCACGCCACAGGCTGGCAGAGCGCGCATCACCGCTGGCGAGCCAGCGGCTGACGGTGTCCTGCGCCCGCAGCACCAGGGCGGGGTCGGATTTCGCAAGCCGCACGGCTTCCTCGTGCAGCGCCAGGCTCTGAAGGTCCTGGAGCCTGTGGCCAGTTTCGTCTGCCGACACGCGCACCTGCACCACCGGTGCCGCGCGACGCGATCGCGCAGCGGCAGAACCAGGTGGAGGCGGCTGCAGGGTGTCGCCGGCCAGCAGGGCCAACTCGCCGATGACGCCCAGGATGGACATGACACGTGTGTAGGTGCCGATGGAGGGCGCTGGGTCGCCGGACTCGACGGCACGCAGGGTGTTGCGGGTGATCCCGGCGCGCGCCGCCATCTCGACCGTGCCAATCCCGTGAGCCTTGCGCAGACGCTTGAGCCGATCGCCGAGTTGCAGCAGCAATTGGCGCTCAAGGACGGGGCTGATTTCCAGACTGGTCATTTGGGCAATATTTTGACCATATAGGCACGTATGGTCAAGATATCGCTCAAATTACAATGCGATGAACTTCAGCTTGGAGTGTTTCGAAAACGCCCGGCAACCCGCTGCTACCAACGACCCTACGCCGCCCTCAACACATACCCCACCCGCGGAAAATGCACATGCACGATGCCCGCCCGCTCATCACTTCGCTTGAGCGTGTAATGCGTACGCGTCGCAGCCAGCAGTTCGCCCTCGGTCGCCTCTGACCCAAACGATTCGGGCGTAACGGTCACAGGGCTGCCCAGCGGAATGCCATGGTCATCCTGAAAGCCGCTGTCGATCAGCAGGTTCGCGCCGGCCGGCAGCGGGTCGCTGCGCTCGGCGACCGCGATGGCCTTGGCGGCGCTGAACTTCTCCAGCCGGCCATGGCCCAGGGCGGCCATGCGGTCCATCCACTCCAGCACGGCGGGCGTGACGGCCAGGATGGCGGCCATGGCGGGCACCTGCACGCGCGTGAACCACAGCGGGTGGTAGGTGGCGAAGTCGGCGACGCAGGGCTCGGCGCCGAAGAGAAAATCGTGCTCCTCGACCATGCTGGCGATGCGGCGTAAATACGAGCGCAGGGCCGAGGTGGCGTCGGCCGCGCGCAAGTGCGTCATGTTGACCCGCATGGCCTTGCGGTCGGCCATGAAGGCCTGGGCGGCCTCGGGTTGGCCGGCGTGGAATTGGGCCGCGCCCTTGGGCTGCAGGTTGTAGGCCATGGCCGCCCAGAACAAGGTGGTGTCGGCCCATTGGGCGAACACCCGCGTACAACCGCGCAGGTGCGGCGGATACAGGGGCGGCTCGGGCTGCGCGTGTTCCAGCACATCGCAGATCAGCGCGCTGTCGCAGTAGATGTCGGCCCCCACCTGCAGGAACGGCGTCTTGCGGTAGCCGCCGGTCAGTGTCACCACATCGGGCTTTGGCAGGATGGCCGGCACGATGACCGACTTCCAGGCCAGTTTCTTGCGGCCCATCACCAGACGGATCTTCTCGGAGAAGGGCGAGCTGGCGTAGTGATGAAGAATCAGGTCGGGGCTGTGAGGCATCGGGCTTTCCTTGTATCGCAATCGGGGAACATCACCGGGGCATGGCGCGTTGGAGCAGGATGTCGAATTCGGTGTCGGCCGGCAAGGTGCCAAACGCCTGGCCCCAATCGCCGCCAAGGCGCGAGGCGGTGAAGGCCTTGGCCACGGCCGCCGGCGCGGACTGCCACAGCAACGCCGCCTGCACCGCCAAGGCCACGTCTTGCGCCAGCCGGCGGCCGGCGCTTTCGTCGGTGACCGCGGCTTGCAGGCGGGCCGGCAGTTGGGCGATGGCGCGGTCCAGCGCCGGGTGGGCGCCGCGCGCGGGTGCCAGCTCCTGAGCCAGCGCTGCGCCGGCATCGGCCTTGCCCAGGGCGCGCAGCAGGTCCAGCGCCATGATGTTGCCGGCCCCCTCCCAGATCGAGTTGACCGGCATCTCGCGGTAGATGCGGGCCATGACGCCTTGGCCGCCCTCCTCCACATAGCCGTTGCCGCCCAGGCATTCCATGGCCTCTTGCGCAAAGCCGCTGCCGCGCTTGCAGATCCAGTATTTGGCCACGGGCGTGAGCAAGCGTGTGACGGCCGCCTCGTGCGCGTCATCCGCGCGGTCGACGGCGCGGGCCACCCGCAGCGCCAGGGTGCAGGCCGCCTCGGCCTCCAGGGCCAGGTCGGCCAGCACATTGCGCATCAAGGGTTGGGCGATCAGCGGCTTGCCGAAGGCCTGGCGCTGGCGGGCGTGGTCGAGCGCCAGGGCCAGCGCCTGGCGCATCAGGCCGCTGGTGCCCAGGGCGCAGTCGAGCCGGGTGAGCGCGCCCATGGCCAGGATCTGCGGCACGCCGCGGCCCTCCTCGCCGACCAGCCAGGCGGTGGCACCGTGGAACTCGACCTCGGCGCTGGCATTGGCCTGGTTGCCCAGCTTGTCCTTCAGGCGCTGGATGCGCAGCGCGTTACGGCTGCCATCGGGCAGCACACGCGGCAGGAACAGGCAGGACAGGCCGCCGGGCGTGTGGGCCAGTACCAGGTGCGCGTCGCACATGGGCGCCGAGAAGAACCACTTGTGGCCGGTGACGCGCATGCGGCTGCCCCAGGCGTCCTGGCCGTCGGGCTCGGCCCGGGTGGTGTTGGCCCGCACATCGGAGCCGCCCTGCTTTTCGGTCATGCCCATGCCCATGGTCATGCCGGGTTTGTCGCGCCAGGGCTTGAGGAGCGGGTCGTATTCGCGGCTGGCCAGGCCCGCGCCCCAGTCGGCATACACCGCCGCATTGGCGCGCAAGGCAGGCGTGACGGCGTAGGTCATGGAGATGGGGCACAGCGTGGAGGGCTCGAGCTCGGTGAACAGCATGAAGCCGGCGGCCCGAAGCGTGTGGGGAAACACGGTGCCAGCCGGTGCCGCCCAGGGCGTGCCATGCAGACCCGCCCGCACCGCCTGCGCCATCAGCGCATGGTAGGAAGGATGGAACTCGACCTCGTCGATGCGGTGGCCCATGCGGTCATGGGTGTGCAACTGCGGCGGGTTGGCATTGGCCAACCGGGCGTGCGCCTGCATGGCCGGCGTGCCCAGGCACTCACCCAGGCGCGAAAGGCTGTCGGTGGCCAGACCGGGCGCATGAAAGCGCAGCGCGTCGCGCAGCGCCGCGTGAGAGTCGAACAGGTTGTAGCCGCACAGCGCATCGGGCTGGTTGAACACGTCGTGGGTGATGTCCATGCCAGCCTCCATGCCTTGAACGTCAAATCAGCTTGACCAGCTGCTTTCCAAAGTTTCGGCCCTTGAGCAACCCGAGGAAAGCCTCGGGTGCCGATTCCAGGCCCTGGGCGACCGATTCGCGCGGGCGGAATTTGCCGCTGCCTACCAGTTCGGCCAGTTCGCGCTGCGCCTGGCTCCACACCTCCATGTGCTCGCTGACGATGAAGGCCTCAATGCGCATCCGGTTGGCCAGGATCAGCTGGGGATAGGCCATGGGCGCCGGCTGCCCGTCGTAGCTGGCGATCATGCCGCACACCGCGATGCGGCTGAAGGGGTTCATGCGCAGCATGGCCGCGTCCATCACCAGGCCGCCGACGTTCTCGAACACGCCGTCGATGCCGTCAGGGCAGGCCTGCTTGAGGGCTCGGGCCAGCGAGAGGGCATCGGCATGTGGGCGGTAGTCGACGCAGGCATCAAAGCCCAGTTCATCGGTGACATAGCGGCACTTGTCGGGGCCACCGGCGATGCCGACGGCGCGGCAGCCGCGGGCCTTGGCCAGCACACCCACCGCACCGCCGACGGCGCCGCTGGCCGCGCTGACGACGATGGTCTGGCCTGCGCGTGCCTCCAGCACTTTCACCAGCCCATACCAGGCGGTGATGCCCGGCATGCCCACCGCGCCCAGGTAGTGCGACAGCGGCACACGGGAGGTGTCGACCTTGCGCAGCGCGCCGGGGCGGCTGGCGTCGACCACGCTCCACTGCTGCCAGCCGCCCATCCCGACCACCTTGTCGCCGGGCAGGAAGTTGGGGTGGCGGCTCTCGGCCACCTCACCGGCCGTGCCGCCGATCATCACCGCGCCCACTGGGTGCGGCGCGGCATAGCTCTTGGCTTCGCTCATGCGTCCGCGCATGTAGGGATCGAGGCTGAGGTAATGGTGGCGCACCAGCACCTGGCCGTCGGCCAGCGGCGGCGTTTCGGTGGTGACGAACCTGAAGTTGTCCGCCGTGGCCTCGCCCTGCGGACGGTTGTCCAGGAGGCATTGAAGATTGCTTGGCATGGCGTCGGGCCTAATCGGTGGAGATCACGCCCCCGGCGGCGGCGGCTGGGCGGGGTTTGACGAGCTTGAAGGTGCCGGTGGCATGGGCGCAGGCCTGGCCCTCGCTGTCATACACCGTGGCCTCGGTAAAGCCCAGGCTGTTGGTGCGGTGCTTGATCGTGCCTTCGCAGCGCAGGGCGCCGGTGGCACCGCGCAGAAAGCTCGTTTTCATCTCGATGGTGACGCCGCCCATGCCGGGCGTCAGGCTGCGCAGGGCCGTGACCATGCCCACGTCCAGCAGCGTCATGACGACGCCGCCGTGCACGACGCCGAAGGAATTGAGGTGCTCGGGATGCGGATCGAGCACGACGGTGGAATGCCCCCCTTCGAAGCGCGTGAGCACGAAGCCCAGAAGCCGCACGAAGGGAATGGCGGCGCCGAAACTGGGATCGTCGAACAGGTTCATCAGCCGCCCCTTACAACGCTGCTGCCGCCGTCGATCGCCAGGCACTGCCCGGTGATGTGCTTGCCGGCGTCGGAGGCGAACAGCACCGCCGCGCCTTTGAGGTCCTCGTCGTCGCCCAGGCGGCCCAGCGGGGTGTGCGCGGTCAGCATCTGGCCGTGCGCGTCCAGCGTCACGCGGGTGAGCTTGCTTGGGAAAAAACCGGGGCACAGGGCATTCACGTTGATGCCATGGTGCCCCCATTCAGCGGCGAGTGCACGGGTGAAGTTGTTCACGGCGGCCTTGGAAGTGTTGTAGGCGATCATTCTCAGCTCAGGCGGGTTGCCGCCCAGGCTGGCGATGGACGAGACGTTGATGATCCGGCCGCGCTTGCGCGGGATCATGCTGCGCTTACCCACGTGCTGGCTGAGGATGAAATAGCCGCGCACGTTGAGGTTCATGACCTTGTCCCAGGCTTCGACCGGGTGGTCTTCGGCGGGGCTGCCATACGATGCGCCCGCGTTGTTCACCAGGATGTCGATGTCGCCCATGCGGGCCAGGGTTTCGTCGGCCAGGGTGCGCAGTTGCGCCTCCTGGGCGCAGTCGGCGGCGATCCAGCGGGCGTCGATGCCTGCATCTTGCAGCTGGGCGACGGCGCTCTCGAGCTCGTCGGCCTTGCGGGCGGTGATCATGAGCCTGGCGCCGGCCTCGCCCAGGGCGTGGGCGATCTGCAGGCCCAGGCCGCGCGAGCCGCCGGTCACCAGGGCGGTGCGGCCGGTCAGGTCGAACAGTTCGCGAACGGCGCGGGTCATCCGCGTCCGCCCGGGTGCGGCGTGGGGGCGTCATCCGTCATGCGCGAGCGTAGCCAGATCAGGACCACGCCCATCGCCGCGGCGGCCGCGCCCACGATCATCAGGAGTGTGCCGAGCAGCTTGTCTTCCTGGCGGGCGATGCCACCGACGACCAGGCCGAAAAGCCCGGCAGAGATCAGGACCCAGATCACGTTCTGCAGGCGTTGGAGGGTTTGCGGTGTATGGCGCATCAAGGGTCGACGAAGTTGATGGAGGTCAGGGCCCCCAAGGCTACATCTTGCACCGTCTTTCGACTACTGATCAACCGGCTGCGGGTGCGAGAATCGATCAGCCTCCATGCACACCCCAGACCCAACCGAAGATTTCAGCCTGCGCGACGCCGATGACGTGGCCCACACGCTGGGGACAGACCTGGAGCGCGGGCTGAGCGCCCAGGAGGCCGTGCGCCGGCTCGCGCAAGGCGGGCCCAACGAGCTGCGTGCCGCCACGGTGCGGCCCCTTTGGCGCCGCATCCTCGCGCAGTTCGAGGACCCGCTGGTCTACTTGCTGTTGGCCGCCGTGGCGATCTCGCTCATCGCATGGACGATCGAGGGCCGCAGCGGCTGGCCGGTGGATGCCATTGTGATCGCCGCCATCGTGCTGCTCAACGGGGCGCTCGGCTATGCCCAGGAGGCGCGGGCCGAGGGCGCGGTGGCCGCGCTCGCGCGCATGACCGCCGCCAGTTCGGCCGTTCTGCGCGACGGGCGCGAGCAACGCGTGCCCAGCGCGCAACTGGTGCGCGGCGACCTGCTCATTCTGGGTGAAGGCGACGCGGTGGGGGCGGATGCGCGGCTGATCGCGGCCAACGCGCTTCGCATCCATGAGGCCTCGCTCACCGGCGAGAGCGAAGCCGTGCTGAAGAACCCCGCCACGCTGAGCGCGCCGGTGGCGCTTGGAGACCGGCTCAACCTGGCGTTCAAGGGAACATCCGTCGTGCAAGGCACCGGCCGCGCGGTGGTCACCGCCACTGGCATGGCCACCGAGGTGGGTGCGATCGCCGGCATGCTCGATGCCACGGTCGCCGAGCCGACCCCGCTGCAGACGGAAGTCGCGCGCATCGGCCGCATGCTCGGCGCCGCCGTCGTGGTGATCGCTGTCATCGTGGTCGGCACCGTGCTGCTGTTGTCGGAGATCCGCAGCCTGTCCGACGTCATCACCGTCTTGCTGCTCGGCGTCTCGCTGGCCGTCGCCGCCGTGCCCGAGGGCCTGCCGGCCATTCTGTCGGTGGTGCTGGCGCTGGGCGTGCAGCGCATGGCGCGCCGCAATGCGATCGTCAAGAAGCTCTCTTCAGTGGAGACGCTGGGCTCGGCGTCGGTGATCTGCTCCGACAAGACCGGCACGCTCACACGATCGCAGATGACCATCGAACGCGTCATGACGGCGTCTGGCGGCAGCCACGTCACCGGGGTTGGCTACGCCCCACAGGGGCAGGTGTGCCACGACGGCGAGGCGCTCACCGCCGGCCCCATGCATGCCGAGCACATTGTGGTTCTCAGCGGCGGCAGCCTCGCCAGCAACGCCGACCTGCGTCAGGGCGACAGCGGCGAGTGGGAGATCCATGGCGACCCCACCGAAGCGGCCTTCCTGGTGGCCGAGCGCAAGCTGGGGGTGCATGAGCGGCGCACCCAGCGCTTCGAGCGGGTCGGCGAGATCCCTTTCACCTCGGACCGCAAGATGATGTCGACCATCGCGCGCGACCATGAACAGAACGACGCGCTGGTCGTCATCAGCAAGGGCGCGCCCGACGTGCTGATGAAGGTATGCACGCGCGAGCGGGTGGGGACGGACGTGCTCGACTTCACTGAAGCGCGCCGCCAGCGCGCGGCCGCCGACGTTGACGCACTGTCGGGCGAAGCCCTGCGCACGCTTGCGGTGGCCTATCGGCCCCTGGACCCCGGCGAGGATCCGCAGGCTACGCAGTCATTGGAGCGTGACCTGATTTTCGTCGGCACCGTCGGCATCATCGACCCGCCGCGCGAGGAGGCGGCCGCGGCCATCCGCGAGGCGCAGCGCGCCGGCATCCGCGTCATCATGATCACCGGCGACCACCCGCGCACGGCCGCGCGCATCGCCGCCGACCTTGGCTTGGTGGCGCCTGGCGCGAACGCGCTGACCGGCGCCGAGCTCGACCAGCTCGATGAGGCCGGCTTCGCCGCAGCGGTGCACGAGACTTCGGTCTATGCGCGCGTGGCGCCGGTGCACAAGCTGCGCATCGTCGATGCCCTGCAGGCCGGGGGAGACGTCGTCGCGATGACGGGCGACGGGGTCAACGACGCGCCGGCGCTCAAGACGGCCGACATCGGCGTGGCCATGGGCATCACCGGCACCGAAGTCACCAAGGAGGCGGCCCGGATGATCCTGGCCGACGACAACTTCGCCACCATCGTCGCCGCGGTGCGCGAAGGCCGCAACATCTTCGACAACATTCAGAAGTTTCTGCGCTATTTGCTGTCGTCGAACATGGGGGAGGTGCTGACGGTGTTCCTGGGCGTGGTCGGCGCCGGCATCATCGGCCTGGCCGACCCGAGCGGCGGCGCCGCGCTCGTGCTGCCGCTGCTGGCCACGCAGATTTTGTGGATCAACCTCATCACCGACTCCGGCCCGGCGTTGGCGATGGGCATGGACCCCGAGACCGACGACGTCATGGCGCGCCCGCCGCGCAAGCCGACCGAGCCGGCGATCGATGCGCGCATGTGGTGGGGGGTGGTGCAGATCGGCCTGACCATGGCGCTGGCCAGTCTGCTCACGATCGATCTTTACCTGCCCGGCGGCCTGATCGAAGGCACGCACAGCCTGGACAATGCGCGCACCGCCGGCTTCACCGTGCTGGTGTTTGCCCAGTTGTTCAACTGCCTGAACGCCCGCTCGGAGACCACCAGCGCCTTTGCCCACCTCTTTGCCAACCGGTGGCTGTGGGGCGCGATCGCGTTGTCGGTGGCGCTGCAGGTGGCGGTGGTGAACCTGGGCTGGCTCAACGCCGCATTCGGGACGGTGCCGCTCAGCCTGCCTCAGTGGGGGGTCTGCATCGCGATGGGCAGTGTCGTGCTGTGGGTGGGCGAGCTGCGCAAGCTGGTGCTGCGCCGAACAAAAAAGCAGGTGGCAATCCAGGACCATGGGCGTGTATCATGAGCGTGATGCTCCTAAATCATACACATCATGCGCACAAACATCGTCATCGATGACGTCTTGCTCGAGTCCGCCATGAAGGCGGGCCCGTTCAGTACCAAGAAGGACGCCGTGGAAGCTGGGTTGCGCCTGCTGGCGCGCCAGGCGGCCTACCGCGAGATCCTTGCGTTGCGGGGCAAGTTGCGCTGGGACGATGCGCCTGTCGCCGCCGCGCCGATGGTGGCCGAGCCTCGTGCGGCGTACGCGGCATCGAAGGGCGCGCCGACACGTGCGAGGCGCGGCAAGTGATCCTCGTGGATTCGTCAGTCTGGATTGCCTTCTTCAACGGTCGAGACAATGATGCCGTCGAGCGCCTGGCCGACCTTCTGGCCGACGCGAGCGCCCCGCTCGGAATGCCGGACCTGGTGCTATTCGAGGTGCTGCGTGGATTTCGGCACGATCAGGATTTCCACGCTGCACGCCGTACACTGGCCGCGCTCCCCGTCGTCGCAATCGGCGGGGAACGCGAGGCGCTGCTCGCGGCGGGTCACTACCGCGCCTTGCGCGCCGCGGGCATCACGGTGGCCAGCCCGATCGACGTGCTGCTGGCCAGTTACTGCATCGAGCACGATCATGCGCTGCTGCATGCGGACCGGGACTTCGACGCGCTAGAGCAACTGCGAGGCCTGAAGATTTGGCGGCACTGAGACGGTCGGCGCACAGCGTTAGGTTGACCAAGGACGTGTCAAGCCGGACAGCGACGAACATCAGCGCTCAGACTTCCAGCCACTCCCGGCGCACGGTGGCATCCGCATTCAGGTCCTGCGGCGTGCCCTCGAACACGATCTGCCCGTGGCCCATCACCAGCGCGCGGTCGGAAATGGCCATGGCGATGGTGAGCTTCTGCTCGATCAGCAGCACCGAGACGCCGCGCGCGCGCAGGTTCTGCAGGTAGAGCGCCACCTGCTCGACCACCTGCGGCGCCAGGCCTTCGGTCGGCTCGTCGATGATGATCAGGTCGGGGTCGCCCATCAGCGTTCGGCACAGGGTGAGCATCTGCTGCTCGCCGCCCGACAGCACCCCGGCTTCGGTGTGCTGGCGCTCGCGCAGGCGCGGGAACATGCGGTACATGTCGTCGAAGCCCCAGCGGCCGGCGCTGGCGCCGCTTTTCTGGCCCAGCATCAGGTTCTGGTGCACCGTGAGCCGGGGAAACACGTCCCGGCTTTCGGGGACGTAGCCCAGGCCCATGCGGGCGATGTCGTAGGGCTCGCGTCCCATCAGCGCCGCGCCCTTGAAATCGACCTGGCCACTGGCGTCCAGCAGGCCCATGATGGCCTTGGCGGTGGTCGAGCGGCCCGAACCGTTGCGCCCCAGCAGGGCGACGATCTCACCGGGGTGCACGGAAAAGCGCACGCCCTGCAGCACATGGCTCTTGCCGTACCAGGCGTGCAAGTCGTCCACGCGCAGCATGGTCAAGCCTCCTGTGGGCGGGCGCCCAGGTAGGCTTGCTGTACCCGGGCGTCGGCCCGCACCGCCTCGGGTGTGTCGAAAGCGATCACCTCGCCATAGACCACCACCGCGATGCGGTCAGCCAGGCCGAACACGACGCCCATGTCGTGCTCGATGGTCAGCAGCGTCTTGCCCTCGGTCACCTTGCGGATCAGCGCAATGAAGTGCTCGGTTTCGCTGCGGCTCATGCCGGCGGTGGGCTCGTCCAGCAGGATCACCTGGGCCCCGCCGGCGATGGTGATGCCGATCTCCAGCGCCCGCTGCTCGGCGTACGTCAGGTTCATGGCCAACACGTCGCGCTTGCGCTCCAGGTGGATCATCTCCATCAGCTGATCGGCGCGCTCGTTGGCGTCGTCCAGATTGGCCAGGAAGCGCAGGAAGGTGTAGCGGTAGCCCAGGCTCCACAGCACGCCGCAGCGCAGGTTCTCGAACACGCTGAGCTTGGGAAAGATGTTGGTGATCTGGAAGCTGCGCGACAAACCCATGCGGTTGATCTCGTAGGGCCGCAGGCCGTCGATGCGCTTGCCGTGCAGCAGCACCTGGCCGCTGGTGGGGGCGAAGCTGCCGCTGATCAGGTTGAACAGGGTGGACTTGCCGGCGCCGTTGGGGCCGATCACGGCCACCCGCTCGCCCGCGTTCACCGCGAGGTTGGTGCCGCGGATGATCTCGGTCTTGCCAAATTGCTTGCGCAGCTCGCGCAGTTCAAGTGCAAAGCTCATGCCCTGAACGCCTCCCGCTGCTTGATGTCTTTTTCGATCTGCTCCTGGGTCTCTCCCCACTGCCGCAGGAAGTGGCGGCGGGTCAGCTCGAACAGGCCAACGCCGGTGGCCAGCACGAAGACGGCGCCGAACCAGCTGTCGGCGGCGGCCACGTCCAGGCGCGTGCCTAAAAAGGCGACGCCGCCGCCCTGCCCCGCGTCCAGCTGCAGGTGGTAGACCATCTCCACCAGCGCGGCGGCGCCCAGCAGCATGGTCAGCGCGCAGCCCGCCAGCGCCAGATAGCCGACCCACAGCGCCCGCAAGCGCCCGAAGGCGGCCACCCGCAGGTTCATCATCAGCAGGCTGGCGATGCCGCCTGGCGCATACATCACCATGAAGATGAAGACCAGGCCCAGGTACAGCAGCCAGGCGCGGGTGAACTCGCTGAACAACACGAAGGCCAGCACCATCAGCACCGCGCCGATGATCGGGCCGAAGAAGAAGGTGGCGCCCCCAAGAAAGGTGAAGAGCAGGTAGGCGCCCGAGCGGCCCGCGCCCACCACTTCGGCGGTGACGATCTCGAAGGTGAGCACGGCCAGCCCGCCGGCGATGCCCGCGAAAAATCCCGCGATCATGAACCCGGTGTAGCGGATGCGGTGGGGGTTGTAGCCCACGAACTCCACCCGCTGCGGGTTGTCGCGCACGGCATTGAGCAGGCGGCCCAGCGGCGTGCGGGTAAAGGCGAACATCGCCACCGTGCACACGAAGGCATAGAAAGCGATCAGGTAGTACAACTGCTGCGGCGGCCCGAAGCTGATACCCAGCACCGGTTTGCCGACCACCCGGTTGGTGGTGATGCCGCCCTCGCCGCCGAAGAACTCGGGCACCATGAGGGACATCGAGAACACCAGCTCGCCCAGGCCCAGGGTGATCATGGCCACCGTCAGGTGCGTGCGGCGGGTGCTGATCCACCCCAGCAAGGCGGCAAAGAACAGGCCGCCCGCACCGCCCACCAGCGGCACCATCGACACCGGCAGCCAGGCCTTGCCATACAGGTTGAAGGCATGCACCGCCACATAGGCGCCCAGGCCGGTGTACACCGCATGGCCGAAACTGAGCATGCCACCCTGCCCCAGCAGGATGTTGTAGGACAGGCAGGCAATGATGGCAATGCCGACCTGCGACAGGATCGTCAAGCCCAGGCCGCTGTCGAAGATCAGCGGGGCGACCCCCAGCACCAGCGCGAACAGCCCCCACAGCACCCACCGGCCGATGTTCCACGGACGGAATTCGAGGGTCTTGGCCTGGTGTGCCATGTCAATGCTCGCGCGATCCGAGCAGGCCGCGCGGGCGGAAAACCATCATCAGCACCAGCAGAAGGTAGGGCAGGATCGGTGCGACCTGGGACAAAGTCAGCTTCATCAGCGAATGGCCGCTGGCGCCCGCCGCCGCAAAACCGAGTTGTGCCAGCAGACTCCCCACCGAGTAGTCCAGCGCCACGGCGAAGGTCTGCACCACGCCGATCAGCAGCGACGCCAGGAAGGCGCCGGCCAGCGAGCCCATGCCGCCCACCACCACCACCACGAAGATGATCGAGCCGACGGTGGCCGCCATCGCCGGTTCGGTCAGGAAGGTGCTGCCGCCGATCACGCCGGCCAGGCCGGCCAGCCCCGCCCCGAAGCCGAACACCAGCATGAACACGCGCGGCACGTTGTGGCCCAGGGTCTGCGCGATGTCGGGGTGGGTGAGCGCAGCCTGGATCACCAGGCCGATGCGGGTGCGTGACAGCAACAGCCACACCAGCACCAGCATCACCAGGGCCACCAGCATCATGAAGCCGCGCGTGGCGGGAAACGGCGAGCACACCACCCGCACCGCGGCGTCGGCCGCGGCGCAGGCCTGCGCCGGCGCGGCGCCCCACACCAGGCGAAGGCCGTCCACCGAGTGGTTGACCAGCGTAAAGGCCGGGCCGCGCAGCACCTCGGGTGGGCGAAACTCCACCGCGATGCGGCCCCACACCAGTTGCACCACCTCGAACACCACATAACTCAGGCCGAAGGTGACCAGCAGCTCGGCCACCTGGCCAAACGGGTGCACCTTGCGCAGGCATAGGCGCTCGAACAGCGCCCCGAGCAGGCCCACAACCAGCGGCGCCAGCACCAGCGCCGGCCAGAAGCCCACTGTGCGTGCGACGCCATAGCCCAGGTAAGCGCCCAGCATGTAGAAGCTGGCGTGCGCGAAATTGAGCACGCCCATCATGCTGA
>JAZKDA010000063.1:133775-134045 GCA_040387815.1 Pseudomonadota bacterium | reverse complement strand
CGCCGAAGTACACCGGGTCGATGCCGGCGGCCTTGACCACCGGCATCAGCACCGGTGTCAGCAGCAAGATGGTGGGCGTCATGTCCAGCGCCGTACCCACCACCATGGTCAGCACCATGATGGCCAGCATCAGCAGCTTGGGGTTGTCCAGCAGCGGCTGCAGCAGGGCCACGATCTGCGCGGGCAGCTGGGCCACCGTGATCAGCCAGGCCGACACCATCGCGGCGGCCACCAGGAACATGATCACGGCGGTGGTCTTGGCGGCGGCCA
>JAZKDA010000063.1:111621-133765 GCA_040387815.1 Pseudomonadota bacterium | reverse complement strand
GTACAGATCCCGGATGCTCAACTCGCGGTACACCAGGGTGGACACCAGCAGCGCATACACCGCGGCCACGACGGCGGCCTCGGTCGGCGTGAACACGCCGAACTTCAGGCCCACCAGCACGATCACCGGCAGCACCAGCGCCCAGGTCGACTCGCGAAAGGCCTTCATCACCTCGCCGCGCGACTTGCGCGGCGGCGCCTGCACCACTTCGCGGCGCACCAGCCACCACCAGGTGAACCACAAGGCCGCACCCAGCAGCAAGCCCGGCACGATGCCGGCCAGGAACAACTTGGAGATGGACACGCCGCCGGCGACGCCGAAGATGACGAAGCCGATCGAGGGCGGAATCACCGGCGCGATGATGCTGGCGGAGGCCAGCAGGCCGGCCGAGCGGGCCTTGTCGTGGCCGGCCGCCACCATCATGGGCAGCAGCAGCGCCGTCAGCGCGGCGGCGTCGGCGACGGCGGAGCCGGACAATGCGGCCATCAGGCAGGCGGCCACGATGGTCACATAGCCCAGGCCGCCCTTGATGTGGCCGACCAGCGCCATCGCCAGGCCCACGATGCGCCGCGACAGGCCGCCCTGGTTCATCAGCTCGCCGGCCAGCATGAAGAAGGGCACGGCCAGCAGCGGGAAGCTGTCGGCGCCATTGACCACGTTTTGCGCCAGGATCTGCGCATCGAACATGTTCAGGTGCCACATCAGCGCGGCGCCGCACAGCAAGAGAGAGAAGGCGATCGGAATGCCCAGCGCCATGGCGCCGATCAGCGAGCCCAGGAAGATGGCGACGGTCATTGGGCGGGCCCTTTCGCGGGTGCGGCGTGCGAGCCCTCCAGACCCGTTTCCTCGGATTCCTGGATGGCCACCAGCTCGCTGTCGGCCATGCGGCCGGTCACCAGGCGCAGGAAGTCCAGCAGCAACATCACAGCGGCCGACACCGCGAACAACACGCCGCTGGCATAGAACCAGCCGACCGACACTTCCATCGCGGCGCTGGTGGTGGTCAGGTTGATCTTGACCTGCTCCAGCGCGCCGGAAAACAGCAGCCAGCAGATGAACAGCATGGCCAGGTGGCCGACGCCCAGGCAGATCTTCTTGCCCCACGCCGGCAGGCGGCCGACCAGAAAGTCGGTGCCCAGGTGGCCGTGTTCGCGCAGAGCCACCACGGCACCCATGAACGTCATCCACACGAACAGCCAGCGCGAGAGCTCGTCGGAGATGGAAATGCCGGTGTTGAGCGCATAGCGCAACACTACGTTGCCGAACACCAGCACCACCATGGCGGCCAGGCAGGCGACCATGGCGACGTTCAGCAGGCGGCAGTACCGGTCGAGGACGGTTTGGACCATGAGGCCTTGTCTCCTTGCGCCGGTGCGCGGCGCGGCTTCGTTCGGGGACCATCCCCGGATCACGGTGGCCTAATGTACGAACTGGTTAGTTCTCCGAAAATCGGGGAAAACCCGTAGATGCTGGAACGGGTGGCGGGCCGGCTCGGTCGGCGGCGCGGTCAGCGCCGCACGAAGCGCACGATCATCTCGATGATGCTGTCGCGCCGCGCCACGATGGCCGCCGCCGATTCCAGGTCACGCTTGAAGATCAGCGAGAAGGTGTGGCGGTTGGCAACGTTGAACACGCTCAGCGCGCTGATGGACATGTGCAGGTCGACCGCGTCGATCCCGGTGCGAAACAGCCCCTGGTTCTGGCCACGTTGCAGCACGTGGCGCAGGCCCTCGATGGCCGGCACGTTCAGCTGCTGAATGCTCGGGCTGCGGGCGAGGTATTCGCCCCGGTGCATGTTCTCGTTCATCACCAGGCGGATGAACTCGGGATGGGCCAGCTGGTAGTCGACGGTGAAACCCACCAGCTTGCGCAGCGCGTCCTCAGGCGGCAGGTCTTCCAGGTGCAGGCCGGTCTCGATCGTGCGCATGCGCCGGTAGGCCTCTTCGAGGGCGGCGACGTACAGACCTTCCTTGCTGCCGAAGTAGTAGTAGATCATGCGCTTGCTGGTGCGCATGGATTCGGCGATGAGGTCGATGCGCGCGCCCGCCAGGCCCTTGTCGGAGAACTCCCGGATGGCCACCTCGATGATGTCGGCCTTGGTGCGCTCCGGGTCGTTGGTGCGCGGCTCCGCCGGCTCGGGCGGAAGCTGCTTGGGCTGGGAATGTACCGGTTGGTTCATTTCCGACAGTGTAAGCGCGGACGCCTTGGCAAAACTGCAGGTCGAGTTCTCGGACTCCTCGACTCACATCTGTTTGCTTGTCTGTTCGGCGCGTGCCCGGCGTTTGGCGCGGGCGCGCAGGTTGAGAGCTTCGACCGCCAGCGAAAACGCCATGGCGGCGTAGATGTAGCCTTTGGGCACTTCCTGGTCGAAGGCTTCGGCGGTGAGCGCCATTCCCACCATGACCAGGAAGGCCAGGGCAAGCACCTTGATCGACGGGTGGCGATCCACAAACTCGCCAATGGGTTTGGCGGCAACGAGCATCACGCCCACAGAGACGACGACGGCCGCCACCATGACGCCGATCTGGTCGACCATGCCCACCGCCGTGATCACCGAATCCAGGGAGAAAACGATGTCGATGATCGCGATCTGGCCGATGATTCCCCAGAACAGCCGGGTACCGGCCGCGCGCATCGTCTTGGCGTCGGTCGCGGGCGGCGTGTGCTGTTCGCGCGCTTCGACTTCCACGAAGATCTCGTGCGATGCCTTGTACAGCAGGAACAGACCGCCAAACAACAGCACCAGATCACGCCCGCTGATGCCCTGCCCGACTACGCTGAACAGATCGGCGGTCAGGCCCATCACCCAGGTGAGCGTGAACAGCAGCATCAGGCGCGAGACCATCGCGAATCCGAGGCCGAGGCGCCGCGCCTTGTCTCGCAGATGGGCCGGCAGGCGCCCCACGAGGATCGAGATGAAGATGATGTTGTCGATGCCCAGAACGATCTCGAGGGCGGTCAGCATCGCAAAAGCGATCCAGACATTGGGATCCGAAAGAATTTCCATGGTCAAGCGTGCCGTGTTTCATGCGCCCGCAAGGGCAAGGGTGGTGGGGTGACCCGCCGGCGATTGTTTCGGCCGCGCTGGCCGAAACAGATCTTTGGGAGTGGTGTCAGGCCCGAGGCGGGCGATGCAAGCCGTCGAGTGTGGGCGATGCCAACTCGGGGTATTTGAATGCGAGGGGGCCGCTCCAGGCATTGACCGTCGCGGCCCGATGCGGGGCCGGATCGACGCCCTCGGGCAGGTCAGCCGCCTCGTCCAGCAGGTCGTGCTGGGTGTCCGGCACCGACAGACGCTCGGCCTGAACGACTTCAGATGCGTCGTCGATGTGGCAGGCGGCGACCCGGTCGGGCTGCGCCCAGGCGATGCCGGCGTTGCCCTGCACATAGGCGAAGAGACTCACGCTGCAGAACAATTGCAGCGCGAGCAAGGCAACGATCCAACGGCGCATGAGGTGGGTAGTTTACCGCTCGCTGCCCCGGCCACCGCCTACCACTGCCCGGTTTCCACCCGGATCGCCACTTCGCAGTCGTCGAAGATCTCCAGCTTGGCGATGCTCACCCGCACCCCGATCACGCCGGTCAGTTGCATCAGCCGGTGGGCCAGCTTGCCGATCAGGCTTTCCAGCAAGTTGACGTGCACCGCCGTGCACTCGTCGATGATGATGGTGCGCACCTTGCGGTAGTCGAGCACGTGCAGGATGTCGTCGTCGTGCGGCAGCAGGGGCTGTGTGCCCAGGTTCAGCTCGGCGTCGACGCGGATCGGCTGGGGTGTGGCCTTTTCATGGTCAAGAATGCCCAGGTTGGCGTCGAAGCGCAGGCCCGTGAGGGTGAGGATCTGGGTGCCGGCCTTGCTCATTCACATCAGCGAAAAATCGCGTTCGAACTTCATCAGGTGCTGGCCGCCGTCGACCAGCAGCGTGGTGCCGGTGATCGATTGATTCTCCAGCGCGAAACGGATCGTGGCCACCACATCGGCCGGGCTCGACGAGCGGCCCAGTGGCGACAGCCGGTGCAGCGCCTGAAACTTCTCGTCGGCCAGCATGTGGCTGGTGAGCGTGAGGCCGGGCGCCACGCCGACCACGCGCAGCCGCGGCGCCAGCGCCTGGGCCAGCAGCGTATTGGCGGCTTCGAGCGCGGCCTTGGACAAGGTGTAGCTGAGGAAGTCGGGGTTGGGGTTCCACAGCTTCTGATCCAGCAGATTGACCACCACCCCGGTGCCGTCGCGTGCGGCGACGTGGGTGTGCAGCGCCTGGGCCAGCAGCACCGGCGCCGCCACGTTGGTCGCCATGTGTGCCTGCAGTGCGGCGTGGCTGAAGCGGGCCGCGTCGTCATGCTCGAACAGGGAGGCGTTGTTCACCACAGCATCGGCGCGGCCGAAGTGCGCGACAACGCGCGGCAGCAGGGCGCGGGAAGCGGCCTCGTCGGCCAGGTCGGCCTGGAAGGCGGCACATTGCGAACCGGTGCGGCCGACGGCCAGGCAGTCGGCGACAGTCTGCTGCGCATCGGCTTGCGAGCCGCGGTAGTGCACCGCCACCTGCCAGCCGGCCGCGGCCAGCGCCAGCGCGGTCTCGCGGCCGAGCCGGCGCGCGGCGCCGGTGACCAGGACGACGGGAAGCTCGGCAGGGCTCATTGCAGGGGACAATCGGCGTGTGACATCAGGCAAGACAACCAGTGTAACGAGCGCGCTGCTGGCGCTGCTGCAGGCCTCCATCGCCCGCGCCGGCGGCTGGCTGCCGTTCGACCGCTTCATGGCCCAGGCGCTGTATGCCCCCGGCCTGGGCTACTACGCCAACGATTCGCGCAAATTCGGCAGCATGCCGTCCTCGGGCAGCGATTTCGTGACCGCGCCGCAGATGTGCCCGCTGTTCGGGCAGACCCTGGCCGTGGCGGTGGACGACGCCCTGCAGGCCACGGCGTGCGATGAGGTCTGGGAGTTCGGCGCCGGTACCGGCGCGCTGGCGCAGCAGCTGCTGCAGACCCTGGGCGAGCGGGTGCGCCGTTACACCATCGTCGACCTGTCCGGCAGCCTGCGCGAGCGGCAGCGGGCCACCCTGGCAGCCTTTGGCGAGCGGGTGTGCTGGGTCGACGAACTGCCCGAGCGGTTTGCGGGCGTGGTGGTGGGCAACGAGGTGCTGGACGCCATGCCGGTCAAGCTGCTGACGCGCCTGGACGGCGTCTGGCACGAGCGCGGCATTGCCTGGCACGAGGGCCGCCTGGCCTGGGCCGATGTGCCGACCGTGCTGCGCCCGCCGGCCGACTTCGCCGGCAGACAGGATGTATTGACCGAGATCCATCCGCACGCGCAAGCCTTCATCCGCACCCTGGCCGACCGGCTCGAGCGCGGCGCGGCCTTCTTCATCGACTACGGCTTTCCCGAGGCCGAGTACTACCACCCGCAGCGGCACATGGGCACACTGATGTGCCACCGCGCTCACCTGGCCGACACCGACCCGCTGGCCGATGTGGGGCAAAAGGACATCACCGCCCATGTCGACTTCACCGCCATCGCCCTGGCCGCGCAAGAGGCCGGGCTGGCCACGCTGGGTTACACCAGCCAGGCGCGTTTTCTGATCAACTGCGGCATCGTGCCCCTGCTGGCGCAGGCCCCGCTGGCCCAGCGCGTGGCCGGCCAACGCTTGATTGCCGAACACGAGATGGGCGAGCTGTTCAAGGTGATCGGGCTGCACAAGGGGCCGTTCTGGGACGCGCCCGGTTTTCGCGAAGGCGACCGCACCGGTACGCTGTGAACAGGCAGGCAAACAGGCTCAATCCATGATTCGCTGGATCATCGTCATCTTTCTCGCGCTGATGCTGATCAGCTGGTTCACGCCGCTGCTCAATCGCCTGGGCTTCGGCAAGCTGCCGGGTGACTTCCGGTTTCGCCTGTTCGGCCGGGAGTGGTTCATCCCGCTCACCACCACCTTGCTGCTCAGCGCGTTGGCGGCGGGTGTGTCCAAGCTGCTGTGATGATGCTGCGCGCCTGCATCGACATCGGCGGCACCAAGGTCTCGGTCAGCCTGAACGATCCGGCCCGCGGGCTGGATCTGCTGGCGCGCCACCATGCGCCCACCGCCCGCACCGGCGACAACGAGGCCTTGGCCCGGCAGGTGGTGGCACTGGTGAATGATGCCTGCGCCGAACTCGGGGTCGATCCCGCCCGGGTTCAGGACGCCGGCGTGGCCGCGCCGGGGCCCTTCGTGTTGGGGCCGGGCGGAATCGAGCTGGCCACGCCCAACATCTGCGGCGCCCTGGCCGGCGGTGACGCGCAACTGCCCAACGACTGGCGCACCGCGCCTATCGAAGGGCCGCTGCGGCGGCGCTTTGCCCGCGTGCGGGTCGAGAACGACGGCATCGCCGCTCTGGAGGCCGAGCGCCGCTGGGGCGCCTTGCAGGGTATCGACCATTGCGCCTACGTCACCTGGAGCACGGGCGTGGGCTGCGGCCTGTGCGTGGGCGGCGTGGTGCTGCGCGGCAAGCAGGGCAATGCGGGGCATCTGGGGCACGCCTTTGTCTCGGACGACACGCAGGCCATGTGCGGCTGCGGCAACGTAGGCGACCTGGAGGCGCTGGTAGGGGGCAACTCGATCCACAAGCGCTTTGGCGAATCTGCGTCCGCGCTGATGGCGCGCGCCGCGGCCGGGGATGCGAAGGCTCTGGCGGTGGTCGACGAACTGTGCCGCGTCATGGGCCGGGCGCTGTACGACATCACGGTGCTGCTGGACCTGCGGCGCATCAGCCTGGGGGGCAGTGTGTTTCTGCACAACCAGGGGCTGCTGTTGCCGCGCCTGGCCCGCCAACTGCGCGGGCGGATGCCGGCGATGACCGATGGCTGTGAGGTGGTGGCGGCGGGGCTGGGCGATCGGGTAGGGGACTACGCGGCGCTGGCGTTGTTGGGGTGACTTAGTGCGCTCAAGGCCTACGGCGCCGTACACGCATCGTCCAGGCCCGCCAGACCGGCCCACTTGCGCAGGCGCGAGCGCTTGTCCAGGCAGGCTTGGTACTGCGCGAGCCGGGTGGCCTGATCGCGCGCCGCCTGCAGCTGCGCAACACGCTCGCGGATCTGGGGCATTACCGCCAGGGCGGCTTTCTCGCCTTCCAGGATGGCGTTGGCACGCTGCGTGAAGTCGGCCGCGCCGATGTCGAGTACATGCGGGCGCACGATCACATCGGCCCGGGCCAGCTCGGCCTGGCCGAGCTTCTGCCCCATGATGGCGATCGACTGGCCCAGCGTGCCCAGCATGCCGGTGGGCGTCTGGCCGCGCGCCTTGTTGGAAATGTCCACCGCGACCACCACGTCCGCGCCCAGCTGGCGCGCCGCGTCCACCGGCACCGGGCTGACCACGCCGCCATCGACGAAATGGTATTTGCCGATGGTCACGGGCTGGAACACCCCCGGCACGCTGCTGGAGGCCCGCACGGCCTGGCCGGTGTTCCCACGCGCGAAGACCGTGCGCTCGCCGTCTTCGAGCCGCGTCGCCACGGCCACGAAGGGTTTGGCCAACCGCTCCATCGGCTGCCGCTCCACCTGCTCGTTCACATAGTCTTCGAGCTTTTGCCCGAGCAACAGCCCATTGGAGGACAGCTGCAGGTCGCGGATCCTGGCTTCGTCGAGCGCGACGGCCTTTTCCTGCAGCTCGAACGCGTTCATGCCGCTGGCATACAGAGCGCCGACCACGCTGCCCGCGCTGGTGCCGGCCACCACGGCCGGCGCGAAACCGTTGGCCTCCAGCATCTTGATGACGCCGATGTGCGCAAAGCCCTTGGCCGCGCCGCCGCCCAGGGCGATGCCGACCTTGATGGCGGGCATGGCGGGGGAAGGCGCAGCAGTCTGTGCGGGCGCGGAGGCCGTAGGGACTGTGGCGGTGCTGGCGGGGGGCGTGCTGCTGCAGGCGGCCAGAGCCGCAACGGCCATGAGGGCCAAGGGGCGATACAAGGCAGTCAGGGAGAGACGGGCGGTCGGGACGTTCAGGCGCATGCCGGGGATGAAATACACGGTGGGCAAGGGCGCGAGTTTATCGGCCGCCGGGCCGAGACCGGGCTGGCCACGAGATGCTACAAAAACAAGGATAGAGAGAAACAGCCTTGGATCGCCGCCTTCGCGGGGACGACGAAGGGGAGCAGGCTAGATGACCTTCTCGACCTGCATCCGCCCGATCTCGTCCTGCCCAAACCCCCAATCGGCCAGCACCGCCGCCGAATCCGCCCCCGGTTTGGGCGCACCGCGCCGCAGCTCGGACGGCGTGCGGCCAAAGCGCGGTGCCGGGTTGGGTTGCAGCACGCCATCGACCTTGGCATACACGCCACGCGCCTGGCTGTGCGGATGCGCCGCCGCTTCGTGCAGGTTCAACACTGGCGCGTAGCAGGCATCGGTGCCTTCCAGCAGCGCATCCCATTCGGCCCGGGTTCGCGTCGCGAAGACCTGAGCAATGCGCTCGCGCAAGATTGACCAGCCTTTCGAATCGTTCTGCTTGGGTAGCGCCTCGCCCGCCAGCCCGATTCGTTCAAGCAGTTCCTCGTAGAAGCGCCGTTCCACCGGCGCCACCGAGACATACAGGCCATCGGCTGTGCGATACACGTCATAGAACGGCGCCCCGCCATCGAGCAGATTCTCGCCGCGCGGGCGGCTCCACTGGCCCATCTGCTGCAAGGCGTATTGCATGGTCATCAGGCTGGCCACGCCGTCGACCATGGCGCAGTCCACCACCTGGCCCTTGCCGGATGTGCGCGCCTCGGTCATGGCCGCCAGCAGGCCCATGGCCAGGTACAGCGCGCCGCCGCCGAAGTCGCCGATCACGTTCAGCGGCACACTGGGTTTGCCGCCGGCCGGGCCGATGGAATCGAGTGCGCCGGCCAGGGCGATGTAGTTCAGGTCGTGGCCGGCGGCCTGGGCCAAGGGGCCATCCTGGCCCCAGCCGGTGATGCGGCCGTAGACCAGGGCGGGCGAGGCCGACAGGCAGTCCGTCGGTCCGAGCCCCAGGCGCTCCATCACGCCGGGGCGAAAGCCCTCGATCAACATGTCGGCCTTGGCCGCAAGCCGTAGCACCCCCGCGCGGCCGGCTTCGGACTTGAGGTCGATCGCCAGCGAGCGCTTGTTGCGATTGAGCAGGTCGAACTGAGGTGGAAAGTCGATGCCGCGGTCGGTGGCGGCCAGGCGTTCGATGCGCACCACGTCGGCGCCCATGTCCGCCAGCAGCATGCCGCAGAACGGGCCGGGGCCCATGCCCGCCATTTCGATCACGCGCACGCCGGTAAGTGGTCCTGCCATGGTCTGGGTGTCCTTGAATGAAAGAATGGGGGGATCATGCCTGCGTCGCGCCAGCTTGGAACGTGACGGGCTGCTCGGTCTGTTTCTGTGCGCAAGCCGGCGCACACGGCATGCCGCCGGCCTCGATGGCCTGGGCCTCGTCTTGCACCTTCTGGTCGTTCATCTCGAACTGGGTCACCCGGCCGGTGTCATCCACCGCGATGACCTTGCTGTCCTGCCCGCCGATGTCGATGACCATGCGCCCGCTGGATCCAGGCGCGGGCGGTGCCCGTCGGGTCCGCGTCGGCGGCCGCGAGTTGCTCGAGGATGGGATTCACGGGGCGATCTCCTGGAAATGCGGGCTGGCGGCGATGGGCCGGGCAAGCGCAACAGGTACGCTTGCCGTATCACGGCCGGTCGCTGGTTTTGTCAAGTATAGGAAGTGCGGCTCACTTATGGAAGTGGGGCGTATTTTACTTGAGCATAGTGGTTTTCCCTAAACAGGAAATGGCTTGATGTGAGTCATATTTACCGACGTCGCGCAGCCCCCGCGTTTTTCGCCGGGTCGCCGAGTTTCCCCTTCAACAGAGCGCACATCCTCGCCATGGCTGAACTGAAAGTCACGAACGCGCAGATCTACTACGACACCGTCATCGAAGCGGTGCGCGATGTCTCTTTCCAGGTCGAAAGCGGCCGGATCGTCACCATCCTGGGCAGCAACGGTGCTGGCAAGTCCACGCTGCTCAAGGCGGTCTCCGGCATCCTCAAACCCGAAAAAGGCGCACTGGTGGCGGGCGCCATCACGCTCGACGGGCGCGACCTGTCGGCCGCGAGCTCGCCCGAGATCGTGCGCGCCGGCATCGTTCACGTGCCCGAAGGCCGGCGCCTGTTCATCAACCTCACGGTCGAAGAGAACCTGGTGATGGGCGGGGCCACCCGCTCGCGCGCCGAGCGGCAGCAGGCGCTCGAGCGGGTGTACGCCGTGTTTCCCGATCTGGTGGACCATCGCCAGCGGATCGCCGGTTACCTGTCGGGCGGGCAGCAGCAGATGGTGGCCATCGGCCGTGCGCTGATGTCGCAGCCTTCGCTGCTGATGCTGGACGAGCCTTCGCTGGGCCTGGCGCCCAAGATCGTCGAGCAGATCTTCCAGACGCTGGTGCGCCTGCGCGACGAGCACGGCATCGGCATCCTGCTGGTCGAGCAGAACGCGCGGCTGGCACTGTCGGTGGCCGATTACGGCTATGTGCTCGAGCGCGGCCGCGTGGTGTTCGACGGCACCTCGCAGGTGCTGGAGGGCAGCCGCGAGATCCAGGAGTTCTACCTGGGCATGAGCAGCACCGAGACGCGCCGGTCCATGCGCGATGTCAAGCACTACCGGCGCCGCAAGAGGTGGCTGTCATGACTGATTCCACCTCCCTCGCCGTGGCGCCACGCATGGCTGCGTCGTCCGTGCACCCGGGCGATCTGGCCGCGTTGCGAGCGCGGCCAAGCCCCCAGGCCAACCCGCAGTCCGACGGCGCACCGCTGCTGTCGATCCGCGGCCTGTCCAAGTCCTTCGGCGGCGTGCACGCGGTGGCCGACGTCTCCATCGATGTCGCCCCCGGCACCATCGTGAGCATCATTGGCCCCAACGGCGCCGGCAAGACCACCTTCTTCAACATGATCTGCCGCCTGTACGAGGCCAACGCCGGCAGCATCACGTTCGACGGGCACGACCTCCTCAAGCGCCGCCCGCACCACCTGGCGGCGCTGGGCATCGGCCGCACCTTCCAGAACCTGGCGCTGTTTCGCCATGCAACGGTGGTGCAGAACCTGCTCGTGGGCGTGCATTCGCGCCTGAAGTCCGGTGTGCTGGGCGGCGCGTTCTACCTGGGGCGCACCGCGCGCGAAGAGCGCGAGGCGCGTGACGAGGTCGAGCGCATCATCGAGTTCCTGGAGATCGAGGACTTGCGCGATCAGAGCGTCGACAAGCTGTCGTACGGCCTGCAAAAGCGGGTGGAACTGGGTCGCGCTCTGGCCATCCGTCCGCGCCTGCTGCTGCTTGACGAAATGGTGTCGGGCATGAACCTCGAAGAAACCGAAGACATCGCCCGCTTCGTGCTCGACATCCGCGAGGCTCTGGGCACCACCGTGCTGATGATCGAGCACGACATGGACGTGGTGATGGACATCTCCGACGCTGTGCATGTGCTCAATTTCGGCCGCCTCATCGCCTCCGGCACACCGGCGCAGATCGCCGCCAACCCGCTGGTGATCGACGCCTACCTGGGGACCTCGTCGTCATGAGCCCCGCAATGAAGGACGCTTCGATGGACATGGTTCGCACCACGCTGCCGCAGCTGCTGCGCTTGCGGGCCCGCACACAGGCCAAGGACCTCGCCATGCGCGAGAAGGTGCGTGGCGTATGGCGTCGCATCACCTGGGCCGACTACGAAGAAAAGGTCATGCGCTTCGCACGTGGCCTGCAAGTGCTGGGTTTTCGCCGGGGCGACCGCTTCTGCATCGCCGGCGAGGATACGCCCGAGTGGATCTACGCCGACATCGCGGTGCAGGGCCTGGGCGGCGTGTCGATCGGCATCTATCCGACCAACTCCTGGGTCGAACTGCAGTACATCGTGCGCCACTCGCAGTCACGTTTCGTGGTCTGCGGCGACCAGGAGCAGATGGACAAGGCCCTGCGCGCGTGCGAGGAAGAAGGCGGGCTGCCGCTGGTCGAGCGCCTGATCGGCGTCGACATGAAGGGCATGAGCCATTACGCCGACCCGCGCATCCTGTCCTTCGCCGATGTGGCGGCGCTGTCCGACGACATGCCGCGCGCCGAACTCGAAGCCTGGTGGGAGCGGGCGCTGGCCGGCGTCGGCCCCGACGACATCAGCGTGATCGTCTACACCTCGGGCACCACCGGTGCCCCCAAGGGCGCCCAGCTTCGGCCGGTCAACCTGCTGCATTCGGCCGACGCGCTGGCACGCATCTACGGTCTGAACAAGAGCAACTACGAGGCCTTGTGCTACCTGCCGCTGTGTCACGTGGCCGAGCGCATCTGCTCGATCACCATGCACCTTCGCACCGGCGGCGTGGTGAACTTCGCCGAATCCATCGACACCGTGCCGCAGAACATCTGCGAGATCGGCCCCACCATGTTCCTGGGCATGCCGCGCACCTGGGAAAAGCACCGCCTGAACGCACTCACGCGCCTGAAAGAGGCGCGCTGGTACCAGCGCAAACTGTTCGAGTTCGTGTTCGAGCGCTCTTATGCGCGGCTGGCGCGGCGCCAGGAGACCGGCGCCCAGCCCGGCTGGCTGGAGCGGCTGGAACACTGGGTGTTCAGTCTGCTGATCTTTCGCAGCGCGGTGCGCCACATGGGCCTGAACCATTCGCTGGTGCGGGTCTGCGGCGGCGCCTCGGTCTCGCCCGAGACGCTGCGCTTTTTCGAGGTGCTGGGCCTGCCGGTCTACCAGGTCTACGGCCTGACCGAGGGCGGCGGCATCAACTTTGCCCAGTACCCCGGCCGGCGCGTGCACGGCGGCGCCGGGCCGCCCATCGACGGCATCGAGTATCGCCTCGCGCCCGACGGCGAGGTGCTGCTGCGTGGCCCCACCGTCTACGCCGGCTACCTGTTCGACGACAAGGCCACCGCCGAGGTGCTCGACACCGACGGCTGGCTGCACACCGGCGACATCGCCGAGCCGGCGGCCGGCGGCGAGATCCGCATCATCGACCGCAAGAAGGCCATCATCATCACCAGCGGCGGCAAGAACATCGCGCCCTCGGAAATCGAGAACGGGCTGCGCGAGTCGCCCTACATCCGCGAGGCCATCATCCTGGGCGAGGCGCGGCATTTTGTCTCGGCGCTGATCCAGATCGACCCTGAGGTGGTGGGCAAGTGGGCCCAGGAGCAGCGCCTGCCCTACACCAACTACCGGTCGCTCGCGGCCCTGCCCGAGGTCTACCAGCTGATTTCGGCCGAGGTCGACCGCGTCAACCAGCGCCTGGCGCGGGTGGAGAACGTGCGCAAGTTCGTCATCCTGAACAAGGAACTCGACCAGGACGACGGCGAGCTCACCGCCACGCAGAAGGTCAAGCGCGCCGCCATCGAGCGCAAGTTCGCCACCGAAATCGCCGGTATCTACGGGGAGGCCGCGACATGAGTTTCTTCAACAGCCTGGTCATCTCGGGCTTGGTGGTCGGCACGCTCTACGGCCTGGTCGCCATGGGTTTTGCCATCATCTACAAGGTCAGCCGCGTGCTCAACTTCGCCCAGGGCGAGGTGATGATGCTCACGGCCTTCGTGGGTTATTCGATCGCGGTGCGCACCGATGGCAACCAGCCGCTGGTGATCGCCGGCGTACTGCTGGCGTCGGTGCTGATCGCCGGCCTGATCGAGCGCCTGATCGTGCGGCCGATGCTGGGCCAGCCGGTGTTCTCCATCGTGATGATGACCATCGCACTGGCGGTGCTGCTGCGCTCGATCATCGGCCTGGTGTGGGGGTCCGATCCGATGCGCATGCCCGGCGTGACGGCGACGTCCGTCAGCCTGCTGGGCGCGAACTTCCAGCCGGCCCAGCTGGTGCTGGTGGCGGTGTATGTCACGGCCTGCGTGAGCATCTGGGCCTTCCTGCGCTTTTCCATGCTGGGCATCGCGATGCGCGCCAGCGCCGCCGACCCGACGGTGACCATGCTCATGGGCCTGTCGATCCGCAAGCTGTACCGGGTGGGCTGGGTGATCTCGGCGCTGCTGGCGGGGCTGTCGGGCCTGCTGTTCGCCAACATCTACCACGTGGGCCTGGACATGGGCCATGTGGGCATCGCCTCGTTCCCCGCGGCCATCCTCGGCGGGCTCGATTCGGTGCTGGGCGCCGCGCTCGGCGGCCTGGTGATCGGCGTGATCGAGAACCTGGCGGGTGGCTACATCGGTTCGGGTTTCAAGGAAGTCGCCACCTTCGCCGTCATCCTGGTCGTGCTGATGGTGCGTCCGCACGGCCTGTTCGGCGAGAAAGACATCGAGAGGGTCTGACAGCATGCGCACACGCACATTCAAGGAATCGACCGCGCAGCTCAATGCGCTGATGCCTCACCGGGACGGCTGGGCCTGGTACGCGCTGCTGATGCTTGCGCTGCTGCTGCTGCCGCAGGTGGCGCCCGCCTACGTGGTGAACATCGGCGTGGCCATCCTCATCGCCACCACCGGCGCCGTCGGCCTGAACCTGGTCACCGGTTCGGCGGGCCTGATCTCCCTGGGCCATGCCGGCTTCCTGGCGCTGGGCGCCTACACCTGCGGCATCTTGCTGACCGACTACCACTGGCCGCTGCCGGCGGCCATGCTGGCCAGCGGCTTGCTTTCGGCCGTGGTCAGCCTGGTGGTGGGCGTGCCCTCGCTGCGCCTGAAGGGCCTGTACCTGGCGATCACCACGCTGGCGTTTTCCATCATCACCACCACGCTGATCGTCGAGACCTCCAGCCTCACCGGCGGATCGTCCGGCAAGTCGGTGGCGCGGCCGGCGCTGTTCGAATCGGGCACCGCCGTCTACTACCTGGCACTGGGTGTGGCCGTGGTCACGGTGCTGGCCGCGCTGAACCTGCTGCGCAGCCGCGTCGGCCGGGCCTGGAACGCCATCCGCGACTACGACATCGCCGCCAGCCTGATGGGCATCAATGTGCGCGTGTACAAGCTGCTGGCCTTCACGGTCAGCGCCTTCATCACGGGCATCGCCGGCTCGGTGTTCGCGCTGCAACTGCGCTATCTCAACATCGACAGCTTTGCGCTCATTGCCAGTATCGAGGTGCTGGCCATGATCATCGTTGGCGGGCTGGGCAGCGTACGCGGCGCCGTGCTGGGCGCGATCCTCATCACCTTGCTGCCCGAGATCAGCGCACGCCTGCTGTCGCTGATGGGGGGGTCGATGCAGAACCTGTCCTCCGGCAACCTGCCCGAGCTCAAGGGCGTCATCTATGCATTGATCATCATGCTGTTCCTGCGGTTCGAACCCGACGGCATGACGGCGCGCTGGAATCACATCAAGTGTTTCTGGTCGGAGTGGCCCTACAGCCGAAAACCCACCTGAGCGCACGATGGATCGACGCTCACGCCCAGCCGGGGGAGCGTCGTCACAAGGCCCCGGAGACTGGCCTGCAAGAGTCGACCACAACGAGACGAGACAAGAGGTGAACACCATGATGAAGATGACGATCAAGCTGGTTGCCGCCGCCGCGGCGCTCACTTGCGGCCTGGCCTGGGCGCAGGCGTCCGACACGGGCGTGACCGACACGGAGATCGCCATCGGCGCGGTCTACCCCTACACCGGCCCGGCCGGGCAGTTGGGCTACACCATCACCATGGGCCTGCGTCTGGGCGCCGAGGAAATCAACGCGGCCGGCGGCATCAACGGCCGCAAGATCAAGCTGGTGGTCGAAGACGACCAGTACGTGCCGGCCAACTCGGTGCAGGCCCTGCAGAAGCTGATCGACGTGCACAAGGTGTTCGCGCTGGTGGGCATCTCGGGCGGCTCGCATGGCATGGCCATGATGCCGGCGATCGAGAAGAACAAGTTCCCCACCATCAACCCGGCGGTCACCACGCCGGCCCATTACGCGGCCAACCGGCCGGTGTTCGGCGTCGGCCTCGACTACGAGCAGGGCGCCTCCGAGATGATGCGCGCGGTCAACAAGCTGCACCCCGGTGAGAAGTGGGTCTCGCTGGTGCAGGACGACGAGTCGGGCGCGCCGCGCGAGGCCGGCTACGACAAGGCCGTCAAGGAACTGGGCCTGAACTCGCTGCTCAAGCTGCGCTTCAAGCCGCGGCAGATGGATTTTTCCGCCGAGATCCTGCGCATCAAGGCGGCGGGGGCCACCGCGCTGCACCTGGGCGGCCTGCCGGCGATCAACGCGGCCATCATCAAGGAAGCCAAGAAGCAGGGCATGAACGTGAAGTTCGCGGGCCTGTGGACCGACCACACCCCGCCCATGATCGACCTGGCCGGTGCCGAGGGCGACGGCATGTACATCTACGACTTCGTGCCGGCCATCACCGACCGCGAAGCCTCGGGCCCCTTCCTCCGCCTGGTCGAGCGCTATGTGCCCAAGGACGACCAGCCCAAGGCCAACCGCTACACCATGCTGGGCTTCATCAGCATGAAGGTGATGGCCGATGCCATTGCCAAGTGCGGCAAGGCCGTCACGCGTGACTGCGTGGCATCCAACATGGAAAAGACGCGCAACTTCGCCGCTGGCGTGGGCGCACCGGTCACCTACGGCCCCGGCATCCGGCTCTCGGCGCCGGCCGGCGTGCTGCTCAAGATCGACGCGGCCGGCAAACGCTTCGTGCCGGTCAAGATCTCCTGAGCGGGGACCGGCCGGTGACGACGCCGACGCCCGAGTTGGAGGCCTTCCGGTCCCAGCTGCGACGGCTGGCCGAGCAACGGATCAAGCCGCACGCCTTCTCGGTGGACGAGGAGGCGCGGCTGCCGGTGGCGTCCATCGATGCGTTCCGCAGCATGGGCCTCAATGGCCTGCCGTTTCCCGAACGCCTGGGCGGCGGCGACGGCGACCTGATGTCGCAGGTGTTGGCCGTCGAGGAGGTGGCGCGCGTCTGCGGCTCCTCCTCATTGGTGATGTTCATCCCGTGGGCGGCCCTTACGCCGCTGGTGTGGTTCGGATCGGAGGGTTTGCAGCAACAGGTGGTGCCGCGGGTCGCGGCCGGGCAGGCCGGCGCCAGCTTCTGCCTGACCGAGCCGGGCGGCGGCTCCGACCTGCGCAGCATCCGCACCCAGGCCGAGCGCGTGCAGGACGGCTGGCGGCTGAACGGCCAGAAGCGCTTCATCTCCAATGTGGGCTGGTCCGACTGGTATGCGGTGCTGGCGCGGCTGGCGGACCAGCAGGCCTTCGGCGTGTTCATGGTGCACAAGGACGATGCGGGCTTTTCCATCGGCCGCCACGAGCGCAAGATGGGCATGCGCGGCAGCCCCACCGGCGACATCCACTTCGACGACTGCGTGATCCCCCTCGATCGCGTGGTGGGCGAACCCGAGCGCGGCCACCAGTACATGATGGAAGTGCTGACCTACACCCGGCCACTGGTGTCGGCGCAAGCGCTGGGGCTGGCCCAGGGTGCGCTCGACGAAGCGGTGGCCTATACCGCCAACCGAGACCAGTTCGGCACCCGTGTCTCGCGGTTCCAGATGGTGCGCGGCATGGTGGCCGACATGGCCATCCAGATCGAGGCGGCGCGCACGCTGCTGTACCGCACGGTGGAGATCGCCGGCGAAGCCAACGACGACCGGGCCCGCGCCTTTGCGTCCATGGCCAAGACCTTCTGCTCGGACACCGCGATGCGCGTGACCACCGATGCGGTGCAACTGCACGGGGGCTACGGCTACATGAAGGACTACGCGGTGGAGCGGATGATGCGCGACGCCAAGGTGTCGCAGATCTGGGAGGGCACCAATCAGATCCAGCGCCTGCTGGTGGCCAAGCATGTGTATGCGCCGTTCGAGGGCGGCGGGCGGCGCGACTAAGCGTTCTTCGGTCGCGGCTTGCTCGCCTTGGCCTCGGCCTGCGCTGGCTGCGTCGCGGCGATCTGCCGCTCGAGCCGCTCGGCCAGCCGCTCCAGGCGGCCGATGGCCGGCGCGAGCTCCGTGGAGGCGGCGGGCGTGGCGCTGGTCGCCGGAGCCTGATCGGTCCTCAGGCCCTCGTACAGCAGGCGCGCAATGGTGTTGGTCGAATCCTCGATCGAGAAGTCACCTTCGTGGCGCAGGTAAGCCCAGGTCTGGTGTTCGATGGCGCCGAAGATCATGTCGCGGATCACGCCCAGCGCGATGTCGCTGCGCAGATCGCCGGTGTCGATATAGGTGCGCAGCACCTCGGGCACCTGCGACAGCAGCTTGCGATTGAGCTGGTAGATCGGCATGGACCGGTAATTCGGGTCGGGCCGCAAATCCATCAGCATGAATCGGGTGAGTTCCCGATGACGCTTGACAATGGCGAAGTGACGCCAGATCACATGGCGCAGCGCCTCGAAGGCACTCATGCCCTCGACGCTGCGGTGGTCCTCGGCGAGCATTTCCTCGTACCACTTTTCCGCGACCTGGATCAGCAGGTCTCGCTTGCTGTCGAAGTACTTGTAGATCGCCGCTTCCGACAGGCCGCAGCGTTCGGCGATCTCGGTGGTGAGCAGGCGGTCGTAGCCCTTTTCGGCCAGCAGATCGCGGGTCACGGAGATGATGCGCGTGATGCGCTCGTCGCGCGGCAGGCGCTTTCGACGCGGGATGTCGGAAGTCGGACTCATCAAGCATGCATTGTGCCGCGCTTTGCCGGCCGCCCCTCGCCTGCCGCGTGGCGCGCCAGCCTTCACTTCGACCAGAAGGGGCGTGTCCGGGCCAGCCTCGTCGTTGTGGCGGCCGAGCGCGTCCTGTGCCTACAGCAGCTTCTTCATGGTCGAACCCCAGCCATGGCCGCCGGCCAGGTTGGTTTGCGCGCTCCAGCAGAACATGCCGCGAATCTCGGGGTGGGCCGCCTTGACCGCATTCCACTCGCGCACGCAATCGGCCAGCGAGGGGCCGTTGCTGTAGTTGGCCGACAGGCCCACCAACGTGCGGCTCGCGTCACCGCCGACCAGGCTCACCCAGGTGTTCATGCGTCCGGTGATGTAGCCGGAGGCGTTGAAGCCGGTCCAGTCGTAGAACTGCGGGCCGGCCCAGTCCAGCACGCCGGCCCGGGCCAGACCCGCCATCAGGCTTTGCTGGTTGGGGTCGTTGGGCTGTGGCGGCGAGGTGATCGCGAAGTCGGCGCCGTACAGGGCGCGCAGCTGCTGCGCGATCCAGATCATCTCGGCCGTGACGGCCGCGACGTTGGCGGTGTTGAGGATGGTGGCCTCGTAGTTGTTGAAATCGATGCCGTCGACCCCGCCAAGGCGCGCGTACATGCCCTGGAACGAGGCCACGAAGTTGCGCGACTTGGTCCGGTTGTCCCAGGCATAGCCGGCGCCGGCGCCGCCCACCGTGAGGATCACCCGCTGACCGCGTTGGCGGCAGGCCTGCACCTGCGCGGCGGTGACGGTGCTGTGGTGCTCGAAGTAGAACGAGCCGTCGCCGACATTGTTGTAGCTGCCGTTGACCGGCGTGCCCTTGGGCTTGGAATGGAAGAGATAGATGACGTTGAAATCCGTCGGCACGTCGGTGAGGTCGTAGCGGCTGGTGTCCCAGGTGGTGTAGTAGCAGGCGAGCACCTTGGCGGGCAGGGCGGAGGCCGTGTCGGTGCTCGTGGCGGGCTCTGAGGTGTCGCCACCCACAGGTGTCACGGCAGCGGAGCTTTCGGTCACGACAAGGGTGCTGTTGGCGCTTGATTCGGCGGGGCCACCACCGCCACCGCCGCAGGCGGTCAGGGCGCCCAGCGCACCGGCGGTGGTC
This sequence comes from Pseudomonadota bacterium, assembly GCA_040387815.1. GTDB lineage: Bacteria > Pseudomonadota > Gammaproteobacteria > Burkholderiales > Burkholderiaceae_C > Ramlibacter. The sequence goes on along the minus strand of JAZKDA010000063.1, from coordinate 114,118 downwards.
GAGAGGAGAAACAGGCGTCTTTGCATGGCAAGCACTTCAAGGGGCGACACGCTGCGAATCGCCCGGAGGCGCACGCACGGGTGTCCGTTGAAAAGAGTGCGAAAGCAGGGCCGGTGGCCGGCCCTTGGCTCAGCAGGAGACGCAAATTTAGTAGGTCTTGTCCGACACGCCTGTAGGACTTCTCTACAGGAAGTAACGATGAGCTAGGAGGGGAAGACGTGACGTTTTTCGCAAGCGCGCGCTCAGCCGTGAGGGCTGTCGAACAGCGCGGCGATCAAAGCGCGATATGGCTGAGCCAGCGTCGGGACTTGCCTCAGCAGGAGGCGGCCCGCCCACGCCGCAGCCGCTTGCGGTAGCACCAGGACTGTGGCGTCCGCGCTGAAGCGCTGGTTAGCTCATCGGCAGTAGGGTTACGTCTGGTGACGCTTCAGGCGGGGCTGCATGTCACCCGACAACAGCTGCTCACGGCCGCGCGCCACCGGCACCCTCGCCAGCAGCGCACGGGCGACGTCGCGCGCGGCGATGGCGCGGTAGTGGGCAGGAATCAGCGGACCCAGGAGTTGGCTCACGCGCAGGCCCCAGCGCTCGCCGGGGCGCGCCGGCTGCCCCAGGCGCGCGCGGTCGCCATGCAACATCGACGGCCGCGCGATCACCAGCGCGTCCAGCGGTTCCAGGGCGGCCAGGGCCGCTTCCAGCTCGCCCTTGACCCGGCTGTAGAACACGCGCGATCGGGCATCGGCGCCCATTGCGCTGACCAGCCCCAACCGGCGCGCGCCCGCGGCCAGTGCGGCGCGGGCCACCGCCAGGTTGGCGTCGAAGTCGACCGCCCGGAAGGCCGGCTGGCTGCCGGCGATCTTGATCGTGGTGCCCAAGGCCAGGTAAGCCTCGTCCAGGGGAGGCAGCTGCGGCAGTGCGCGGAAATCGACGAGGTGGACTTGCAGTCGGGCGTGGCTCATATCGAGCGGGCGCCGCGCCAACGCGTGCACCAAGGCAACGCGGGGATCGGCCAGCAGCCCTTGCAGGAGTTCGCGGCCGACCAGGCCGGTGGCCCCGGCCAAAAGGACTCGGCGGCCGGTGGCGTGGCCAGGCGGTGGGGCGGGTGCGGGCGTGCGATCGGTCACGGGGTGTCCTGGTGGGCGGGACGATCCGCCCCGAAGTCCGACAGTGTGGGCGGGCCGGGCGCGAAGTCAATCGGCGCGCGGGCCCCATCGGCCCACGTACCATTGGGTCGTGCGCGTCGCGTCCCGTCCTTCCGCCTCCCTGGCCCCGGTGTGGGCCTGGGTGTTGGCGCTGGCGGCACCCGCCCTCGCGACGGGGGCTGCGCTGGCCCTGGACGAGGTGTTTTCCATCGCCGGCCTGGCAATGGTCTATCTGATCGCCGTGGTGGCCAGTGCGTTGACCCTGCCCGCGCGGCAGTCCGCCGTCTGCGCGTTGCTGAGCGTGAGCGCCCTGAACTTCTTCTTCGTTCCGCCTCGTCATTCCCTGCGGATTGACGGCGCCGAGTACTGGTGGATCCTGTCTGTGCTGCTGGCCCTGGCCTTGGGCCTGGGTGCGATGGTGGCAAGACTGCGCCAACGCGGTGAAGAAGCCGAGCGTGCCAGCGCACGCGCGGCAAGCGCGCGCGAGCTGGCCGAACGGCTGGCCGCCGCGAACGGGGCCGAGCGCATGGCGGTGGACACCGCCAGCTTCTTCGAGCGCGTCAGCGGGCTTGCCTGCGCGGTGTATCTGGTGCAAGCCGACGGCGCGCTGGTCCGGTGGACTGATCGCCCCAGTGGCGCCTTTCACGAGCGTGCCGCGCGCTGGGTGGTGGACAACGGCCGCCCCGCCGGACGCGGGTGTGTCGACTGGCCGGAGCTGGCGCTGTGGTGTGCGCCGTTCGCGCGTCGCAACGCCACGGGCGCCGTGCAACTGCTGTTTGCCGACTCGAAGCGGCCGCGGGACGACGAGCTGGTCCACTGGCAGGATCTGGCGGCGCAGGCAGGCGCCGCCATCGAGCGCGAGCGTGCGGCGCACCGCGCCCGCGAGGCCGAAGACGTCGCCAGCGCCGAGGCTGCACGCAACACCTTGCTGGCCTCGCTGTCGCACGATCTGCGCACACCGCTGGCGGCGCTGGTCGGCAGTGCCAGTGCCCTGCGCGCGCAGGGCGCGGCCATGTCCGCGCCGCAACGCGAGCGCCTGCTGGCCAACCTCGAAGAGGAGGCGCTGGACCTGGCCTTCATGGCCGACGACGTGCTGCAGACCGCGCGCCTGGCGCAGCCCCAGGCCCAACTGCGCAAGCAGTGGGAGTCGGTCGAGGACATCCTGGGCGCCGCCGTCACGCGCGTGCGCCGGCGCTGGCCGGGCGTTGCGGTGCGGCTGCGGTGTCCGCCCGGCCTGCCGTTGCTGGAGGCCGAGGCCGGCCTGCTGGCGCAGGCGGTGGCCAATCTGGTCGACAATGCCGTGCGACATGGCGGCGCGGGCGTGAAGGTGGTCGTGCAGGCGGGCCGCAGCCGAGACG
>JAZKDA010000063.1:110251-111611 GCA_040387815.1 Pseudomonadota bacterium | reverse complement strand
GGCCTCTTCATCGCCGTGCGCGACGACGGCGCCGGCCTGCCAGAGGGCGATCCTTCGCAGCTGTTCGAGCGCTGGCGCGGCGGCGCCGCATCGCGCGCCGGCGGCGCCGGGCTCGGGCTGGCGATCTGCGCCCTGGCGGCCCGCCTGCACGGTGGGCGCATCGAGGCGCGGCGTGAGCATCCCGGTGCGCAGTTTCGGATCGACCTGCCGGTGGGTGCGCAGCCCACGGAGGAACCATGACCGAGCCCGCCGCTGTCCTGGTGGTCGAGGACGAATCCGCCATCTCGCAGTTCCTGTGCGCCAGCCTGAGTGCGGCCGGCCTGCAGCCGCGCGCCGCCGGCACGCTGGCCCAGGCCCGCGCCGAGCTCGCGCGCGCGCCTTGCGCCCTCGTGGTGCTCGACCTGGGGCTGCCCGATGGCGACGGCGTGGACCTGGTGCGCGAGCTGCGAGGCCGGGGGCAGGGCGTGCCGGTGCTCGTTCTGTCGGCCCGTTCGACCGAGGCGAACAAGATCGACGCGCTCGACGCCGGCGCCGACGACTACCTCACCAAACCCTTCAGCGCTGGCGAACTGCTGGCCCGGGTGCGCGCCATGCTGCGGCGGGCCGTAACGCCGCCAATGGCGGCCGCGGTGCTGCGGGTCGGCGCGCTCGAAATAGACCGCGAGGCGCAGGAGGTTCGCCTGGCCGGCCAGCGCGTGAAGCTCTCGCCGCGCGAGCTGGCGCTGCTGTCGGCGCTGGCCCGCAAGCCCGGCAAGGTGCTCACGCACAGGCAGCTGCTCGCCCAGGTGTGGGGGCCCGAGCAGGTCGACCAGCTGCATTACCTGCGCATCTACATGGGCCACCTGCGCGCCAAGCTCGAAACCGATCCGGGCCAGCCACGTTACCTTCTCACCGAACTGGGCATCGGCTACCGCCTGGCGGACGAATGAGGCGGCTCGGCGCTGTCGTGCGTCGTTTATGCGGTTTTTATCCGGCCGGGGGGAAAAACGAGGCCTGATCACTTCACGCATCCGGCCATGATTTCAGCTTCCACCGGCCACGCCGGCCGGCGTCCCGCTACCACCGCCGTGGCGCTGGCCGCGCTGGGCATCGTCTACGGCGACATCGGCACCAGCCCGCTCTACACCATCAAGAGCATCTTCGGTCCCTCCACCGGCGTCCCGCTGAACCACGACACCATCGTGGGCGCTGTCTCGGTGGTGTTCTGGGCGCTGATGCTGGTGGTCACCCTCAAGTACGTGACCCTGATCACCCGGGCCGACAACCAGGGCGAGGGCGGCATCATGGCCCTGCTGGCGCTGGCCTCGCGCACGGTGGCCGACCGGCCGCGTCTGCGCGGGCGTTTGCTGTTGCTGGGGGC
>JAZKDA010000063.1:83290-110241 GCA_040387815.1 Pseudomonadota bacterium | reverse complement strand
CCATCTCGGTGCTGTCAGCGGTTGAAGGGTTGGAGATCGTCGCGCCGGCGCTCAAGCCCTGGGTGCTGCCGCTGTCCGTGGGGGTGCTGGTGGGGCTGTTCGCGCTGCAAAGCCGCGGCACGGCGGTGGTGGGCCGCTTTTTCGGGCCGATCATCGTGGCGTGGTTCCTCACCTTGGCCTTGGTGGGCGGCTGGCAGATCGCGCAGGCGCCCGAGATCCTGATGGCGGTCGATCCGCGCCATGCCTTTCGCTTTCTGGCCGATCGCGGCTGGGGCCTGTTCCTGGCCGTCGGCGCGGTGGTGCTGGCCATCACCGGCGCCGAGGCGCTGTATGCGGACATGGGCCACTTCGGCAAGCGGCCGATCCGCCTGGCCTGGTCGCTGGTGGTGCTGCCGGCGCTGTGCCTGAACTACGCCGGCCAGGGCGCCCTGCTGCTGCGCCAGCCGCAGGCGGTGGTCAACCCGTTCTACCTGAGCTTTCCACAGCCCCTGCTGATTCCGGCCGTGGTGCTGGCCACGGCCGCGACCATCATCGCCTCGCAAGCCGTGATTTCGGGCGCCTTCTCGCTCACCCAACAGGCCATCCAGCTGGGCTTTCTGCCTCGGATGAAGATCGTTCACACCTCCGAGGCCGAGCGTGGCCAGATCTACCTGCCGGCGGTCAACTGGATCTTGCTGGCCGCCGTGGTGCTGGCCTGCATTTTCTTCGGCAGCTCCAGTGCCATGGCGTCGGCCTACGGCATCGCGGTCACGGCCACCATGCTGATCACAACCGTGCTCACCTACTTCGTGCTGCGCAAGGCCTGGGGCTACCCGGCCTGGCTCAGCGCCGGAGCCACCGGCGTTTTTCTGGCGCTCGACGCGCTGCTGCTGGCCTCGTGTTCGGTCAAGGTCGTCGACGGCGGCTGGTTCCCGCTGGTCCTGGGCGCCGTGCTGCTGGTCGTGATGGCGACCTGGAAGCGCGGGCGCGAACTGCTCGCCGGCGCCCTGCGGGCCGGCATGTTGCCGCTGGACGAGTTTGCGCGGCAGCTCGCCGCGCAATCGGCTGTGGCACGGGTGGACCGCACGGCGGTGTTCATGGCGGCGGACGCCGACGCGGTGCCGCAGGCGTTGCTGCACAACATGAAGCACAACCTGGTCCTGCATGCGCGCAACGTCGTGCTCAGCGTGCGATTCCTGGAAGAGCCGGTTGTACCACCCGCGCAACGCCTGCGCGTGGAGCAGCTCGCACCGGGGTTCTGGCGGGTCGAGCTGCACTTTGGCTTCATGGAGGAGCCCAACGTTCCCGAGGCGCTGACGCTGGCGGCGCGCAGCGGGCTGGACATCGATCCCTTCGCCACGTCCTATTTCCTCAGCCGCGAAACCATCGTGCCCCGGTCCTCGGCCGCCATGACGCGCTGGCGTCAGAACCTGTTCGAGGCGCTCTCGCGCAATGCCGGCCGGGCCGTCGACTACTTCGGCATTCCGGCCAACGGCGTGCTCGAGTTGGGGGCCCGCGTACAGCTTTGAGCGCCGGGGGCGGCTAGGGTGTTTCCATGAGAGTGTCCCCTGTGCGATAGAGGACGGATGCCATAAGATGGACATTCAGCATGTGCATCAACCACTAGCGTAAGTTAAGTGGTCGGTGCAGGCCGGAAAAAGTTACCATTCGCCCGTCCTTGTCCATTCAACGATCGATGCAGAAGAAGCCCACAAAGCGAGTCGAACAACCTGACGGCCCGGAAGGCTCCGGCCTGGCCTTGGTGCCGCCACGCAAGCGCGCGGCGCCCAAGCCCAAGGTTGCCGCGGCTCGCAAGAGCGACGCCGGCTCCGGCACCGCCGCCCCGATCAACATCGACTGGGAGCTGCGGCTGGGGTTCCTGATCCACGACGTCTCGCGCATGCGCCGCAGCGCATTCGACCGCTACCTCAAGCCCATGAACATCACCCGCTCTCAGTGGTGGGTGCTGGCCTACCTCTCGCGCGAGGACGGCATGACGCAATCGCAGCTGGCCGAGGAGCTCGATCTGGGTAAGGTCGGCATGGGCGGCCTGATCGACCGCCTGGAGAAGACGGGCATGGTGCGGCGCGAGCCCGACCAGAGCGACCGCCGCATCAACCGCGTCTTCCTGGAGCCGCGCAGCAAGGCCCTCGTGACCAAGATGCGCGGGCTCAATCACAAGTTCAACATGCGTGTATTCGACGGCATCCCCGAGGCCCAACTCGAGGTGACCGCCGTCACGCTGGACGCGATGAAGCGCAACATTCGCGGTTTGCTGCGCGGCGACGAAACGGTCTGAGTCCTCGCGCTTAGGCGGGGTCGGCGCCCAGCAGCGCCGCCACCAGCGCTTGCGGCTCCTCACGCCGCGCCAGCACCTCATCGAGCAGTCCGCCGTCGGCCCCGCCCGGGCCCAGCCGGTTGCGCAGGCGCTGGGCCAGCGTCTCGCCAGCCATGGCCAGGGCCAGCCGCTGCAACTGCCTGGCGCGCAGTGCCCGGTGCACCGCCGGGTGGGCGGCCAGGAAATCAAAACGCGCTTCAATGGCGCGCACCAGCGCATCGACACCGGTATCGGTCGTGGCGACCGTGGGCACCACGGCCGGCTGCCATTGGCCGGGCTGGCCATGCGCGGGCCGCCGCCCGAGCATTTCCTGCAGGGCCGAGACCATGCGCGGCCCGCCCTCGGCGTCGTACTTGTTGACGGCCAGCACATCGGCGATCTCGAGCACACCGGCCTTGGCCGCCTGGACCGTGTCGCCGGTCACCGGCGTCTGCAACAGCACCACGCAGGCGGCGTGCTGGCGGATGTCCACCTCGCTCTGGCCCACGCCCACCGTCTCCAGCAGGATGATGTCCCAGCGCATTGCGTCCAGGACGATCAGCGCATCGGCCGTGGCACGGGCCAGGCCGCCCAGCATGCCCCGCGCCGCCATGCTGCGGATGAAGACACCGGTGTCCGCATCGTGGCGCCCCATGCGCAGGCGGTCGCCCAGCACAGCGCCGCCGGACAGCGGCGAGGAAGGGTCCACCGCCAAGATTGCCACGCGCAGCCCGGCACGCCGCCAGTGGCTCACCAGCTGGTCGGCCAGGGTGCTCTTGCCGGCGCCCGGCGGCCCGGTCAGACCCACCACCCGGGCATGGCCGCCGCGGGCGTGGAGCGCCTTGAGCAACGGCCGCAGGGCCGCGTCGCCGGACTCGGCGCGCGAGATCAGGCGCGCGGCCGTGCGCATGTCGCCAGCTTCCAGCGCCTCGATCAGTGCATCTTCGGGGACGCTCATCGAGTTTGCGCCAGGAACTGGTCGCGCAAAGCGAACTTCTGCACCTTGCCCGAGGGCGTGAGCGGAAACTGCTCGACGACCCACACATGGGTGGGAACCTTGTACGAGGCACAGCGCTCGCGCACCCACTGGCGCAGCGCGTCGGCATCCGCTGTCTGGCCGGGCCGGGCGCGCACCGCCACTGCGACCAGCTCGCCGTATTTCTGGTCGGGCACGCCAAAGGCGGCGCAGTCGGCGACAGCCGGGTGGGTGCTCAGCACGTCTTCGAGCTCGCGCGGGTAGATGTTGCTGCCGCCGCGGATGATCATCTCCTTGAGGCGGCCGGTGATCTTGGGGTAGCCGTCGGCCTGCAGCACGCCCAGGTCGCCCGAATGCAGCCAGCCCTGCGCGTCCAGCGCCTGGGCGGTGGCCTCAGGCATGTTGTAGTAGCCCAGCATGGTGCTGGGCCCGCGCATGCAGATCTCGCCCACTTCGCCCAGACGCAGTGTCTGGCCGGTGGCGGGGTCGCAGATGCGCACCTCCATGCCGCCGATCGGGTAGCCGATGGTCGCGGTGCGGTGCTCCACGGTGTCCTGGCGCATCGACAGGCAGACCGCGGCGCTGCTTTCGGTCTGGCCGAAGATCATCATGAAGTCGACGCCCAGTTCGCGCTCGATGCGCTCGACCAGCGCCGGCGCCACCGCCGAGCCGCCGGCCACCACCACCTGCACGCTTGAAAAATCGCAGGCCGCGCGTGCCGGGTGGTCGAGCACGGCGATGGCCATGGTGGGCACCAGCGGGATCCAGTTGACGCGTTCCTCGGTGACGGCGCGGAACACCCCCTCGGGGCTGAAGCCGGGCAGCAGCACCTGCGTGCCACGGTTCCACATCGTGCTCAGCGTGGTGAACACACAGCCGCTGGTGGTGTACATCGGCACCGTGGTCAGCCAGGACGAGCCCTGCGGCAGCTGGAAGGCCGATTCGACGCTGCCGGTGCCATTGACCAGCGCGCGGTGCGACAGCATGGCGCCCTTGGGCTTGCCGGTGGTGCCGGAGGTGTACTGGATCATCGCGGCCTGCTGCGGCCTCACCTCGGGCAGGGCACGCGCCGGGCCGGGCAGGGCGGGGAAATCGCCCCAGTCTTCCAGCACCTGCGTGTGGCGCAGGCGCGGCAGCTGCGGCCGCAGCGTCGCCAGCAGCGCTGCGGCATCCACCGTGCCCAGCTGCCTCGCATGCACCACGCCCACCGAGTCGGACTGCTGCAGGACGTAGCCGAGCTCGTGCGAGCGGCTGGCCGGGCTGACGGCCACCAGCACCAGGCCGGCCAGCGCCGCGCCGAACTGCACGAACAGCCACTCTGGACAGTTGGCGGCCCACAGCGTGACATGCTCGCCCGGCGCGAAATGTTGCAGCAGCCGCTGCGCCGCCGATTCGGCCTTGTGCAGCACCTGTGCGTAGGTCCAGCTGCGCTGCTCACCGGTGGCGGGGTCGCGCAGCATCTTCAGCGCGACGCGGTCGGGCACCTCGCGGGCCATGCGGCGCAGCAGATCGCCCAGCGTGGTGTCCACCGGTTCATAGGCGCGCCGGGAGCGCACGTAGGCGGCGTCGTCGGTGGCTGGTGCTGCCGCCTCCAGGGTGAGCCCGTCGCTGCGGCGCGGCAGACCGTGCAGGAAGGCCAGTACGTCGGCCTTGGTCGTGCCCGGACCGAAGATGCCGGCCACGCCCATCTCGCGCAGCACGGCGTGTTCCTCGGGATGGATCTGTCCGCCCACCATCACCGGCACGTCGGCGACACCGCGCTCGCGCATCTGCGCCTGCACCCGGGCCACGTAGTCCAGGTAGCCGGCCGAGGAAAAGCTCATCCCCAGCACGTCGGCGTCTTCCTGCACCAGGGCGTTCACCAGGCCGGGCACGGTGTTGTGCTCGCCCAGGTAGATCACTTCCACGCCCTCGTCGCGCAGCCAGCTCGCCAGGGTGCGGATGCCCTTGGAATGCACGTCGGTGCCCACCATGCCCAGCAGGCAGCGGATCGGGTTGTCGGTTGCCATCACGTCTCCTTGATTCTTGTCCTTGCCCTGTGCGCTCAGTCGAGCGAGAAGGGGGCCTGCACGGTGTTGTAGGCGTCGAAGGGCAGGCCGCTGGCCATGCGCAGGGTGCCCCAGATCTCGCCCAGGGTGGCGTCGACGCCCAGCGCGTCGATCCAGGCCGGATGGGCGTTCTCGCCGGCGCGGGCCGCGCGGAACACGCGCCGCAGGTGCTCGGCCACCAGGGTGTTGTCGCGGGTGCGCTTGAGGTCCACCAGGCGTTGCACATGCTCGTGGGTGCGGCGCATGTCGAACTGGAAGCGCCGGGGCGCGGGCTCTTCCTCGGGCACGAAGCGGTTCAGGCCGATCACCACGCGCTCGCCGCGGTCGAGCTCGCGCTCGACGACCAGGTTCTGCTCGTCGGCCATGCGCTCCACGTACCCCTCGCGGAAAGCGCGCAGCAGGCCGATCTCCTCGATCTTGGCCAGGTGCTGCCGCGCGTCCTGCTCGATGCGGTCGGTGAGCGACTCGATGTACCAGGAGCCGCCCAGGGGGTCGGCCGTGCGCGCCACGCCGACCTCGTGGGCGACGATCTGCTGGGTGCGGATGGCCAGCTCGCGCGCCTCGTGCGTGGGAATGCCGATGGGCTCGTCGAAGGTGCAGCAGTCGAGGGACTGAACCCCGCCCAGCAGGGCCGCCACGGTCTGGATCGCCACGCGCGACAGGTTGTTGAGCGGCTGCTTGTAGACCAGCGAGCGCCCCGAGGTGTGGCAGGCGATGCGAAGGCGCATGCTGCGCGGGTCCTGCGCGCCGAAGCGTTCCTTCATCGTGCGGGCCCAGAAGCGGCGCAGCGCGCGGAACTTGGCGATCTCCTCGAAGAAGTCGATGTCCGACACCGACACCCAGGCCAGGCTGGGCGCCACGTCGTCGATGCCCATGCCGCGCGCGGACAGGCCCTCCAGCGTGGCCATCACGATGGCCATGCCCACGGCGATCTCGCCGGCTGGCGTGAGGCCGCGCTCGCGCAGGTCATACGCCTGCGGCATGCCCAGCGCCCAGCGCGGGCTGTGCTTGACCACATATTCGATCGAATCGACGGTGATGCGGTTGGCGAAGTCGACCGGCAGCACGCGCTCGCCCCAGCCGGCCACGTTCTGGTGCAGCAAGTCGGGCATGTGTGAGCCCTGAAGCTGGCGCAGGTCCATGCCGCGGCGCCGCGCCACCGCCGCCACCAGCGGGTAGGCGATGGGGCCGCTGTGCCAGGCCACGTCGGTTTGCGACAGGTCGATGCCCTCGAGCAGGCGGTCGGCATCGCGCGCCGTGGGCACAGAGGCGCCGTCGCGGCCGATCTCGGGGCCGAAGGCCGGGTGGTCGGGGTCGATGCCCTGCTGCGTCAGCGGGTCCACCACCACGCTCAGCTGCTTGAGGCCCTGCGAGGACGCCATCTGCAGCGCCTCGCGCGTGTCCTCCGGCGCGCCGTAGCCGCAGATTGCGCGCAGCGACCACATCCGGCTGCGGTACATCTGGGCATAGGCGCCGCGGGTGTAGGGGTACTGGCCCGGGTCGCCGAGGTCGCGCTCATAGTGCAAGCCATCGCCCTGGCCGGGGCCGTACCAGGCGTCGGTTTCGGTGCCGCTCAACGTGCGCGTGCGCGACAGGCGCACTTCCAGGTCTTGCGGTGCGTCCGGCTTTTTCGGTGTCATGGCGCCAATTGGTATGGAAGAATACGATATTTGAGCACGGGAACCGCTTTGCACCAAGATGCGAAATCAGGACCTGGGGTGCTCGCAAACCCTCAAGGAGACAAGACAATGCGCTTGCAAGGTCCCGCCCTGTCGCTGGACGGCATGGTGTTCATCAACGACTACCCCAAGCTGGCCGAGCTGCGGTATCCGGGCCGCACGGCCATCGTCGGCGACACCGGCGCCCTCACCTACCGCGAACTCGACGAAGCCAGCGACCGCTTCGCCGGCTGGCTGCGGGCCCAGGACCTGCCGGTGGGCGCGCGCGTGTCCTACCTGGGCAAGAACAGCGAGCTGATGTTCCCGGTGTTCTTCGGCTGCATTCGCGCCGGCGCCGTGCTGGTGCCGATCAACTGGCGTTTCGCCGTCCCCGAGATCGAGCATGTGCTCGCCGACAGCGAGTCGCAGGTGCTGGTGGTGTCACCCGAGTTTGCCGATGCCGCGCGCAGCGCCTGCGCCCGGTTGGCCCGGCCGCCGCGGCTGCTGGTGACCGAAGGCGCCTCGGGCGAGAGCCTGCGCGCGGTGCTGTTCGAGGGGCCTGGGCCGGCGCCGTGGCCGTTCAATCCCGATGCGGTCTGCCTGCAGCTGTACACCAGCGGCACCACCGGCCAGCCCAAGGGTGTGCTGGAGACGCACCGCAAGCTGTCCATCGCGCGCTGGATGGAGGTGGGCTCACCCCACTGGGCCGACTGGCACGGTGGCGATGTGTTGCTGTCGGCCATGCCCAATTTCCATTCGGGCGGGCTGTCGTGGATGCTGATCGGCCTGTTGCGGTCGGTCACCTGCATCCTGACCGCCGATCCTTCGCCCGCCAACCTCCTGGCGCTCAGCCGCAAGCATGCGGTGACGCGCACCTTCGTCGTGCCGGCCGTGATCCGCACCCTGGTGGAGATGGTGGAAGCCGGCACCGAGCCGGCGCCGCCGCTCAAGACCATCTTCTATGGCGCCGCGCCCATGGATGTGCCGCTGATCCAGCGCTGTCAGACGCTGTTCCCCGGTTGCATGTTTGCGCAGTACTACGGCATGACCGAAGTGGCCGGCTCGGTGACCTTCTTTCCGCCGTCCGAGCACCGCATCGACCGGCCCGAGCGCCTGCGCTCGGTCGGCGCGCTGCTGCCGGGCTTCGAGATGGAGATCCGCGACCCGCAGGGCCGCCCACTCGAGGCCATGCAGCCCGGCGAAATCTACGTGCGCACGCCCACGCTGATGCTGGGCTATTGGCAACAGCCCGGCGCGACGGCCGAGGTGATCGACCCCGACGGCTGGTACCGCACCGGCGACGGCGGTTACGCCGATGCGGACGGCTACCTGTTCCTCACCGACCGGGTGCGCGACATGATCATCTCCGGCGGCGAGAACATCTACCCGGTCGAGGTCGAGCAGGCCCTGCGCCAGCATCCGGCAGTACAGGAGGTGGTGGTGGTGGGCGCCAAGGATGAGCGCTGGGGCGAAGCGGTATGCGCCGTGATCGAATTGCGCAGCGGCCAGAACGTCACCCTCGACGAGCTGCGCGAATTCGCGCGCGAGCGCATCGCCGGCTTCAAGCTGCCGCGCCAGCTGCGGGTGGTGGACCAGCTGCCGCGCACGGCCACCGGCAAGCTGCAGCGCGGCGCGGTGCGTACCTCGCTGGCGCGCGCATGATCCGGCTTGACCCCGCGTGCCCTGTGTGAACCGGTGTTTGCATCATATGCATACTTACAATACCCATCGACGCAGCTTCGCCAGCGGCCTCGGGGCCATGGCGGCGCACAGCGCATCACACCCAGGAGATTGCAATGACTGACCTTACTTCCCGCCGCGCCGTGCTGACGGCCGCCCTGGCCCTGGCCGCCGCGCCGCTGGCCGCACAGGAAGCCTTTCCCTCGCGTCCGGTGCGCATCATCGTGCCCTATGGCGCGGGATCCTCGGTTGACCTGGTCACGCGCCTGCTGGCCCAGCGCATGGCCGCCAAGCTCGGCCAGGCAGTGATTGTCGAGAACAAGCCAGGCGCCGGCACCATGGTGGGCACTTCGCTGGTGGCCAAGTCGCCTGCCGATGGCTACACCTTGCTCCTGGGCAGCAATGCGATGTCGATCATGCCGCACCTGTACAAGCCCGACTTCGATCCGGTGACCGACTTCGTGCCGGTGGCGCCGGTGTTCAATACCGGCATCGTGCTGGTGGCCAAGCCTTCCTTCCCGGCCAACAACCTGGGGGAACTGGCCAAGCTGGCCAAGGCCCAGCCGGGCAAACTGAGCTATTCCACCTGGGGCGTGGGCACCAGCGCCCATCTTGTGGGCGAGTTGTACAAGGACAAGGCCGGCATCTTCTTGCTGCACGTGCCCTACAAGGGCGGCGGCATCGAATCGGCCGGCGCTGTGATCACCGGAGACGTGGATGTCGGCTTCGACACCAGCTTCACCGCCCTGCCGCGCATCCGCAGCGGCCAGGTCAAGGCGTTGGGCGTGTTCTATCCCGAGCGCATCGAGGGCATGCCCGATGTTCAGACCGCGGCCGAGGCCGGTTTCGGCGATGCCACCCTTCTGGGCTGGGTCGGCTTGTTTGCGCCGGCGCGCACGCCCGCCGCGGTGGTGCGTGTGCTCACGGCCGCAGCGCAAGAGGGCATGACCGACCCGGCACTGGTGGCGCGCCTTCGTAGCCAGGGCTCCAAGCCCTTCGCCGGGGCGCCGCAGGTCCTCATGGACACCATGCGCACCGACTCCGATCGCATCAAGACCATCGTTGCCAAGAAGGGCATCAAGGTCGAATGAGCGCCGCGCCGAGCCGCCTCAAGCAAGCTCGCGCCCCCTGGGGGGGGCAGCGAAGGACACGCAGTGCCGAGCGTGGGGGCCGAATGAGCGCCGCGCCGAGCCGCCTCAAGCAAGCTCGCGCCCCCTGGGGGGGCAGCGAAGGACACGCAGTGCCGAGCGTGGGGGCCGAATGACCCCGTCGGCGCACCAGGAGCTCGATCTGCGCCTGTGGGCAGCGCGCGACCCGGCGCGGCTGGCGGTGCGCTGCGACGGCGTCGACACCTCCTATGGCGAGCTGGAGGCGCTGTCCAACCGCATAGCCCATGTGCTGCGTGCGCAGGGCGTTCGGCGCGGTGACCATGTGGCCATCGTGGTGGGCAACGACGTGGTGGCGTTCGCCCTGGTCTGGGCGGCCTATCGAATCGGCGCTTACCTCACACCGATCCCGTCGACCGGCTCCCCCGAGGATGCCGCCTATGTCGTCCAGGATTGCACCGCCTCGGTGGTGGTGGTCAATGCCGCGCACTGCGCGCCCATGGAACGCCTGCCCTCGCTGGTGACGACTCGGCCGCGCTGGTTGTCCGTGCGCGGGTCGCTGCCGGGCTTCCACGACCTCGAGCCCTTGCTGGCGCAGGCCGCGGCAACGCCGGTGGACGGCGAGGCCTCGGGCGCGCTGATGATGTACACCTCCGGCACCACCGGCAAGCCCAAGGGCGTGTGGCGCGCCTTGCCGGAAAAGCGCCTGCCCTGCCCGCCCTTTGCGGCGGACCTGGTGGCCATGTTCGACATCACCTCCGAATCGCGCTACCTGTCCACCGCACCGCTGTACCATGCGGCGCCGCTGCGCTTCGGGCTGGCTTTCCTGGCCGCTGGCGGCTCGGTGTACGTGATGCAGCGATTCGATGCGCAGCAGGCATTGGACATCGTCGAGCGAGAGCGCATCACGCACTCGCAGTGGGTCCCCACGATGTTCAACCGCCTGCTGGCCTTGCCCGAGGCGGTTCGCCGGGCTTTGCGCGCCCCCGACCATCGCGTGGCCTTGCATTCGGCGGCGCCCTGCCCGGTGCCGGTCAAGCGGGCCATGATCGACTGGTGGGGCCCCATCCTCGAGGAGTACTACTCCGGCAGCGAGGGCGTCGGCCTGACGGCGCTGGACTCGCACGAATGGGTCAAGCATCCCGGCTCGGTGGGGCGCGTACGCAAGGGCCGGCTGCATGTACTGGGCGAGAACGACGAAGAGCTGCCTATGGGCCAGACCGGACGCATCTTCTTTTCGGGCATTGCGCCCTTCCAGTACTTCAACGCACCCGACAAGACCGCCGCGCGCACCAGCAGCCAGGGTTTTCAGACCTTCGGTGACGTGGGCTACGTGGATGCCGAGGGCTATCTTTTCCTCACCGACCGGCTCGACGACATGATCATCTCCGGCGGTGTGAACATCTATCCGCAGGAGCTGGAAGGTGCGCTGATGGAGTCGCCCGACGTGGCCGACGTGGCTGTGATCGGCGCGCCCGATCCCGACTTCGGCGAAAAGCCGGTGGCCTTCGTCGTGCCGCGCGACCCGGCGGCCGACCCGGTGCTGCTGCGCGAACGCATCGAAGCCTGGGCCCTCGAGCGCCTGGGCCGCGTCAAGCGTCCGCGCGACATCCGGCTGGTGGCCAGCCTGCCGTACAGCGCGCAAGGCAAGCTGCTGCGGCGTGAGCTGCGCAAGGCCCTGACCCCGTAACCCGGGCATCGCCCGCACCCCGAACAGGTGTCGGCGACGATCGCCCCATTCCACGATTCCCAGGAGGCGGCGAGATGACTGCGAATGCCAATGCCCCGGTCCAGGCGCTCACGCTCGGCTGGGCCGGTGTGGGCAACATGGGGCTGCCGATGCTCCAGCGCCTGCTCGACGCCGGCCATGCGGTCAACGCCATTGACGCCCGGGCGCAGGCACTCGATGCCTTGAACGATCCGCAAGGCCGGCTGCACCGCGCCGCATCGCTGGCCGTGCTGGCCTGCGGCTGCGACACGGTCTTCCTGTCGCTGCCCAGCATCGAGGTTGTGCGGGAGGTGGTGCGTGACTTGATGCAAGCCCCGGCGCGGCGGATGCGCTTGATCGTCAATACCGGCACCACCGGCGCTTCGCTGTCGCACGAACTGGCCGCATCGGCCGCACAGCACGGCGTGCGCCTGGTCGACTGCCCGGTCAGCGGCGGCCCGGAGGCGGCGCGCGCCGGCCTGCTGTCGGTGATGGTGTCGGGCCTGCCATCGGATGTCGACGCCTTGCGCCCTGTTCTGGCCTGCTGGGGGCCCAGCATCACCTTCGCAGGCGAGGCGCCTGGCGCCGCGCAGACGCTCAAGCTGGTGAACAACGCGATCATCGTCGCGAGCTATGTCTCTACGCTGGAGGCCTTCGTCTTCGGCGCCAAGGCGGGGCTCGATCCGAAGGTGATGCTGGACGCGCTCAACGCCGGCCGGCTGGCGCCCAATGGCACGACGCGCATCTGGTTGCCCGAGTACATCCTCAAGGGCAAGCCCTTCGGCGCGCAGTTGCAGCTGCTGATGAAGGACATGGGCCTGGCGATGGATGAGAGCGACGCCACCGGCGTGCCGATGGCGGTGTGCCGCGCGGCGCTGCAGATGGCCGAGCAGGCGTGTGGTGAAGGCGGGCTGGGGCTGGACGCGGATCTGATGGATCTGGTGCGGGCGCTGGAGAGCCGTGCGGGGTTGCGCTTGCCGCGGGCGGGATAGGCCGCAGCCGCGGCGACAGGCGTCGCCGCGCAAGACTCAGTTCAAACCGGCTTGGAAGGGCTCCCAGCTCTTGCCGTTGAAGCGCATGAACTGCAGCTTGCGGAACATCTCGTAGTCATTGGGCGTGATGGTGAACGACACGTCCGGTCCGGCCATCTTGGGCCGGAAGTCCTTGAGGTTGCTCGCTACCTTGCGGACGTTCTCCCGCGTGAGGTTGTTGCCGGCATCCTGCAGGATCTTGGCCATCACCTGCACGGCGATGTAACCGCTGACCGCGTACTGGTCGTTCTTGTTGTATTGCGGCAGGTACTTGGCAATGAAGGCTGCGTACTCCAGGTACTCGGGGTCATTGGCCCAGCGCGTGTCGCTCGGATCCTTGTACACCGTGGTGGTGATCACGCCCGTGTTCGCGGCGCCGCCCGATGGTTCCATGACGTTGGTCACCGAAGCCGAGGCCAGCGTCAGCAGCGTTTGAGGCTTCCAGCCCAGGTCGTGGACCTTGCGCATGACCAGCACCGTCGGCTTGGCGGTCGCCGCGATGACGAGCACGTTGGCGCCCGATGAGCGCAGCTGCAGCACTTCGGAGTCGAAGGTGGGCGCCTGCACGTCGCCGGCCATCTTGGAGACGATGGTGGCGGCAGCCTGGTCGCCCAGGCCCTCGGTGATGCCGTCGAGGTAGTCGCGGCCCAGGTCGTCGTTCTGGTAGAAGATGCCGACCTTCGCGCCGGGGATCTTCTGGCGGATGTACTTTCCGAACAGCACCGCCTCGCCGCGGTAGGACGCCGCTGTGCCGATGGTCAGGGGAAACTTGCTCGGGTTGTTGAAGCGCGAGGCGCCGGTAGACACCAGCAGCTGCGGGACACCCTTGGCGTGCAAATAGGGCTGCACCGCGGCGGCGGTGGCGGTGCCGACCTGGCCGAAGATGAGGAACACTTCGTCCTGCTCGACCAGCTTGCGCGTGACTTCCACCGTCTTGGGCGGCGAGTAGCCGTCATCCAGACTGATCAGGTTGACCTTGCGGCCGTTGATGCCGCCCTTGTCGTTGAGCATCTTGAAATAGGCCACCTGCACCGCAGCCTGCGGGGCCGCGACCGACACCGGGCCGCTGTAAGGCGCGGTCTGGCCGAGCTTGATCTCGGTGGCGGTGACGCCGGGATCGGCGGCGAGCGCGCCGAAGGCGGCGAACGAGGCCAGTGCGGCCCCGATGCGCTGAACCAGTTTGCTGTTCATGCTATTTTCCTTTGCTGGTTGGAGGGCGACGCCGGTTTGTGCTTGTCTCCATGCTGGCGTCTTTCGGGTTTGTATCGGGGGTACCCGAGGACCCTGTATGGTAGTGTTGCATACCTTATGCAACAGGCGCAACAGGAGAAGCCAGATGCGCATTGATGGCCCCGCCATTCCCGACCGAGATGACCTTCAATGGGTCGCGCAACTGCCGGCCTTCTGGGCCAAGGCCGATTCAGCGCGCGTCGCGATGGTCTTTGAGGGGCGTGAGGTCGGTTATGCGGAATTTGCCGTGGGCGCCGCCCGTTTATGTGCCCAGTGGCAGGCCAGGGGCCTGCAGCCCGGCGACCGCGTCGGTTATTTCGGACGCAACAGCGACCTGTTCTACGATGTGCTGTTTGCCTGCGCGCTCGGCGGCTTCGTGGTGGCAGGCTACAACTGGCGCTATGCGGCGCCCGAGCTGGCCTTCGTGCTGGACGATGCGCGCCCGCGGATCCTTTATCACGACGCCGATTTCGCGCCGCTGGTCGCAGGGGCCTGCGAGGCTCTGGGGTTTTCCCTTGAATGCGTGCACACCGAAGCGGCCGAGGGCGCATCGCTTCGCGGCCAGATCGGCACGGCCGGGGCCGAGCCCGTGCCGCATCCCTGGAAGTTCGACGATCCGCTGGTGCTGATGTACACCAGCGGCACCACCGGCCAGCCCAAGGGCGCACTGGTGAGCCACGGTGCGCTGAGCCTGTTTCGCAACGCCTACCGCGCCACGCCCCAGTGGGACGACTGGATGTCCAGCGACGTCATCCTGTCGGCCATGCCCAACTTCCACATCGCCGGCATCGGCTTCGTGCTCAAGGGCCTGATCGCCGGCGCCACCGTGGTGCACACCGCCGATCCGTCCCCGGCCAACCTGATCCGCCTGAGCAAGGCGCACCGCGTGAACCGGGTGTACATGGTGCCCACCATCATCCAGATGGTGCTGGACGAACTGGGCGCGACCGGCGAGCCGGCGCCGCGCTACGACGGCATCTACTACGGCGCCGCCCCGATCGGCCACCTGCTCAAGCCCGCCATCGCCACCTTCGGCTGCCGCTTCTTCCAGTACTACGGCATGACAGAGGCGGCCACCACGCATGTGCTGGGCCCGGCCGAGCACGACGCCGCCCGGCCCCAGTTGATGAAGTCGGTAGGGCGGCCGATCGCGGGTGTCTCGGCCGACGTGCGCCGGCCCGACGGCAGCTCCTGCGCGGCCAACGAGCCCGGCGAGATCTGGATCCGCAGCGACATGCTGATGCTGGGCTACTACCACCGGCCCGAGGCCACCGCGCAGGCGGTGGTGGACGGCTGGTACCGCACCGGCGACGGCGGCTCCACCGACGAGGCGGGCTACCTGTACCTGACCGACCGGCTCAAGGACATGATCATCACCGGCGGCGAGAACGTCTACCCGGTGGAAGTGGAGAACGCCTTGCGCACCCATCCGGCCGTCAAGGATGTGGCCGTGGTCGGCACGCCCGACCCGAAGTGGGGCGAGGCCGTCACCGCCATCGTCGAGCTGCGGCCCGGGCAACGGCCCACGTTCGACGAACTGCGCGAACACGCCAAGACCCTGATCGCCGGCTACAAGTGCCCGCGCCTGGTGTACGTGGCCGACGCGCTGCCGCGCACGCCGTCCGGCAAGGTGCAGCGGGGCAATGCCAAGCGCAGTGTGGACGGGCTCGAGCGCCTGTCATGACCACCGCAACACCGCCGTCGCCAGGCCCGTCCGCGCACGCCTTGCAGCCGCTGCGCGGCGTGCGCGTGATCGACCTGTCCAACGTGGTGTTCGGTCCGCTGGCCAGCCAGGTGCTGGCCGACTACGGGGCCGACGTGATCAAGGTGGAGCCGCCCGAAGGCGACATCACGCGGCGCACCGGCCCGGCCGCCGAGCCCGGCATGGCCGCCGCCTTCCTGGGCAACAACCGCAGCAAGCGCGCCATTGTGCTCGATCTCAAGCAGCCGGCGGCGCAAGCCGCGCTGCACGACCTGTGCGCCAGCGCCGACGTGCTGATGCACAACATCCGTCCGCAAAAGCTTCATCGCATCGGCATCGACGGCACGGCCTTGCGCCGGGCCAACCCGCGGCTGATCTACGCGGCGCTGGTCGGTTTCGGCGAGGATGGCCCGTACGCCGGCCGCCCGGCCTACGACGACATCATCCAGGGCATGTCGGGCCTGGCGATGCTGGTGCACCACCAGTTCGGCGAGGTGCGTTACCTGCCGACCATCGCCGCCGACAAGAGCAGCGCCATGACCGTGGCCCAGGCGATCCTGGCGGCCCTGTTCGGCCGCGAGCGCAGCGGCCAGGGCTGCGAGATCGAGATCCCGATGTTCGAGTCCACCGTGGCCTTCAACCTGGTCGAACACATGTCGGGCCGCCATTTCGATCCGCCGCTGTCGGCCACCGGCTACGCGCGCGTGCTCGCGCGCTCGCGCCGGCCCTACCGCGCCAGCGACGGCTACCTGTGCCTGATGCCCTACACCGACACCAACTGGCGCGACTTCTTCGCCGAGGTGGGCGCGCCGCACCTGGCGGATGACCCGCGCTTTGTCGGCATGGCTCAGCGCACCCGCAACATCGAGGCCCTGTTGGCGCTGGTGACCGGCTTCATCGGCCAGCGGACCGTGCAGGAGTGGCTGACCGTGTTCGAGCGGCTGCAGATCGCCGCCGCGCGCATCGCCAGCCTGGATGAACTGCAGGAAGACCCGCACCTGCTGCAGACGGGCTTTTACACACGCATCGACGACGCGGCGATGGGCGCGCTGCGGTTTCCCGGCGTGCCCGTCAAGATCGACGGCGAACGTCCGCCGATCCGCATGGCCCCCCGGCTGGGCGAGCACACCCGCGAGATACTGGCCGAGGCGGGCCTGCCGCCCGAGCGCATCGAAGCGCTGCTGAAGTCGGGCGCGGCGGTGCAGGCTCTCAGGCCGGACGCAGCCGCCAGCTGAAGTCGGCGTCGCCAAGGTCGATACGGCGCACGGCGAGAACGTTCACGCCGTTGCCCATGCCGTGCACGCTGCCCATGCCTTCCCACAGGCCGCTCCAGGCCTCGAAGCCTTCCCGCGGCAGCGACAGGCCCTGGGCGAAACGCCAACCCGCTTGCGACACCAGCGTGGCGCCCGGCCCTTCATTGCTCACCGTGGCCGCGTCACCCTGCGCAGCCGCCAGTCGGGCGAGCAGGGTGGCGAACGAGGCTGCCGCATCGGCCGGCTCACGCGGGTGGCCCAGCAGTTCGCAGACCCTGTCGTGGTACTGCATGCCGATCTGGCGCGCTGCGGTGCGGCCGATGTGGCCGGCCTCAACGGGGCCCAGCACCTCGCACATGGCGCTGAGCATGGAACGCACGTACTCCATGGAGTAGTTGCGCTTGACCTTCAACAGGTGCTGCTCGTCCCAGTCGACGGTGGGCAGCTCTCCAGCCGCGCCGGGCGGTTTCTCGCCGGGGGAAAAGCGCAGCTTCTCGTCGGGCGCGAGCTCGCGGTCTTCCTCGACGTAATAGCCGATGGCGCCAGGGCCGCCGTCGGTGGTCTGGGAGGTGCACACGAAGCCCAGGCGCGGGTTGCCCAGCAGGTTTCCGTTGTTGGCATGCCAGCCCCACATCATGGCGCGGCTCATTTCGGTGGGGATGCCGCACACGGCGGTGCCGTCGAAGATCCAGCGCGGCGGCATATAGCGCACCCAGGACTTGCGGTCGGACTCGGGAATCCATTCGACCTTGGCGCCGCCCAGGGCATTGGACAGGTAGTGGTACTGCGCGCAGGCCACCGCATGCGGCTTGTTCTCCAGGCCGAGCTTGCGCAGGCCGTCGAGGAACTTCTCCTTTTGCTGGCGGCGAAACGAGCGGAACACCACCTCGGCACCACGCACGGTGCCCGCCCGGGAAGCCACGGCCAGCATCAGCCCCGTGAGGAAGCGGTGGTACAGCTCGGCGACGGCGCTGACCGCTGCGGCGTCGAGGGCGGGGGACTTGACGGTGGATGTCATGGTGATCCGGTGTGTGTGAGTCGCGCGGGCCGCCTCAGGGCGACCATTTCCAGGCGACCAGTTCGCCTTGCGCCGACAAGGTGGCGTAGGCGGTGGTGCCGCTGGCGTCGAAGCAGATGTTGGTCGGCATGGGGCCGGGCAGGTCGATGTGGCGGTGCGATCCGCCTTCGGGTGGAATGACGGTGATGCCGCAGCGGTCGCCCAGCGTGGCCACGCACAGGTTGCCGGCCCGGTCTACAGCCATCGAGTCGAGCAGGTGGTAGCCGCCCAGGCCGGCCATCAGCCGGCCGCCGTGTACCCGGGCGCGCGGCTTGAGGGCAAGCGTGCCGGGGGCCGTGATCTCCCAGGCCCAGACGCGGGCGGTGAAGGACTCGGCCACATACAGCCAGCGGCCGTCGGGCGACAGCGCGATGCCGTTGGGCGCATCCAGCGGCATGACCACTTCGGTGATGCGGCTGCCGTCGGGCAGCGCGTAGTAGATGGCGCCGCGGTCACGCTCGCGCTCGCGGCCCTTGCCGTGGTCGGTGAACCAGAACCCCCCCTGGGCATCGAACACCAGGTCGTTCGGGGCCTTGAGCGGCACTTCGCCGCAGTGGGTGAACACGGTGGTGAGCACGCCGGTGTGCAGGTCGAGCCGGTCGATCGAGCCGCCACGGTAGTCGGCGGGTTGTTCGCCAGGCAAGATCCAGCCGCGGCTGGGCACCTCGGTGTAGGCCATGCCGCCGTTGTTGCACAGGTAGAGCGCGCCGTCGGGTCCGATGGCGGCGCCGTTGGGGCCGCCGGGCACCTGGGCGATGCGTTCGGCCGGACGGCCCGGTGCGCAGCGGCACACCGCCTGGCCGGCGATTTCCGTGACGAGGACGCAGCCGTCCGGCATCCAGACAGGCCCTTCTGGAAAGCGCAGGCCGCGGGCAATGGTTTCTACTAGCATGGCAAAAAGAATTCTGGCATACGGTATGGAGTCATACAGTTTTTCATAGCACCTAGGAGACAACGATGGCCATGCGCCGTAGCCGCTTTCTCGCCTGGCTGGCCGCCTCGGCAGCCACCTCGCTTTGCCTGCCGGCCCGCGCCCAGGAGCGCTATCCGTCCAAGCCCATTCGTTTCATCGTGCCGGCCGCGGTCGGCGGCCCCACCGACGTCATCGGCCGCATCGTGGCCGAACGCCTGGGCGCGGGGCTGGGCCAGACCGTGATCGTGGAAAACCGCCCCGGTGCCTCGGCAACGCTGGGCCCGGCGGCGGTTGCCAAGGCGGCGCCGGACGGCTACACCCTGCTGTTCACCAGCGCGACGCCGATGGTCATGGTGCCCAACACCATGAAGAACGTGCCCTACGACGTGCAAAAGGACTTGCTCGCCGTCTCGATCGTGGGCTCGCTGCCGCTGATGCTGTGTGTCAACGCGTCCAGCCCCATCCATTCGATCAACGACCTGCTGGAGCAGGTGCGCGCCAAGCCCGAGTCGGCCAGCTATGGCTCTTTCGGTGCGGGCACCAGCGCCCATCTGATGATGGAGATCCTGCTCAAGCAGACCGGGCTGAAGATGATCCACGTTCCCTACAAGGGAATCGCGCCTGGCCTGCAGGACCTGATCGGCGGCCAGCTGATGACCGCCGTGTCCGACATCGGCACCGCCGCGCCGCTGATCAAGGGCGGGCGTGTCCGTGCGATCGCCATCGCAGGCGGCGGGCGGTCGACGCTGATGCCGCAGCTGCCCACCTTCGCCGAACAGGGGATTCGCGGCATGGAGGTGTTCGCGCCCTGGATGGGGGTGTTCGCGCCGGCGGGCACGCCGGCGGACATCGTCGAACGGGTGTCGGCCGAGCTGGTGAAGGTGGCCAAGTCGCCCGAGTACGCCACGCGGATGGCGCCCTTCGGGATCGATCCCACAGGCACCAACCCGGCCCGCTCGCAGGAGACGGTGGCAACCGATCTGCGCACCTGGAAGGGCGTGGTGAGCGACCTGTCCCACATCAAGTTCGAGTAGCGGACGTCAGATCACGCGGCGTTCGCGCAGCGCCACGAGCTGGGCCTCGTCGTAGCCCAGGCTGTGCAGGACTTCGTCGGTGTGCTGTCCACTCACGGGCGGTGGCGTACGCACCGTGCCCGGGCTCGCAGTCAGCTTCACCGGTGTGTTCAGGATGGTCGCCGGCTTGTCCAGGCCCGGGTAGTCCACCTGCGTGAACGCGCCGATGGCGTTGACCTGCTCGTGCGCCAGGACCTCGCGCGCGTTGAGCACCGGGCCGGCCGGCAGGTTCATCTTCTCGAGCTCGGCCAGCGCCTGATCGGTGGTGCGCTGCGCGCACCAGGCGGACATGCGGTCGTTGATCGCGGCATTGTTGATGACACGCGAGGGGTCGTCCTTGAAGCGCTCGTCGGCCAGCCAGATGTCTTCGCCCATCAACCGCGCCCAGCGCTTGAACAGGGCCTGGCTCACCACCTGCACGATGATCCAGCCGTCCTTCGTGCGGAACATGTCAGCCGGCGCCCCGGTCTGGCTGCGGTTGCCATTGGGTTGCCGGTCGATACCGGTATAGGCCTGCTCGGTCAGCAGGCCCGCGCCCGGCACCAGCGCCGCCATCAGCAGCGAGCTTTGCACCTCCTGGCCCTGGCCGGTGCGGGTGCGCCAGGTCAGCGCTGCCATCGTGCCCATCGCCGCCAGCATGCCGGCCGAAAAGTCCACCCACGGTCCATAGAACTTGGTGGGCTGCCCAGGCTGGCCGGTCATGTAGCACAGGCTGGACATGGCCTGCGCGACGCCGTCGAAGCCGACCCGCTCGCGCCACGGCCCTTCGGAGCCGAAGGCGTTCATGGAGGTCAGGATGATGTCCGGCTTGATCGCCTTCAGGCTTTCGTAGTCCAGGCCCAGCGCCTTCAATCCCTGCGGCGGAAGGTTGGCCACCACCACGTCGGCGGTGCGCACCAGGCGGCGCACCACCTCGCGGCCATCATCGCTGGTGGGGTCGACCGACACGCTCTTCTTGTTGCGATTGAGCGGCAGGAACATCGCGCCGCCGTCGTCACCGGCCAGCGGCAGCACGACACGGTCTTCGGCCCCGCCGGTGCGCTCGACGCGGATGACTTCCGCACCGAAATCGCCGAGCAGCGCGGCGCAGTAGGGGCCGGCGATGTAGCGGCCGAAGTCCAGGACGCGCACATCGTCAAGGACGCCCGTGGGCAGCTTGTCTGCGTGCTGCATCAGGCGACACCTTTCGATGGATGCGTCAGACCGATCCGGATGCGAAAACCAGTGTGTTTGAGTGTGGTTGCGGTGTGCATCGAGGTGTGCGAGATCGAGGAGGCCGACGTCCTTTCGGTGACGCTCATGTCTTGTTTTCCCAGTACGGTTCACGCAGCTTGGCCTTTTGCACCTTGCCGTAGGTGGCGCGCGGGAAGTCGTCCCGGAACTCCACGCCGATCACGCGCTGGAACTTGCCCAGGCGTTCGTTGCCCCAGTCCGCCAGTTCCTGCTCGGTGACGTGCATGCCAGGGCGCAGGCGGGCCAGCAGCAGCGGCGTCTCCAGCCACTTCTCGTGCGGAATGCCGATGGCCGCCGCTTCCAGCACCGCCGGGTGCTGCACGAACACTGCCTCGATGTCGCTGGCGTAGACCGCGATGCCGCCGGACTTGATCATGTCCTTGATGCGGCCGCAGACGTACATGTAGCCGTCGGCATCGAAGTAGCCGACATCGCCGCTGCGCAGGTAGGTGCGGCCCTCGGGCGAGCGCCACAAGGCCTGCAAGGTGCGCTCCTCGTCGCGGTAGTAGCCCTTCATCATGGCCGGGCTCAGGCCCGCGATCTCGCCGGCCTGGCCCTGCGGCAGTTCCCGGCCGTCCTCGTCGAGGATGCGAATGTCGTCCATCAGGATGGATTTGCCCACCGAGCCGACCTTGCCGCGCGCGAAGTCCTCGGGCGTGCAGATGGTGCCGAAGCCTTCGCTCATGCCGTAGCAGTCGTAGATGCCGGCCTGCGGAAACGACCGCTGGAGGGTTTCGTACATGGCCGGCAGCAGCGCCTGCCCGGCCGAGTAGATGACTTGCAACGATTGCTTGTCCGAGGTCTGGCACAGGGGATCGGCCAGCAGCCCGACCATCTGCGTGGGCACCAGGAACACGTGGGTGCAACGCTCGCGCTCGACGGCGCCGTAGAAGGCCTGCGGGCTGAACTTGGGCAGCACGACGATGGTCCCGCCCGAATACATGGTGGGCACCATCGTCATCCAGGTGCCATTGGCATACAGCGGCGTGGCGCACAGCGTCACGCTGTAGCGATCGAAGCGCAGCCAGCGGGCAAAGCCGTAGGCGTAGTAGATGAGGCGGCCCAGGTGCGTGTGCTCGCTGCCCTTGGGCGCGCCGGTCGTGCCCGAGGTGTACATGATGCACATCGAGTCGGACGGGACGATGCCGGCGTCGATCGGATCGAGCGATCCGCCATCCGCGAAAGCCTGCGCCGACGCGTATTCGCCCTCGCCTGCCATCATCACCTGCCGCGAATCCAGCGCCAGGCCGTGTTCGATCGCGGCGCGCACGGTGGCGGCATTCTCGGTATCGGTGAAAAGCACCTGCGCCTGCGAGTTGTTCAGGGTGCGCGCAAGCGAGTCCGGCGCCAGCATGACGTTCAGCGGAACCACCACGGCGCCGGCGCGTACCGCGCCCCACATCAGCTCGAACATCAGCACCGAGCTGTGCATGAAGAGCGCCACCTTGTCGCCCTTGCGCAGGCCTCGCGCCAGGAGGGCGTTGGCAACCTTGCGGGTGCCAAGCTCGACCTCGGCCCAGGTCTTGCGGCGGTCCTCGCAGACGATCGCCGCGCGCCCGCCCGCATAGCGGGCATGGTGCGTGAAGATGTCGCTGATCAGCAGGTCAGCCCTGTCGAACAAGCCCATCGCAGGCGCCCTCCGTTGTGGTTGCGTGAACGCTCACCGGTCGGTGACGAGCAGCGCCTCGCCCTTGTAGATGCCGTCGACCGGACTGCTCACACCCATCAGCGCCCACATCTTGGAATAGTCGGCGTTGCCGGTGGTGTGGTCCTGTGGGGTGAAGCCCGGGTTGCCCAGCACCAACGAGTAGTCGTCAGGGAAGCTGGCGGAGCCGATCTCCTCCAGGACCTTCTTGACGGTGGCGCTGTCGGTCTGCTTGTACTTGGATTGCGCCGTGTCGAAGGCCCATTTGGCCAGGAACACCAGATCCCGCGTCGTGGCGCCGAAGGGCAGGTTGCGGATCGGGGCAATCTCCTTGTGGCGGGCGATGAAGGCGCGCACCCGCTCGTTGCCGTCGCCGGTGTCGACGGCCACGCGATAGTTGATCGAGAAGAACTGCGCCGCCTGCTCCTTGGGAATCTGTTCGCTCAGGTCACCGGAGTGGCCGCCCGGCTCGGTGAGCAGGCGCACCTTCCAGCCCAGGGTCTGAAGGCCGGACATCACCACGCGCAAGTTGTCCTTGCCGGCGCCGTCGAACACGAGGAAATCGGCGCCCGCATCGCGCAGCGCCTGCAGTGGCGACGTCAGGTCTTTCACGTCGCTGGCGAACTGCCTGAAGCCCACCATGTCAATGCCGTACCTGGGCTTGAGGTCGGCGGCCATCCGCTCGCCCAGCGCCAGGGTGGCGGGGTTGTTGCTCACCAGAATGCCGACCTTGGTGGCACCCATCTTGCGCATGGCCGAGACCATGGCCGGTACGCGCTTGATGGCCAGGTCGCCGGTCTGGAAGCTGAAGGGGAACTTCGCCGCATCGCCAATGGCCGGGCTGGAGCCATTGCTCATGGTGATCATCTTCTGCTCGGTCGCGTAGGGGATGACCGCCAGCGCCAGGCCGCTGACCCCTTCGGGGTAGAGGAAATCCACCTTCTGGTCGCCCACCAGCTCCTTGGCCGCCAGCAGGGCGCGGTTGGGGGTGCCCGCGTCGTCGCGAATGATCAATTCGATCTCGCGGCCGGTGATGCCGCCGCGGCGGTTGGCCTCGGCGATGCCGGCCATCATCGCGAACTTCAGGAACTCCCCGATCTGGGAGAACGGCCCGGTCATCGGCAGGACCGCGCCGAACTTGAACTTCTGGGCCTGTGCCCGGGCGGCCTGCCAGGGCGCGAGGCCCAGCACGGCGGCGGCACCGCCGGCCTTCAGGGCGGTTCTGCGTGAAAGCTTGGATTGCGTGCTCATGTCACCTCCGGGTGGGTAAGGCGGTGTTTCCGCCGGGTTGCTCAGAAACGATGTGGCCCAGGTCCAGCCGGTGCGTGCGATGAACCACACCCTCCAGCCAGGCTTCATCCTGTTCCACGATCACCACCGCCATGTCCGTGGCGGCCAGGCGCTTGATCGACCCATACAGGTCGCGGGCCACCGGCGGCGCCAGGCCGCCGGAGGGCTCGTCGAGCAGCAGCACGCGGGGGCGCGAGGTGAAGGCGCAAGCCAGCGCCAGCGCCTGCCGTTGTCCGCCGCTGAGAAGGCCTGCTTGCCGCTCCAGCAGGGGCTTGAGCAGGGGAAACAGTTCGCAGGTCTCCGCCAGCGCGGCCGGCTCGGCTTGCCGCAAGCGCGCCAGCCGGCGAGCCAGGGACAGGTGCTCGGTGACGGTGAGGGAGGGCGCGCTCAGGGCGCCTTCGCGCAGCAGCGTCACGCCTTGGCGCGCCAGATCGTCGGCTTGGCGGCGCTCGATCGGGCGCCCGCCCAGCCACAGTTCGCACTGCGCCTGCGCGTGCAGGCCGGCCAGGCAGCGCAGCAGAGTGGTCTTGCCCGCGCCATTGCGCCCCAGCACGCCCACCACCTCGCCTTGGCGCACGTCCATCGAGACGCCCCACAACGCCTGGGCCTGCCCGTACCAGGCGTTGAGGTCGGTCACGCTCAGTCCCGCTGGGGTCACTGGACGACCCCCACGCTCGGCACTTCGTGTCCGTCGCTGCCCCCGGGGGGGGTGCGAGCTTGCTTGAGGCGGCTCGGCGCTGCGCTCATGCTCTCACCTCACGGCTCTTGGCGCGATCGGGAGAATGGTCCAGGTAGGTACGCAGCCGCTGCGGCAGCTCGCCGGGGAGCCGCGCGGTGGCGGTGACCTCGCCGGTTTCGAGCAGGACCAGCTGCGAGCAGAACTCCGACACGAAGCCGACGTTGTGTTCGACCAGCAGCACGGTGATGCCCGATTGGTTCAGCCGGCGCAGCAACTCACCCAGCCGGCGGCGCTCTTGCTCATTCAGGCCCACTGCGGGTTCGTCGAGGAGAAGCAGTGCCGGATCGGCCATGAGCGCGCGGCCGATCTCAACGATGCGCTTGAGACCCAGCGGCAGGCTGGCTGCCGGCTGGCACACGAGCTCGGGTGGCAGGCCCAGTTCCTCGTACACCACCAGCGCCTTCTGCAGATGCCGCGCATCGGCGGCCCGGGAGGCGCGCGAGCGCCACAGCGCGCCGAACATGCCGGCCACCGGCATCGGTGCGCCAGCGGCAATGTTCTCGACCACGGTCGCTTCACCCACCAGTTGCGGCGTCTGGAAGGTGCGGCCCACGCCCAGGGCAGCACGGCGGTGCATGGGCCAGGCGCCCACCTCCTGGCCGAGCAGCGTCACCTGGCCGGCGCTGGGCGTGATGGCGCCGGAGATCACGTTCAAGAGCGTGGACTTGCCAGACCCGTTGGGGCCGATCAGGCCGCAGAAGGCGCCCGGGGCGATGGCCAGGTCGATTCCGGCCAGCACCTGCAGGCCGCCAAAGTGTTTGCGAACGCCCGACAGGCGCGCGATGGCGTCGCCTTCCCAGCGCCGGCGCGGATCCGCGGGCGCGACCGCCGCGGCGTCGATGGCCCTTGGACGGATGGCGGGGGCGCGGCGGGCAAGCCAGGTGTCGACCCGGGCCCGCAGCATCGGGGCCAGGCCGTTGGGAAACACCAGGGTGCACACCAGCAGCACCAGGCCGAGGAACACGCCGTTATAGGGGCTGAACGGGCCGGCCCAGAAACTGAATCCCACCAGGATGCCCATGCCCAGCACCGGGCCCCAGATGGCGCTGGCGCCGCCCAGTACGACGCCGGCCAGCAGCAGCAGCGTGAGCGAAATGCCGTAGGAGGCCGGGTTGGCAAAGCGCTCGATGTAGACCAGCAAGGTCCCGGCAAGCGCCGCGGGAATGGCCGACAGCAGGTAGACCGCCAGGCGCTGGCGGCCAAGGTCGACGCCCACGGCCTGCGCCGCCTTGGGCGCATCGCGCCCCATCTGCAGCCGCACATGCCACTGCGACAGCGCCAGGTTGGCGAAGGCCGCCCACACCAACGCCAGGCAGATCACGGTGAGCGCATAGGTCAGCCGGTCCGGAAAGACGTAACCGGCGAACTGGATCGCAGGAATGGCCGACAGGCCGTTTTCGCCGCCGGTCCAGGGCTCGGCGATGTACACCATGCCGCCGACCGCGAACACGAAAAACAGCGAGGTGAGCGCCAGGTACCAGCCGCGTACCCGCATGCCCGGCAGCATGACCAGAAAGCCGAAGGCGCTTGCGGTCACCACAGCGGCAGGAAACGCCGCCCAGGCGGGCCAATGCGCCAGCGTGGCCAGCATGCCGGCGGTGTAGGCGGCGATCGCCATGATGGCCGCATGGCCCAGCACCAGTTCGCCCGCCAGCCCGAAAGCCAGGGCCAGGCCGATCGCGCAGATGAAATAGGCGGTGGCCACCGCGAAGCGGCCCAGCGTGAAATCGGAGCCGAAGGCCGCGGGCGCCACCAGCAGCGTCAGCAGCAGGACGGCCGCCGCCGCCAGCGACAGCCGCTGCCGCCGTGCGAGGAAGCTGCGCCAGCTTGCATACTGGGCCGCGATGAGGGCGGCCGCGGGGGGCTGGGGCACCGTCATGCCGTCAGACGTCACGCGCACGGGCCGCTCCGAACAGGCCGACCGCGCCCCACAGGCCGGAGGGCTTGAACAACAGCACCGACAGCACCAGCACCCACACCAGCGGCACGGCCAGGTGCGGATCGGCCACCGAGGGCGTGATGCCGACGATCAGCCCGACCAGCACGCTGCCCACCAGGGCGCCGACGAAGCTGCCGAACCCGCCGATGGCCATGCCGGCAAAGCCGAAGAACGCCAGGTCGTGGGCATTGAAGGTGGATGCCGACACCACCGGCGCCGCCAGAAAGCCCGTGAGCGCCGACAACAGGCCGGCCAGCATGAAGGTCAGCACGACGACCTTGCCGGTATCGATGCCCATCAGCCGGGCGCCTTCCGGGTCTTCGAGCGTCATGCGAAACACCGTGCCCATGGCGGTGCGCCGGGCCACGAGCTCG
>JAZKDA010000063.1:69918-83280 GCA_040387815.1 Pseudomonadota bacterium | reverse complement strand
CAGGGCGTCCGCTGTTTGAACTCGCGACGAAAATGCTGGCCGCCGCCTATCTGCTCGGCTTGTGGATGGCGGTGCGCCGGGCCACGAGCTCGATCGTGAGGGTGATCGCGGCGGCCGCGCCGATGATCAGCAGATAGACGGGCCGGATCGGCACGCCCAGCAACTGCACCGGGGTGTCGCCCACGTAGGATTTCACGTTGAAGGACTCGCCGCCGAACCACAGCGCGACGGCGGCGTTCAGGGCAGTGCCCAGGCCGATGGTGGTCAGCAGCGTGGCGTGGCCGAGATCGTGCGAGCGTCCCATGGCCGGCCGCACGGCCACCAGGTGCGTCAGCAGGCCGAGCAGGGCACCGATACCCAGGGACACGAGCAAGGCGGGCCCGGCAGGCCAGCCGAGCCGGTCGGTGAACAGGTAGGCCAGGATGGTGCCGATCATGACCACCGAGCCCTGCGCGAAATTGAACACGCCGCTGGCGGCGATGACCAGCGTGAAGCCGAGCGCCACCAGGATGTAGATACTGGCAAGGGCGAGCCCGCTGATGACACCTAGCGCAAAGGCCGTGAGCGTCATGCCGGCCCCCCGCAATGGAGGCGCCTTGCCAGGATGGGGAGATTCCTCATTGGTTGCACGCGGTCCTCGTTGGGGTGCGAACGGCGAAATGCCAATCGCCTGGAAGTTCGGAAGGTAGCAGACGATCTCGTCGGTGGTCACCCGGGACAAACCCGATGCCGCCTGAATGCACCGACTTGGCTCATTTTCACTCGGCGTTTACCCCTATCGTCAGAGGCGATATCGGCAACGACCATCCCCGGACCCGCCGTTTTCGACAGCTTTTTGATCGTTGGTCGTATGCTAGAGAACTATCAATCCGGCACCTTCGAACCCGATCCCGACGACCGTGATTCACCACCGGAGCCACCATGAGCAACCACTACCCTGAGTACCAAAGCCTGAAGCTGGACTGGCCCGCGCCGCGCGTGCTGCGCGTGACGATCTCACGCGGCAAGATGAATGCGCTCGATTTCCAGTTGCACCAGGACCTGGCCCGTATTTGGCGCTACATCAACGACGATCCGCAAGCCAATGCGGTCATTCTCACGGGCGAGGGCAAGGCGTTCTCGGCTGGCGGCGACTTCGAGATGGAAAAACGCATCATCGAGGACTACCAGTTCCGCACGGCGATGTGGAAAGACGCGCGCGACATGGTGATGAACATCCTGGAGTGCAACAAGCCCATTGTCTCGGCCATCAACGGCCCGGCGGCGGGCGGCGGCGCGGTCGGCGCCATCTTGGCCGACGTGTCCATCGCGGCCAAGTCGGCCAAAATCGTGGATGGCCACACCCGCATGGGCGTAGCGGCCGGCGACTACTCGGCCATCCTCTGGCCCATCCTGTGCGGCATGGCCAAGGCCAAGTACTACCTGATGACCTGCGAGCCCATTTATGGCGAAGAGGCTGAGCGCATCGGGCTGGTGTCCATGTGTGTGCCGGACGACGAGTTGCAGGCCAAGGCCTTGGAGGTGGCGACCAAGCTGGCCAACAGCTCGCCTTCGGCGGTGCGCTGGACCAAGTACGCGCTCAACAACTGGATGCGCCAGAACTGGCCGATCTTCGACACCTCGCTGGCGCTGGAGGTGCTGGGGTTTGGCGGCCCCGATGTGAAGGAGGGTCTGGCGGCGCATCTGGAAAAGCGCCAGCCCAAGTTCGATCCGGACAGCCCGGTCTGAACCGCGGCCGTGCCCGCGCGCGTCCACGAGGGAGGGCTTTTCAGCAGCCGCGGAATGCCGGCTTGCGCTTTTCAAGGAACGCGCGCGGGCCTTCGATGAAGTCCTCGGTGGAGGCCGAGATGCCCATCGACCGGGCTTCGGCGAGCAACTGTTCGCCCAGGGTGTTGCCCAGGGACTGGCGAATCAGCGATTTGGCCTGGGTCAGCGCCACCGCGGGGCCGGCGGCCAGGCGCTTGGCGATGCGGCTGGTGCGCTCGGCCAGTTCGGCGTCGTCCACCACGTGGGTGACCAGGCCTTGCTCCAGTGCGGTCGGCGCATCCATTGGTTCGGCCAGCAGCGCCATGGCCATTGCGCGCTTGACGCCGACGGCGCGCGGCAGATGCCACGAGGTGGCCGCATCGGGCGACGCGCCGATGTTGACATGTGCCAGCAAGAACGTGGCGCTGCGGGCCGCAACCACGATGTCCGCCGCAATGGCAAAGCCCAGGCCGGCTCCGGCTGCCGCGCCATGCACGCTGGCGATCACCGGTTGGGGGATGCGCTGGAGCACGGCGAAGATCTGGCCGCCCTTGGCCACGCGCGATTCGAACGTCAGCCGGCGCTCGGCAGGCGACTGCGTCGCATATTGCGCGAAGTTCTTGATGTCGCCACCGGCCATGAAGTTCTCGCCAGCGCCGGCCATCACGATGCAGCGGATGGTGGGGTCGCCTTCGGCGCGCAGGAGAAAGTCGAGCATGCCGTCGAGCATCTGAGGGCTGATCGCATTGCGCACCTCGGGGCGGTTGAATGTCAAACGGGCAATGCCGTCGGCGATCTGGATCTGCAGGTGCTCGCTCATCATGCCTCCTCAGACCGCGTCAAGGGCGGTCGCTGTCCGAAAAATGGTACGGTATCATAAAGTACGGTAACGGCTATTATGTCGCTCGACAGCTGTGCACTGCAGGAGGCAAACATGTACCAGACACTTGGCTTGGAAGTACACGGCCACATTGCGCAGCTGGAGTTTCGCCGCGCGCAGGACCATAACGCCTTCAATGCGACCATGCACCGCGAGTTCATGCAGGCGCTGTCGCATGTGCGCCAGCTTCAGGACGTGCGCGTGCTGCTTCTGCGGGCGCAGGGCAAGTCCTTCATCGGCGGTGGCGACTTCGACTACCTGCGCCAGCTGCGGCGCGACCCGGCCTTGCGCCTGCGCACTCGCCAGGAAGCGCAGGACATTTTTACCCTGCTCAACGACATGCCCTTTCCCCTGGTGGCCGCGGTGCATGGCCATGCGCTGGGCTTCGGTGCCACCATCGTCACCTCGTGCGATGTGATCGTGGCCTGGCAGGATGCCAAGCTGGCCGACCCGCACGTGCGCGGCGGCCTGGTGGCTGGCGACGGTGGTGTCCTGAGCTGGACGGCGGCGGCTGGCATCACCCGGGCCAAGCGCATGCTGCTGACGGGCGACGCGATGACCATGCGCGAAGCCTGGCAGTTCGGCCTGGTCACCGACCTGGTCGACGCGCCGGAAAAAGCCTTGCCCGAGGCGCTGATCATCGCCAACCGAATCGCGGCGCTGCCGCCCCTGGCGGTGCAGGGCACCAAGCGCGCCTTCAATGCCCTGGGCAAGCAGCAGATGAGCGGGGCCTTTGAGATCGGCCTGCTGGCTGAGATCGCGTCGATCGACAGCGATGACATCGAGGAAGCGCTCACAGCGGCGATCGAGAAGCGGCCAGGGGTATTTCACAACCGGTGAGGACGCGGGGAACGACCCAGGCTGGCGCGTCGCACCGGCAGCGGGTAGACCGCCGCCACAGCGATCTGGTTCGCGGTAGGATGATTTCATGTCCAGTTCACCCTCGTGCACGCTTGCCGCGCCGCCGCCTTCAGACCCGCTCTTTGCCGCCTGGCTGGCCGAGCTGCATCGCCTGGCCGTCGCGGAAGAGATCGGCTGGGTGGTGGATCGCAGCGGCGCCACGCACCGCGAAGCCTATGACACCGGCGCGACGCCGCTGCAGGAGATGGTCAACCTGCGCGACATGGCGCAGTGGCGCGGCTGCGGTTGCGGCGCCGGCGGCTGAGCCGGCCCCCGCACCGCCGTCATACGGCCGCAGTCTGCTCGCCCGGCGCCACGGGTGCCAGCCCCAGCAACGATTCACGCAAACTGCTGTCTGCCATGAACTCGGCGGTGGTGCCTGAAAACACCACGCGGCCGTTCACCAGTGCGTAGATGCGATCGGCCAGCGACAGCACCGTCTCGGCATCGTGCTCCACCAAGACCATGCTGCGTTGGCCCTTCAATCTGTGCAGCGCCTGGGTCAGGTCCTGCACCACGGTCGGGGCCAGGCCCTCGAAGGGCTCGTCCAGCAACACCACCTCGGCAGGCGCCATCAGCGCGCGGGCAATCGCCACCATCTGACGTTCGCCGCCCGACAGGTGCTCGGCGCGCCGGCCCTGCAACTGCGCCA
The DNA here is from genome assembly GCA_040387815.1 of Pseudomonadota bacterium. Lineage (GTDB taxonomy): Bacteria > Pseudomonadota > Gammaproteobacteria > Burkholderiales > Burkholderiaceae_C > Ramlibacter. The sequence continues at coordinate 79,102 of JAZKDA010000063.1, read as the reverse complement.
GCTTGGGCAGCAGCGCGAACACCTCGGCGAACGAGGCGCCGCCCGGGCGCTGGGCGATGCGCAGGTTGTCGGCCACGGTGAGGTTGCCGAACAGGCGGCGGCCCTCAGGGACGATGGCCACACCCATGCGGTTGACCGCATGCGGTGGCAGGCCGCGGGTGGTCTGGCCCTGCACCGTGATCTCGCCGCCCAGCAGTGGCACCGTGCCCATGAGCGTGTGCAGCAGCGTGGTCTTGCCCACGCCATTGCGGCCCAGCACCGCGACGACTTCGCGCTCGTGCACCACCATGTCCACGTCTTCCAGCACCCGGCTGCCGTCGTAGCCGGCGCTGACCTTGGACAGGCGGATCACCTCGCGCGGCCCGGCGTGCGAGACGGCGAGCGTGGTCTCGTGCGCGGCCCCGCGCGCCGTGCCGATGTAGGCGCTGATCACCTCGGGATGGCACGCCACTTCGGATGGCGTGCCGTCGGCGATCAGGCGGCCCTGGTGCAGCACCGAGATGCGGTCCGACAACTCGAGGACACGGTCGATATCGTGCTCGACCAGCAGCACCGCATGCGTGTCGGCCAGCCGGCGGATCAGCGCGGCCACGCGCACGCGGTCGCTTTCGGTCAGGCCGGCCAGGGGTTCGTCCAGCAACAGCAGGCGGGCATTGGTCGCCACCGTCATGGCGATCTCCAGCAGGCGACGCTCGCCGTGCGACAGCTGCGAGCAGTGCATGGCGGCCTTGTCGGCCAGGCCCACCATGTCGAGCGCGGACCAGGTGCGGCCGTTGATGGCGTTATCCAGGTAGGCGTCGCGCAGTGGGTGGCCACCCCAGACCTTGGCCGAGGCCTGCACCGCCAGACGCACATTCTCGAACGGCGTGAGGTGGGGGAAGGCATTGACGATCTGGAACGAGCGGCCCAGGCCCAGCCGGGCGCGGTCTTGCGGCGGCAGGGTGGTGATGTCCCGTCCGGACAGGGTGATGGTCCCGGCATCGGGCCGCAGCTGGCCGGTGAGCATGTTGAACAGGGTGGTTTTGCCAGCCCCGTTGGGGCCGATCACGCTGTGCAGCTTGCGCGGCATCACGTCGAAGTCGATGGACCGCGCCGTCTCGACCGAGCCGAAGCGCTTGCAAAGCCCGCGCACCGACAGCAGCGGTGCGTCGCCGGTGTCGCCGGCATCCAGTTGCAGCGGGGCGATGACGCCCGGTCGCGTCGGAATGCGCGGGCGCACCAGGGTCCACACCAGTTCGCCATGGCGGCGCAGCAGGCCGTGGATGCCGTTGGGCGCCACCAGCGTGAACAGGATGATGGCCGGCGCGAACAGCAGCCACCAGTGTTCGACCAGGCTGCTGAAGCTGTCCTTGAGCAGCACGAAGGCGATGGCGCCCCACAAAGGCCCCAGGAAGTGGTGCATGCCGCCCAGCAGCAGCATCAGCAGGGCGTCGCCCGCATGCTCCCAGCCCAGCGGGTTGGTGTAGGCCCCGCGAATGAGGTACGCATACAGCGCGCCCGACAGGCCGACCACAGCGCCCGACAGCACGAAGGCGCCGTATTTGTAGCGCCAGGGCGAAAAGCCCAGGCTGGCCGCGCGTGCCTCGTTGTCGCGCACGGCCTGCATGGCGCGGCCAAAGGACGAGTGCACGAAGGTCCACAGGCCCCAGGCGCACAGCACCGTCAGCACGCACACCGCCAGATGCAGCGACCACGGGCTGGCCAGCAGCGGCGCCGGCACATTCTGCAAGCCGTTGTCGCCGCCGGTCACCGGGCTCCAGCGCAGGGCCACCTCGAAGGCGATCTGCGAGCCGGCCAGGGTGAGCAGCGAAAAGTACAGTCCGCGCCGGCGCAGCACGATGGCGCCCAGCAGCACCGCCAGCAGCGCGGCGACGATGACCGCGAAGGGCACCGTCAGCGCCTCGGACGGCCACCAGCGCAGGCCCGCGATCGCCGCCGCGTAATTGGCCACGCCGAAGAAGACCGCGGCCCCGAAGGGCACCAGGCCGGTGTAGCTCACGAGCACGGCCACGCCCAGGCCGTACAGCGTGTAGATGGCGATCTCTGTGACGCGGCCCACCGGCCAGCCGAGCAGCGCCACGGCGAGCGACATCGCGGCCAGCACCAGCGCCAGCACCGCCGCCGGTTGGCGAAAAACGTGGCGGGCGCTCATAGGACCCCCACGCTTGGCACTTCGTGTCCTTCGCTGGTCGGGCCGCAGTCAGAGCCAGCGGCTCTTCGTGCCGTCCAAGCCTGCGCAGGCAGGCTTGGAGCCGCGGCACTCAGCCCCAGAGGGGTGCGAGCATGCTTGAGGCGGCTCGGCGCGGCGCTCATTCGTACTGCTCCCAGCGCTCGCCCAGCAAGCCGCGCGGCCGCACCAGCAGGATGAAGGCCATCAGCAGGTACATCGCGATCTGCGACAAGGCCGGCGCGAATTGCACCGCCACCGCCGTGACCACGCCCACCATCAGGCCCGCCACAATCGCACCCACGTATGAACCCAGCCCGCCGATGGTGACGATGACGAAGGCCGGCATGATGGCCGAGGCCGCCATGGCCGGCGACACCGTCCACAGCGGGGCGGCCAGCAGACCGGCGGCGCCGGCCAACAGGCAGCCCAGCGCGAAGGCGCCGGTCATGTAGCGTGGCAGGTTGACGCCGAGCAGTTGCACCATCTGCGGGTCACGGCTGCCGGCGCGCAGCACGCGCCCGAAGGGGGTGAACACCAGCAGCGCCCACACGCCCAGCAGCAGCAGCGTGGTGACGACGAGCACCGCCAGCCGGTACTTGGTCAAGAGAATCGGCCCCCAGGTGACGATGCCGCGCAGGAACTCCGGCGGCGAGAAAGGTTGTCCGGCCGAGCCCCAGGCCATGCGCATGAGGGAATCGATGAACATCGCGAGCGCGAAGGTCAGCACCAGTGTCTGCAGCGGGTTGCGCCCGTACAGGCGCTTGACCAGGACCCACTCGACCACCGCGCCGGCCAAGCCGGCGAGCACAGGCGCGAAGATCACGCCGGCCCAGCCGAACTGCTGATGCAGCGTGAGCGCGAAGTGCGCGCCCAGCGCCACGAAGGCGCCATGGCTGAAGTTCACGATGCCCAGCAGGCCAAAGATGATGGACAGGCCCAGCGCGATCAGCACATAGACCATGCCGAGCACGAGGCCGTTGGTGATTTGAGAAAGCAGGACTTCCGCCATGGTGCGGTCAGGTTGGTGTCGGATCGTTCAAAAAAAACGTGCGCACGGGCTTGTCACCCATGACGCACGCGGCTTGGATGCAGTCTCGGATCAGAAGTCGTCCATCTTGCAGCCGATTTCTTCCTTGCTGCCGTAGAAGGCATCGAGGTCCTTGGCCTGCTGCGGGATGTTGGCGACGGCGGTCATCATCTTCCACTTGTCGCCACCCTGCGGTGCATGGGCCTTGGCGATCGGCACCGGCTTGAGCATCTGGTGGTCCCAGGTGCGGAAGCTGTAGCTTTGGCCGCCGCCCATGGGCAGGCTCACCGTCTCCAGCGCCTGCGCGATGGATTTGGGGTCGGACTTGCCGGCCTTCTCGATGGCGGCCAACACGAAGTTCATCGTCATCCAGCCCTGCCAGGCCTCGGTGGAGGCGGGCTTGTTGAACTTCTTCTGCCAAGCGGCGGCGAACTCCTTCTCGCGCGGCAGGTTGGCCGGGTTGTCGTAATGCCAGACCTTGCTGTACAGGCCTACCGCGGCCTCGGGGCTCAGGCCCCAGATGTAGTCGTCGCTGGCGAAGGGGTTGGCCACCGGGATCTTGCTGGCCAGGCCGTACTCGGCGAACTGCTTGAGGAAGTTGGTGTAGTCGGCGCCGCCCAGGCCGGCCACCACCACGTCGGGGTTGGCCTGGCGCACCTTCAGGATGAAGCTGCTGTAGTCGGTGGTGCCCATCGGGATGTCGTCCTTGCCTGCCGCGGTGCCGCCGTTTTGCGTGAGGAAGGGGTTGAGCAGGGCATAGGTGTCCTGCCCGAAGGAGTAGTTGGCCACCAGGAAGTACCAGCGCTTGCCCTGCGACAGGAAGTAAGTGCCCAGCGCCTTGTTGGCCACCGGCAGCGAGTACGAGATACGGTAGGTGTAGCGGTTGCACTGGGCGCCCGTGATCTCCTTGGCCGAGCCGGCCGTGAGCACCACCGGCACCTTCTCGCGCTTGGCGGTGGCGGTCAGGGCCAGCGCCGTGGCGCTGTTGGAGCCGCCGATGATGGCCGACACCTTCTCCTGCTGCACCAGCTTGGTCATGTTCTGCTGGGCGTCGTTCGGGTTGGCTTCGTCCAGCCAGATCACGTCGAGCTTGCGGCCCAGCGCCTTCATGCCCTTTTCCTCGGCCGCGAACTGCGCGCCTTGCGCGGCGGTCGAGCCATAGACGGCGAACGGGCCCTGCTTGGCCAGGACAAGGCCGATCTTCACGCTGTCTTGCTGCGCGAAGGCGGGTTGCATCGCCAGGCCGGCAAGCAGGCCAGTGGCGGCAAGGGCGAACTTTGAAATGGGTGGCTGGGGCATGTGGCTGTCTCCTGTGAACGTACGGGTCGACCCGGATGCGCAAAGTGGTTTGCTTGCATATGGTATGTGGTTGAAATCAGCCCGGCATAGGGCTAAACCCCAATCAGGATGTACATATGTTCGAACTCATCTACCGCCCAGGGCTGCTGCGCGGCAAACGCATCCTGGTGACGGGCGGCGGCAGCGGCATCGGCCAGACTCTGGCCACCGCCTATGCGCAGCTCGGCGCCAGCGTCTACATTGCCGGACGGCGTGGCGCTGTGCTCGACGAGGTGGCGCGCAGCCTCAGCGCGGCCACCGGCTCGGCGGTGCAGGGCCGGGTGTGCGATGTGCGCGACCCGGATGCCGTGGAGGCCGTACTCGACGGCATCTGGGCCGACGGCGGCCCGTTGGATGGCCTGGTCAACAGCGCGGCGGGCAACTTCATTGCACCCACGGAGCAGATTTCCAACCGCGCGTTCAACACCATCACCGACATCCAGTTCCGCGGCGCGTTCTATGTCACCAACGGCTGCGGGCGGCGCTGGATCGCGCAGGGGCACAAGGGCAATGTGGTGTCCATCATCGCCACCGACGTGCGCTGCGGTGGCCCCTTTCATGTGCCCTCCATCATGGCCAAGGCCGGCGTCGAGCTGATGACGCAGTCGCTGGCGGTGGAGTGGGGCGGCTACGGCATCCGCCTGAACTGCATCGCGCCCGGCGTGCTGCGCACCGAAGGCTCCGCCACCCGGCTCGATCCGCTGTCCGAGCGCGGCTGGTCGGCCACCGACAACCCCATGGGGCGCATCGGCGAGTTGTCCGAGATGGCCAATGTAGGCGTGTTCCTGATGAGTGGCGGCCTGGGCTTCTTGAGCGGAGAAACCCTTGCGCTCGACGGGGCGGGTCAGCGTGCCAATGGCGCTACCTTCAGTGCCCTGCGGGCGCTGAGTGCCCAGCAATGGGCCGAGATCCGCGATTCGTCAAAGGGCGCGACCGATGCGCTCAAGCCCCAGCGCGGCGCGAACCAGTCGACACCCACAGCAGACAGCACGGTCACTCGTGAGGGCAAGGCCTGATGGCGGCGCACTGGGTCGGCATTGTGCTGAGAGGGGAGCCGCCAGCTTGCCTTCGATTCAGTTTGCTACCATACGATCGCCTCGCATACCTTGCTTCCGGCGCCCGGCCAGGCGCGCAATTCAGGAGACACACAAGTTGAAACGCAGAACGTTCACCGCGCTCGCAGCCGCCGCCTGCCTGGCGCCCGCATTCGCTCAGACCAGCGGCGACGCCTATCCTTCCCGCCCGCTCACCCTGGTGGTTCCCTTCCAGGCCGGCGGCCCCACTGACGCCGTCGCCCGGGCCCTGGCCGATGCCCTGCGCGTGCGAGTGGGTCAACCGGTTCTGGTGGAGAACAAGCCGGGCGCTGGCGGCGCCATCGCCAATGAATACGTCGCCCGCGCCGCGCCCGATGGCTACACCATGCTGCTGGCCGGCTCGTCGCTCACCATGAACGCGGCGTTCGTCAAGGCGCCCTACGACCCGGTGACCTCGTTCTCGCCGGTGTCCCTGGTGCTCACGCTGGAGATCTTCCTGGTGGTGCGGCCCGACCTGCCAGTCACCAACGTGCAGGAGCTGGTGGCGTATGCGAAGGCCCGGCCCGGCAAGCTGTCGTATTCCTCCGTCGGCAATGGCTCCGTCACGCACCTGCAGATGGAGTTGTTCAAATCGCTCACCGGCACGCACATGGTGCATATCCCCTACCGCGGCGCAGCACCGGCCTTGACCGATTTTCTGGCCGGCCAGATCGATCTGGTCTTTGACAGCCTCGCCACCTCGGGCCCGCATATCCGAAGCGGCAGAGCCCGCGCGCTGGCCGTCGCCTCCCCCGTTCGTTCGCGTGCGCTGCCGCAGGTGCCCACGCTGCCCGAAGCGGGTGTGGCCGGCTACGACGCCGAGGCCTGGTCCGGCATCCTGCTGCCGGCCCGCACGCCTGCGGCGGTGGTCGAACGCCTGAACCGCGATGTGGTGGCGGCCACCAAGGACCCTGCATTCCAGCAACGCGTGGAAGCCATTGGCGGCCGCGTCGTCAGCTCCACCCCCGCCGAGTACGACGCCAAGCTGCGCTCCGAAACGGCCAAGTGGGCTCGCCTCGTGCAGGAACGCGGACTGAACAAGGGCGTTTGAGCGGCTCGGCGGCGCAGCGCACCCAGCTTTTAGCGCGATTGGATCCGGTATGGATGCAGTCAAAGCTTGAAAATTTCCCCAAGAAGACTCAGGAGACAAGCCATGAGCGCCTCCATCGAAGGAGTAGGCCCCCAAGTCAGCGGCGTCATTCGCTATGTCGATCCCGCGCACGCCACCGGGATCGTGTACGCGCTGAACCCCGAAAAGAACGAAGTGCGCTACGAGGCGCATGAGACGCGCATCGCCGACGCCCGGCCGGCGATCGGCCGGCTGGACCTCAACCGGGAGGGTTTCATGCTGGCCGAGCATGTGACCCAGGTGCGCAATTTCCGCGATCCGCAGGAAGTCGAGACTGTCTACCGCCGCGAGATGGAGGATCTGGTCAAGCGCGTCACCGGCGCTGGCAAGGTGATCGTGTTCCACATGCAGATCCGCGACAACGCGCCGGTGGTCGATGCCAATGTCCGCCGCCCCGCGCCCATTGCCCACATCGACTACAACGAGGAAACCTTCCGCATCCGCGCCCGTGAGGAACTGGGCGACGCGGCCGATTACTGGCTGCGTAAGCCCTTCTCGGCCATCAACGTCTGGCGGGGCGTCAAGCCGGTGGAGGAGATGCCGCTGGCGGTGTGCGATTCGCGCACGGTCGACATGAAGGACCTGCACGAGGCCACCATCCATGAGCGCATTGGCGACCCACGTCCCTACACCGCGCTGAACCTGGCCTTCCAACCCACCCAGCGCTGGTACTACTTCCCCCAGATGCGGACCGACGAGGCGCTGCTGTTCAAGCTGTGCGATACCGACCCGCGCCGGGCCGGTCCGTCGGCGCATGCGGCCTTCGCCGATCCCACCTCGCGTCCCGACGCGCCGCCGCGCGTGAGCTTCGAGGTGCGCACCCTGGCTTTCTTCGACTGACTCCTGCTGCGACCCATCATGACGTTCCAGATCCCCGATTCCGTCGCCGGCCGCACCATCGCCGGCATGCTGCGCGAACGCGCCGAGAGCGACCCGAACCGCGCCGCGCTCGTGGGCTGCTCGCCGCGCCTGGGCGAGACCACACTCACCTACGCCCAGCTGTCCTGGCGGGCGCGCCGATTTGCCGATGCGCTTGCGCGCCAGGGCGTACAACCGGGCGACCGCGTCGGAGTGATGCTGGGCAGCGACGCCGCGCTGGAGTTTTCCATCAGCATGATGGCCGTGCACGAGCTCGGCGGCGTGTTCGTGCCGGTGAACACCCGCTTCGCGCTGGAAGAAGTGGTGTACGTCGCCAACAAGGCCGGTCTCACCGCGCTGGTGGCCGCGCAGGCACATGCCGAGATGCTGCGCCCGGCGCGCGCTCGCATGGCCAGCGTACGCTCGCACATCGTGCTGTACAACCAGACCACCGACGCTGCGGACGACTGGTACACGCTGTATGAGCAGGCCAGCGTGCAACGCGATCGCGTACCACCGTCCCGGCCGCAAGACCTGGCCGAGATCCTGTTCACCTCGGGCACCACCGCGCATCCCAAGGGCGCGATGATGACCCACCAGAGCGCCCTGTGTTCCTGCTATTCCGTGATGGGCGGCCAGGGCATCAAAAAGGGCAGCGTGTGGCAGTCGTTCATGCCGGTGTTCACGACCGGCGGCGTGCGCTGCGCCGCCATGGGCGCCTGGTTCGCCGGCGCCACGATCGTGTTCGACCCGGCGCTCAAGGTCGATGAGATCCTGGCCCGCATGGAGCGGGTGCGCACCACCAACTATGTGGGCACGCCGGCCTTCTACGTGTTTCTGCTGGACGAGATCAAGAAGCGGCCGGTGGACCTGTCCAACATCCAGGGCTTCCTGTTCGGCGGTGCGCCGACCACGCCCGAGGTGATCAAGCGCCTGCATGAGGGCTTTCCGCACATCGAGCTGCGCAACGGTTTCGCGCCCACCGAAACCGGCCCCGGCGGCACCGGCCTGTTCGGCGACGACGTGCTGGCCCATCCGACCTCGGTGGGCAAGCCCTGGCCGCTGGTGGAGGTGAAGGTGGTGGCCGATGACGACAGCACCGTCCCCAACGGCGAACGCGGCGAGATCTGCACCCGGGGGCCTTGCATCATGCAGGGCTATTACGGCGAGCCCGACAAGAGCGCCGAAGCGCTGCTGGGCGGCTGGCACCACACCGGCGACATCGGCATCGTCGACGACCAAGGCTATGTCTACGTTGTCGACCGCAAGAAGGACATGATCATCCGCGGCGGCCACAACATCGCCTCGCTGGAGGTCGAATCGGTGCTGGCACAGCATCCGGCCGTGGCCGAGGCCGCGGTGGTGGGCGTGCCGCATGACAAGCTGGGCGAGGACATCCACGCTTTCGTGATGCTGCGCGCCGGCCAGAGCGTCACACCCGAGGCGCTGCGCGCCTTCTGCGCCGACAAGCTGGCCGACTACAAGACGCCACGCAAGTACAGCGTCATCGATCAACTCCCCCGCAGTTCCATGGGCAAGGTGCTCAAGTCGGAACTGCGTGAGCTTGCCGTCTCGCTGGCGGCGTCCCA
>JAZKDA010000063.1:51453-69908 GCA_040387815.1 Pseudomonadota bacterium | reverse complement strand
CCCACTGAAGGACTTCCTATGAGCATCACCGCGAAAGCCGCCGAATCCCTGGCGGCCTATGGCCTGGACGGCAAGACCGCCGTCATCACCGGCGCCGCCTCGGGCATCGGCCGGGCCACGGCCCACCTGTTCGCCTCGACCGGCGCCAAGGTCGCCATCCTCGACCTGAACGAGGCCGGCGCCCGCAAGACCGCCGAAGAGATCACCGCCGCCGGCGGCCAGGCCATGGGCGTGGGCTGCGACATCTCGCAAGAGCCCAGCGTGCTGGCGGCCTTCGACACCGTCGCCGCGGCCTGGGGGCCGGTGGACGTGCTGGTGAACAACGCCGCCTACCGCGGCAAGGCCGAGTTTCTGGAGATGACACAGGAGCAGTGGGACCAGTGCTTCGCGGTCATCGCGCGCGGCACCTTCTATTGCCTGCGCGCTGCGATCCGGCAGATGCGAGAGACCGGCCGCGGCGGCAGCATCGTCAACATCTCGTCGGTGGGCGCCTCGCACACCTCCATCCTGGCCAATGCGCACTACGACGCTGCCAAGGCGGCGGTCGACAGCCTCACGCGTTCGGCGGCGGTGGAGTTCGCGGCCGACAAGATCCGCGTCAACTCGATCATGCCCGGCGGCGTGAAGACCGAGGGCCTCTCGGGCATCCAGTCCAACGTCAAGTGGCGCGGCCCGGTGTCCATGCCGGGCCGCCTGCTGGGTGGCTTCGCCGAGCCGATCGAACTGGCGCGCGCCATCCTGTTCCTGTGCAGCCCGGCGTCGAGCTACATGAACGGCCACGTCATGGCGGTCGACGGCGGCTACCTGGTCGGCTGAAGTGAAGGCCCACCCCCGAAGCGGCTCACTTCTAGCCATGGCGCCCCTGCCAGAGGCAGCGGCTCTTCGCAGCCGTCCGGGCCTGCGCAGGCATGCCCGGAGCCGCGGCCACTCAGCCCCCTCAGGGGCGCCACCAGCCGCCCGGCAAAGCCGGTTCCGCGGTGGCCGCGTATTGCATCCCCTGAGTTCATGGACCGTGGGTGATGCCGAGCCTTTTGAAGAACTGAGAGAGAACCATTGAAAGATCCACACTACCCCGATTACGCCAGCCTCAAGCTCGATTGGCCCGCCGAGCGCGTGCTGCGGGTGACGATGTCGCGCGGCAAGATGAACGCGATGGACTACGACCTGCACCACGACCTGGCGGGCATCTGGCGCCTGATCGACGCCGACCCGCGGGTCAACGCGGTCATCATCACCGGCGCCGGCCGGGCCTTCTCGGCCGGCGGCGACTTCGAGATGGAAAAGCGCATCACCGAGGACTACCAGTTCCGCACGTTGATGTGGAAGGACGCGCGCGACCTGGTGATGAACATCATCGAGTGCAACAAGCCGATCATCTCCGCCATCAACGGGCCGGCCGCCGGCGGCGGCGCGGTGGCGGCCATCATGGCGGATGTGTCCATTGCCGCGAAGTCGGCCAAGATCATCGATGCGCATGCGCGCCTGGGCGTGGCCGCGGGTGACTACTCGGCCATCCTGTGGCCGATCCTGTGCGGGATGGCCAAGGCCAAGTACTACCTGATGACGTGCGAGCCGATCACTGGCGAGGAGGCCGAGCGCATCGGCCTGGTGTCGCTGTGCGTGGAAGACGACCAGCTGCAGGCCAAGGCCGTCGAGGTGGCCACCAAGCTGGCTTCGGGCCCACCGGCGGCGGTGCGCTGGACCAAGTACGCCTTGAACAACTGGCTGCGCAGCAACTGGCCCATCTTCGACACCTCGCTCGCGCTGGAGGTGATCGGCTTTGGCGGCCCCGATGTGCGCGAAGGCCTGGCTTCTCTCCACGAGAAGCGTGAGCCGCGCTTCAACCCCGACTCGCCCGTCTGACCCCATGAGTACCAACCGACCGCATGATCGCGTGGCCCTGGTCACCGGCGCCGGCAGCGGTGTCGGCCGCGCCACTGCCAGCCTGCTCGTAGCCGATGGCTGGCGTGTCGTCTATGCCGGTCGTCGCGAGGACGCGCTGCGCGAGTCGATCGCGCACGCTGGCGATCCCTGGAACGACATCGCCACACGCACCCTGGCCTGTTCGGCCGACGTGACCGACCCGGCCTCGGTGCAGCGCTTGTTCGAGGCGGCCGCTGCGCGCTTCGGCCGGCTGGACCTGCTGTTCAACAATGCCGGCCGCGTGATCCCCAACGTGCCGCTGGAAGAGCTGAGCTATGCCCAGTGGCGCGAGGTGGTGGACACCAACCTCACCGGCTCCTTCCTGTGCCTGCAGCAGGCCTTTCGCCTGATGAAGGCGCAGTCGCCGCGGGGCGGGCGCATCATCAACAACGGTTCGCTGTCGGCGCATACACCGCGTCCGCATTCGGCGCCCTACACGTCCAGCAAGCATGCGATCACCGGCTTGACCAAGACCGCGGCGCTCGACGGCCGGGCCTTCGATATCGCGGTGGGCCAGATCGACATCGGCAACACCGTCAGCGCCATGACCGAGGTGCTGACCACCGGCGTGCCAGTGCCGCAGGCCGACGGCAGTGTGCGCCTGGAGCCGATGATGGATACCGCCGTGGTGGCCCGGGCGGTGGTGCACATGGCCAGCCTGCCGCTGGAGGCCAATGTGCAGTTCATGACGGTGCTGCCGACCAAGATGCCATTTGTCGGCCGGGGCTGATGGCCAAGCCCGAAGTCAGCCCCGTGCGCTGCGCTTGGCCGCCTGCCGCTCGAGAAAGTCCTGCACCAGCTGCTTGTGCTCGCTGCCGGTGAACAGCGTGCTGTTGGCGATGCGCTCGACATTGCGCGCCTGGGCGCGGTCGAGGTCGGCGGCCAGCTCGATGGTGAGCTTGGCCATGCCCAGCGCCTCGTAGGAGCGCGCAGCCAGTCGCTGGCACAGGGCGCGCGCCTGGGCGTCGAGTTGCGCCTGCGGCAGCACGCGGTGCACCAGGCCCATCGCCAGGGCTTCCTGCGCGCTGACGCGTTCGCCCATCACTAGCCAGCGCGCCCAACCGGGCCCGACCAGCCGCGTCAGGCGGCTCACGCCGCCGGAGCCGGGCAGGGCGCCGATCTCGATCTCGGGCAGCGCGTAATAGGTTTCCTCGGCCGCCAGGCGGAAATCGCAGGACAGCGAGAACTCCAGGCCACCGCCCAGGCAAGGCCCCTGGTGGACCACCACCACCGGCTTCTCGACAGCTTCCGCCGCGTCGAATACGCTGTGCCACTTGTCGCGGTACCAGCGCCGGCCGTCCAGTGTGCTGTCACCCACGTCGGGTGAAATGTCCTTGCTGATCTCGGCGCCTGCAGTGAAGAAGCGGCCCTTGGCATTGACCAGCAGCACCCGCGCCTCGCGCTCGGCGGCGAAGCGCGCGAGGGTGGCGCGGATGCCGTCGAGCATCTCATCATTGATGGTGTTGAGCTTGTCCGGCCGGTTCAGCGTCATTTCCAGCACGGGCCCGTCGCGTCGCACCAGCAAGGATGAGGTCATGAGGACTCCTTGTCGCTCGCGGGGAAGATGGCAAATTGCGGAAAGTACTTCTGCAGCACCGGGCCGTCGCGCCGCCAGGTCAGGCAGCCGCCGACGAAATGCGGCGACTGCCCCTCGGGCAGTATGGGCGGCAGGCCTTGCTTGCGCCGCCGCTGGTCGCGCACGCCGCCGATCGCCTGGATGGCGCCAGTGCCCAGACCCACCAGCAGCTCGCGCAGGTGGGTGCAACCGGCGGTGCCGCCCATGGCCGACTCGATCGCGCGGCGCCAGCCCCGGCCAATGCGCTGGCCGACCAGCTGTTGCAAGGGCTCGCCCGTCTTCTGGCATTCGGCATGGGGCGTGGTGGGCAGGTCGCTGCTGATGGCAATCACCGTGAGGTAATCATCCAGCGTGACCAGCACCTTCAGGTGATGGACCGGATCGCCCGGCTGGTAAGTGGGCAGGTTGACCCGCTCCCAGGCGATCCGCTTGGTGTCGAGCAAGGAGCCTTCCACGTCCCATAAACCGTCGCTGCGGGAGAAGCCTTCGAATACGATAGCGCGCGTGTGAAGCCGCTCGCGGGTGACCGCCGGTACCTCGGGCTTGCCCTGATCTTCGGAGTGATGCATAGACATATAATATTGTTGCATACGAAATGCGGCTGTGCCGCCCCAGAATAACCCTGCCCGACGGGCGCATCAGGAGTGTGGATATGTCGAAATTGCTGGAAGGCAAAGTCATTGTGGTTACCGGCGCTGGCGCCGGGGTGGGCAAGGAAATCGCCCTGGAAGCGGCCCGACAGGGCGCCAAGGTGGTGGTCAACGACCTGGGCGTGAACATCGACGGCTCTGGCGGCAGCGCCGGCCCGGCTCAGCAGGCCGTCGACGAGATCAAGGCCTTCGGTGGCGAGGCCGTCGCCAACACCGACAGCGTGGCCGAGTGGAAGTCGGCGCAGGCCATCATCGCGCAAGCCGTGGACACCTATGGCCGCGTCGACGGCGTGGTCAATAACGCTGGCAATCTGCGTGACGTGATCTTCCACCGCATGACCGAAGAGGACTTCGACGCGGTGATCAAGGTCCACCTCAAGGGTTCATTCAACATGTCGCGCGCCGCTGCGCCGCACTTCAAGACCGAAGGCACCGGCGCTTTCGTGCACATGACCTCCACCTCCGGCCTGATCGGCAATTTTGGCCAGGTCAACTACTGCGCGGCCAAGATGGGCATCGTCGGCCTGTCCAAGGCCATTGCACTCGACATGGAAAAGTTCGGCGTGCGCTCCAACTGCATCGCGCCCTTCGCCTTCACCCGCATGGTCAACACCATCCCCAGCGACACGCCCGAGGGCGCGGCCCGCATGAAGGTCAACCAGCGCCTGGAGGCCGCCAAGATCGCTCCGTTTACCTGCGCCTTGCTGACCGACGCCGCCAAGACCGTCACCGGCCAGATCTTCGGTGTGCGCAACAACGAGATCTACCTGTTCTCGCAGCCGCGGCCGATCCGCACCGCCCACCGCGGCGAAGGCTGGACCGTCGAGGCTTGCCTGGAAGTGGCCCTGCCCATGATGCAGGCCTCTTTCTTCCCGCTGGACAAGTCGCGCGACGTGTTCTCCTGGGATCCGGTCTGATCCGGCTGCGCGCATGACTGCGACCGCCGAACCGGCCGTCCTGGTGCGGCGGCTGCCGGGCCATGTGGCCCTGGTGACCCTCAACCGCCCTCAGGTGCGCAATGCCGTCAATGCCGAGGTCGCCCTCGGCCTCGATGCGGCGGTGGCCGAGCTCGAGGCCGATGACGATATCCGGGCGGTGGTGCTCACCGGCGCCGGGCCTGACTTTTGTGCCGGCGCCGACCTCAAGGCCGTGGCGCAGACCGGCGACGGCGAGGCCTTGCGCACCGCACGCGGCGGCTTTGCCGGCTTTGTCGAGGCGCCGCGCGCCAAGCCCTGGATCGCGGCCGTCAACGGACGGGCCCTGGCCGGCGGCTGCGAGATCATGCTGGCCTGCGACCTGATCGTCGCCAGCGACAACAGTCAGTTCGGTCTGCCCGAGGTGCAGCGCGGCCTGCTCGCGGTCGCTGGTGGCATCACGCGCCTGCCGCGCGTGCTGCCACCCCTGATCGCCCTGGAGTTGATCCTCACTGGCGAACGCCTGGACGTGCAGCGCGCCGCGCATTACGGCATGGTCAATCGGGTGGTGCCGGTCGCCGACGTGGTCGAGGAAGCGCTGCGCTTGGCCCGCGCCATCGCTGCCAACGCGCCGATCTCGGTGCGCGAAGGGCTGCGGATCGCCAAGACGGCCATCCAGCCCGCGGCCGAGATGCTGCGGGCCGTCAATGCCCAGGGCTGGGACCTGATCAACGCCACCGAGGACTTGCACGAAGGTGTCCGCGCCTTCGCCGAGAAGCGCGAGCCGCGCTGGAGCGGGCGCTGAGCCCAAGGGCGGTCTCCACGTGACTGCCGCCTCTTCATCAAATTCTGCCAAGGCGAATGCGCTGTTGTTCGTCACGGTCGCGCTGTGGGGTTCCAATGTGCCACTGGTGAAGTGGCTGACGGGCGCTTTCGATCCGGTGCTGCTGTCGGCGCTGCGAATGGGAGCCGCTTCGTGCGTGCTGTCGCTTCTGCTGCTTCGTCAAGGGCCGCGAAAGGCGCTCACGGGGCATCAGAGGGTGCAGCTGATGATCTGCGGCTTTTTCATGGTGTACCTGAACCAGGTGTTCTTCGTCGCCGGGGTGGCGCGAAGCACCGCGACGAACGGCACGCTGATCAGTGCATCCAATGCCATGTTCGGGTCGCTGCTGGCATGGATCTTCCTGCGTGAGCGCTTTCCAGGCCGGCGAATGATGGGGATTGCATTGGGGATGGCCGGTGTCGCCATGGTGATCCTGATGCGGCCAGGGGCGGATCTTGCGGAGGGCGGCCTGGGGGATGTGATGGTGGTGATTGCCACCATCGCATTCGTCGCCGGCGGCGTGATGGTCCAGCGTCTCGCAGTGGATGTCGACGCGGTGACGATCAGCGTGGGCGTGCACATCGTGGGCGGCCTGTGCCTGCTTTTTCATTTGGGCGTGCAATCGGCCTGGACCGGGCAATTGCCGCGTGCCGATGGCTTGCCTGTGGCTTGGGTTGCGGTGATCTTGTCGGGGGTTGTGGCCACTGGCTTGGGTAATCTGATGTGGAACCGCGCCATCGCGATCGTGGGCATGGCCCGCGCTTCGGTCTGGACCTACTGGATGCCGCTGTTCGGCGTGGCGCTGTCCGTGTCGCTGCTGGGGGAGCCGCTGACGCCCTGGCATGTGCTCGGGCTCTTGCTGGTACTGGGTGGCACGCGCCTGGGTTCGCGCTGAAACGGTGAGGGGTGATGGGTGACGGGCCGCGGGACAACGCGGGCGACAGCGTCGCGTTCAGTTGGCGGCGGCGATCAGCGAGTCCAACAAACTTGTGCCGCTAGCTTACAATCAAAAATCAGCCGTATCGGGAGTGTCCCGCCAATGCGGTACAGGAGATCCCGATTTGACCAACACTGCCACGCCGGCCCGCAAGAAGGCATCCGCCAAAGCCCCCGCATCCACCATTGCCATGCGGTCCACCCGGCCGCCCGAACAGATCAACTGGGATGCCAGGCTCGGCTTCCTGATGCACGACGTGTCCCGGCTGCGCCGAATCGTGTTCGATGAGGTCATGCGCCCCTTCGGCCTAACCCGCTCGCAGTGGTGGATCCTGGCGCACCTGTCCAGGCACGACGGCATGATCCAGAGTGACCTGGCCAATGTGCTCGACCTGGGCAAGGCCGCCCTGGGCGGCTTGCTCGACCGCCTGGAAGCATCCAGCTTCATCGAGCGCCGCCCCGACGACACCGACCGCCGGGTCAAACGCATTCATCTCACCAGCAAGGGCTCGCGCATGATCGTCGAAATGCGCACCCACGGCCACGACATGAGCGAGCGCATGCTCAAAGGCCTGAGCACCGAGGCACGCCATGCGCTGGTCGAGAGCCTGGCGGTGATCAAGAGCAACCTTCTGGAAATCAAGAACGGTTTCAAGAGCGAGTCTTGAGCCACTGACGCGAACCGCAGAGAATCCCTGCACGAATTAACGGACCGCCGCCCGCCCCGGGCGCCGGTCCGTTGTCATTGGCGGCGGGTCAGCGCGCCGCGCGCCAGCGCGCGACGGCCTCGCGCAGCCGCGTGAGTCCGCCAGCCACGCCCTGCGGCAGCAGGAACACCACCAGGATCAGCAGCACGCCATAGATGGCCCACGGTGCGGCCTTGGAGATCTTCTCGGCCACGTTGGGAACGAAGTGGATGAAGATCGCGCCCCACACCGCGCCGGAGAGCGACGCCAGCCCACCGACGATGATGCCCACCAGCAGCGAGATCGACAGGAACATGGTGAAGCTGTCGGGAGCGACGAACTGCACCGCGATCGCACCCAGCGCCCCCGCTACGCCGGTGTAGGCGGCGGACAAGGCAAAGGCGCCGGTCTTGACCCGGGCGTTGTCCACGCCCATGGCGGTGGCGGCCACGGGATGGTCGCGCACCGCCTGCAGCGCCAGTCCGATGCGGCCATGCAGCACGTTCCAGCCCAGGATGAACATCCCGACGGCGACCAGCAGCACGAACAGGTAGAGCCATTGGTCGGGGTTCAGGGGCAGGCCGAAGGGGGCGTCGGGTTTGTTCAGCACGATGCCCTGAACGCCCCCGGTCCATTTCTCGAACAGCTTGTATTTCAGCAGCTGCGGCGTTGCCGTGCCCAGCGCGAAGGTGGCCAGCGCCAGGTACAGGCCTTCGAGCTTGAGCGCGGGCAACCCGAACAGGTAGCCCACCACGGCGCAGACCAGGGCCGCCACCGGCAGCGTGCTCCAGTAGGGCCAGTGGGCCTGGTCCATCAGCATGGCGGCCACGTAGGCGCCGATCGCATAGAACGCGCCGTGGCCCAGCGAGATCTGGCCGTTGTAGCCGGTGAGGATGTTCAGGCCCAGAAGGGCGATGGCCCAGACCATCACCATGGTCACCTGGAACAGCTGATAACCGCTGCCCAGGAAGGCAAAGCCTGCCAGCACGAGAACCAGCAGCACCAGCAGCGTCTGGTTGCGGCCGCCTAGGTGGACAGCGGCGGGTGCCGCGGGGATGGATGGGGCGGAAGTGGTGGTGGATGGCATGTTCAGACCCTGGAGACTTCGACTTTGCCGAGCAGCCCGGCCGGCTTGAAAATCAGGACAGCGACGATCAGCACGAGGGCCACGGTCAGCTTGAGCTCGTTGCCGATCAGGAAACCGACCAGGTTTTCAAGGACACCGACGAACAGGCCGCCCAGCACCGCGCCCAGCGGGCTGGAGATGCCGCCCAGCACGGCGCCGGCGAAGGCGTACAGCAGCACGCCCATCATCATGTTGGGATCGAGGAACACCACCGGCGCCACGAGCATGCCGGCGACGGCGCCGACTGCGCTGGCCAGTCCCCAGCCCAGGCCGAGGATCGAGCCGACCCGGATGCCCACCAGGCTGCTGGAGGCCGGGTTCTGCGCCACGGCCCGCATCGCCAGGCCCCAGGGCGTGTAGCGGAAGAACACGAACAGCAGCGCCAGCATGACCAGGGTGATGCCCAGGCTGCCCAGCTGGTGCAAGGACATCAGGCCGCCCATCACGCTGCCCGTGCTGGGGAAGGGGCTGGGGAAGGTCTGCAGCGTGTAGCCGAAGATCCAGCCGGCCATGCTGTTGAAGATCACCAGCAGGCCGATGAAGACCACCACCACCGCCAGAATCGGCGCGTTGGACATCGGCCGGATCACCAGCCGCTCGACCGCGGCGCCAAGCACAAAGCCCAGGCCGGCGGTGATCGCGAAGGCGCCCCAGTAGGGCACGCCCGCCTGGATCAGGGCCCAGGCGAGGTAGGTGCAGAACATCGCCATCTCGCCTTGCGCGAAGTTCACGTGATGGGTGGTCTGGTAGATCATGACCAGGGCCAGGGCCACGGTGGCATAGATGCCGCCGGTGGCGAAGCCCGAGAAGATCTGATGGATGAGCGCTTCCATGTGCGGGTCCGTCCGTTCAATAGCCGAGATAGGCGCGGCGCACCGTCTCGTCGTTCTTCAGTTCGTCAGAGGTGCCGCTGCGCACGACCCGGCCGGTTTCGATCAGGCAGGCCCGGTCGGCCAGATCCAGCGCCAGCGAGGCGTTCTGTTCCACCAGCAGGATGCTCACGCCGCTCGTGCGATTGATCTCGCGCAAGATGGCGAAGATGTCGCGCACCACCAGAGGCGCCAGGCCGAAGGAGGGCTCATCCAGCAGCATCAGGCGGGGCTTGAGCATCAGGGCGCGGGCAATCGCCAGCATCTGCTGCTCGCCGCCGCTGAGCGTGCCGGCGCGCTGCAGGCGCCGCTCGCGCAGGCGGGGAAAGTGCCCATACATGGTTTCAATGTCCTGGGCCACCTCGGCCTTGTCGCTGCGGGTGTAGCCGCCCAGGCGAAGGTTTTCCTCGACTGTCATGTGCACGAAGGTGCCCCGGCCGTCCGGCACGTGGGCGACGCCTCGCCGCACGATGTCGGCGGTGGACAGGCGCGTGAGCTCGGCGCCCTCCAGCTTGACGGTGCCGGTGGTGCGCACCAGGTGCATATGGCATAGCGCGCGCAGCGTGGTGGTCTTGCCGGCGCCGTTGGCGCCCAGCAAAGTCAGGATGGCGCCGGCCGGGACCTCGAAATCGAGGCCATGCAGCACGTGGGTGGCGCCGTACCAGGCGTTCAAGCCCCGTACCTCGAGCATCGGTGTCATGACTTGGCCCCTCCCAGGTAGGCGGTGACGACATCGGGATGGGTGGCAACCTCGCGCGGGGCGCCCTGGGCGATCTTCTGGCCGAAATTCAGGGCGACCACCTTGTCCGAGATGCCCATCACCAGCCCCATGTGGTGCTCCACCAGGAGCACGGTGATCTTGAGCTGGTCGCGGATGCGGCGGATCAGGTCGCCCAGCTTGTTGACTTCCTCGTGGTTCAGGCCGCAGGCTGGCTCGTCGAGCAGCAGCAAGGTGGGGTCGCCGGCGAGCGCGCGGGCCAGCTCGACCCGCTTCTGGGTGCCGAAGGGCAGGTCGGAGACACGGGTCTGCGCCACCGGGGACAGCTCGAGGAAGTCGATCACCTCGCGGGCCTTGGCCTCGGTCTGCTCACGGTCGCGGCTGGCCTGCGGCAGGCGCAGCGCATTGGCGATGAAGCCAGAGCCGGTGCGGCAGTGACGGCCGACGCGCACGTTGTCGCTGACCGTCAATGTACGAAACAGGGCCAGGTTCTGGAAGGTGCGGCCGATGCCCAGCGCGGCGATGCGATGCGGCGCGGCGCGGGTGATGTTCTGGCCCCGGAAAGCGATCTCGCCGGACTGGGGGTTGTATAGTCGTGAAAGGCAGTTGAACAGCGAGGTCTTGCCGGCGCCGTTGGGCCCGATGAGCCCGCAGATGCTGCCTTCTTGCACCTCGAACGAAACGCCCTGAAGGGCCTTGATGCCGCCGAAACTGAGGCTGACGCCGCTCAGTGACAGCAACGTTTCGCCGGGCGGACGTGTGTCCGTTGTCTCCATCTTTGTGTCCTGTTCTCGGGATTGCGGTATGCTACCATACGATATTGTTGTGACCATCAACGCGAGTGCCCCCACACCCGCAGGAAAACCCTCATGAACTTCGACCTGACCGACGACCAGCGTGCCATCCAGGATGCCGTTGGAACCATCTGCGCCGATTTTGACGACGACTACTGGCTGCACAAGGACCGCGAAGGCGGCTTCCCGGAGGACTTCTACGGGGCCATGGCCAAGGCGGGCTGGCTGGGAATCGCCATGCCGCAGGAGTACGGCGGCGCCGGGCTGGGAATCTTCGAGGCCTGCCTGATGTTGGAGGCGGTTTCCGGCTCGGGTGCCGGGATGTCGGGCGCGTCGTCCATTCACATGAACGTGTTCGGCCTGCACCCGGTCGTGGTGCACGGCAGCGACGAGCAAAAGCGCCGCTGGCTGCCGCCCATCATCCAGGGCGATGCCAAGGCCTGCTTCGGCGTGACCGAGCCCAACACCGGCCTGAACACGCTCAAGCTCAAGACCATGGCCGTGCGCAAGGGCGACCGCTATGTGGTCAACGGCCAGAAGATCTGGATTTCCACCGCGCAGGTGGCGCACAAGATCCTCTTGCTGGCGCGCACCACGCCGGTGGAGGAATCCAAGGGCACCCATGGCCTGAGCCTGTTCTACACCGATCTGGATCGCGCACGCATCGAGGTGCGCGAGATCGAAAAGCTCGGCCGCAAGGCGGTCGACTCCAACCAGCTGTTCATCGACAACCTCGAGATTCCGGTCGAAGACCGGATCGGTGAGGAAGGCAAGGGCTTCAACTACATCCTGCACGGGCTCAACCCCGAGCGCTGCCTGCTGGCCGCCGAGGCCACCGGCCTGGGCCGCGCCGCGCTGCGCCGGGCCGCCCGCTACGCCGGTGAGCGCATCGTTTTCGACCGGCCGATCGGCAAGAACCAGGGCATCCAGCATCCACTGGCCGAACGCTGGGTCGACCTGGAGGCCGGCACCTTGATGTATCGCCGTGCCGCCTGGCTGTACGACCAGGGCCGCGAGTGCGGCGCCGAGGCCAATGCGGCCAAGTTCTTCTGCGCCGAGGCGGGCTTTCGAGCCGCCGAGCAGGCCGTGCTCACGCACGGCGGCATGGGCTACGCCAAGGAATATCACGTCGAGCGCTATTTCCGCGAGGCGATGCTGCCCCGCCTCGCGCCGGTGTCCATTCAGCTGATTCTCTCGTTCATCGCGGAGAAGGTGCTGGGCCTTCCCAAGTCCTACTGACCGGCCCGGAAAGGGTCGACATGGAGTTCAAGGGCCTGGAGGGCGGTGCTTTCGTCGCGGGTGGCAGCGGCGGCATCGGCCGTGGCATCTGCCTGGCGCTGGCCGAGGCCGGCAGCGATGTGTTCTTCACCTACCGCAACCGGCGTGAGGCCGCCGAGCAGGTGGCCCGCGAGATCGAAGCGCTGGGCGGCCGCGCCGCCTTCGCACCGCTGGCGCTGGAAGACGCGGATGCGACGGCGCGTGTGGTGCAGGAGGCCAGGGCCTTCCTGGGACGGCTTCATTCGGTGGTCTACGCCGCTGGTCCGCCCCTGACGCTGAAGTTGATCCGCAAGATCGAGCCGGCCGACTGGGCGCGCGTGATGAACGCCGACCTCAATGGCTCGTTCAACCTCGTGCACGCCACGCTGCCCATGCTGCGCGAGCAGGGGGGTGGCAACTATGTTGCTGTCATCACCACGGCGGTCGAGCGGGTTCCCGTCTGCGACATCATGTCGGCCGCGCCCAAGGCGGCGGTCGAGATGCTGTTTCGCGGCGTCGCCAAGGAAGAGGGCCGCAGAAACATCCGCGCCAATTGCGTCGGGCCGGGCTGGATCGACGCCGGCCTGGGCCATGCCGTCATGAGTGAGGAGCTCACCCAAGCGCAGGTTGATGCCATCGTGCAGACGATCCCGCTGGGCCGCGTCGGCTATGCACAGGACATCGCCAATGCGGTGGTGTTCCTGCTGTCGCCCAAGGCGAACTACATCACGGGCCAGTCGCTGGCCGTCGATGGCGGCATGCAGGTGTGATGCGGCCTCTCCACCATTCAACCAAGAGGAATCAAACATGAAATTGTGTGAAGGCCGTGTGGCCATCGTTACCGGCGCGGGCCGTGGTCTCGGGCGCTCGCACGCCCTGATGCTGGCCGAACAGGGCTGTGCCGTGGTGGTCAACGACCTCGGCGGCTCCGCCGACGGCATCGGCTCCGATACAACGCCGGCCGAGGAAGTGGTCGGCCTGATCCGCGAGCGCGGCGGCAAGGCCGTGGTCGACACGAACAACGTGGCCGAATGGGCCGGTGCCAAGGCCATGGTCGACAAGGCCGTGAGCGAATTCGGCGGCCTGGACATCCTGGTGAACAACGCTGGCATCCTGCGCGACCGCATGTTGATCAACATGACCGAGGACGAGTGGGACTCGGTGGTCAAGGTGCACATGAAGGGCACCTTCGCGCCCATGCACCACGCCGGAAACTATTGGCGCTCGCAGCAGAAGGCGGGCAAGAAGGTCGACGCGCGCGTCATCAACACCACCTCGCACTCGGGCCTGTTCTGCAACATCGGCCAGGCCAACTACGCCGCCGCCAAGGCCGGCATCGCCAGCCTGTCCATCGTGGCCGCGCGCGAGTTGTCTCGCTATGGCGTGACGGTGAACGCCATTGCGCCTCGGGCTGAGACCCGCATGACCCAGGGCCTGCGCGAGTGGACGCCCGAGCAGTTGGAGCGCCGCGACCCGGCCTGGATCTCGGCGCTGGTGACC
Source organism: Pseudomonadota bacterium (assembly GCA_040387815.1). Taxonomy (GTDB): domain Bacteria; phylum Pseudomonadota; class Gammaproteobacteria; order Burkholderiales; family Burkholderiaceae_C; genus Ramlibacter. Next base: position 56,136 of record JAZKDA010000063.1, on the reverse strand, counting down.
TGGCTGTCCAGCCCGGAAGGCGCCAAGGTCAGCGGCAAGGTGTTCGAGGCCTGGGGCTACGGTTACGCAGTCGCCGAGAGCTGGCAGCACGGCCCGATCACGCCGGCCAGCAAGGACCCGGCGGAACTGGGCCCCAAGATCGAGGAGATCATCCGCTTCTCGCGCAAGAACGCGGGCATCGACCGGGACACCTGGCTGGATATTTGAGCTCAGGGGCGCGACGCGGCTGCTGGCGCGCGCGTGCCGGCATGCATCGGACGGGCTTGGCTTGGCGCGGCCGCAGGTACGATGTTCGAAGATCAACACGGAGACGACACATGATCATCGAGATGCGTACCTACCACTGCGCGCCCGGCCGCATGCCGGCGCTGCAAGAGCGTTTCAAGAACCACACGCTGGGCTTCTTCGAGAAGTACGGCATCAAGCCCTTGGGCTTTTGGACCACCGTGGTGGGCCATGACAACCACGAGCTGGTGTACCTGCTGGAATGGCAAGACATGGCCGAGCGCGAGGCCAAGTGGAGCGCCTTCCAGGCCGATCCGCAGTGGCAGGCACGCCGCGCCGAGAGCGAGGCCGACAAGCCGATCCTGGCGCGTGTGTCGAACCAGTTCCTGGCGCCCTGCGCGTTCTTTCCGGCGCGTTAAGGCCACGCACCGCCGGCTGCGCCATCCGCGCGAAGCCCCCGGACTCTTGAGTAGTATGCTTGCATACGATAGAGTCGCAGCATATCAATCCGCGGTGAAGCATGGAGACAATGCCAACACCGCCGCATGAGGACGCCATATGGGCTGGACGCTGAGCAAGGCCGACGAATACCTCAACCACCAGATGCCGTTTCCCCACGCCATCGTGGGCAGCAGCGACCCCAATTGGCGCGAGCGCTACTGGGTCAGCATTCAGGACGTGGCGCACCAGCGCTTCATTCTCAGCATCGGCTTCGGCAAGTATCCCAACCAGGATGTGATGGAAGGCTTTGCCGTCGCCCAGGTGGGAGACAGGCAGTACAACCTGCGCGTGTCGCGCCAGCTGCTGCCGCAGCGCGACGACATCGAAGTGGGCCCGATGTCGGCCCGGGTGATCGAGCCGCTGCAGACACTGTCCTTTGCCATCGCGCCCAACCCTTCGGGGATCGAAGGCAGCTTCACCTGGCACGCGGCCATGCCCTCCATGCTGGAAGGGCGGCACTTCGAGGTCAACCGCGCCCGCATCTCCCACGACCTGGTGCGCTATGTTCAGCTGGGGCGCATTTCCGGCAGCCTGACCATTGCCGGCGAGACTTTCAAGCTCGACCCCGAGACCACCTGGGGCGAGCGCGATCACTCCTGGGGCATCCGGCCGATGGCGCCGTTCCCGGGCCAGCCGCCGACGGCTTCGGTCGACTGGAACTTCCTGGCGTTCTGCCCGATCCAGTTTCCCGATTTTTGCGTGCACTTCTACCTGTTCGAGCAGCAGTACGGCCGGCCCACCCACCTGTCGGCCTCGATCGTGCGCAAGGACGGCTCCGAGGAAGACGACCCCATCGAAGCGGTTGAGCACGACTTCGAGTGGGTGCAAGGCGCACCGGTGCTGACGCTTTCGGGCGGCCACATCACGCTGCGTTTTTTCAGCGGCAAGCGCCTGCGCATCGACATCAAGGCCCTGGGCCCGCGCGTGTACCTCAAGGGCGGCGGCTACGGCGTGGACCATGGCCGCTGGAAGGGCGAATCCGCCTTGGAGCACGAGGTGTGGGACTTGTCCGAGAACGACAAGCTCAATGGTTACGCGATCAGCTCCGCCGACCATCTGTTCGAAGCGACGGCCGACGGCCAGACCGGCTACGGCATCATCGAATACATGGTGCGCCGCGGCCATGAGCGCTACGCGCCGGCCCTGCCGCCGAGCCGCAAGAAGGGATGAGGCCATGGGTGTGCCTGATGCCGCCGCAATGGCGGAAATGCTCACAGCCTTCCTGCAGCGACATTTGCCGCAGGCGCAGGGCCTACGCCTGAACGGGCTGCGCCGCATTGCGGGCGGCATCTCCACTGAAAACTGGCTGTTCGACGCAATCTGGACGCAAGACGGCCGCGAGGTGACCGAGCCACTGGTGCTTCGCCGCGCCTCGGCCCAAGAGATCGTCGAGACCTCGCGCGAAGACGAGTTCCTGCTGCTGCAGGCGATTGCCGGCCAAGGCATTCCCGCCCCGCGCGCGTTCTGGATGGAGCCATCGGGCGGATGCTTCGAGCGCCTGGCGATGGTGCTCGAGCGCCGGCCTGGTCGTACCGAGCGCAGCTTGCTCACCGAACGCAACACACTGGCACTGGACCAGACCACGCGCGTGCATATCGCGCAGCAGATGGCCGACGCGCTGGCGGCCATCCACCGGATCGACGTCGACAGTGTGGCGCACCTTCGGGCCGACCCGCGTGCGCCCGCGCTGCGCGAGCTCGAACAACTCGAAGCTGCCGTAGAACGCGATGGCCTCGGCCAGGAGCCGGAACTGGTGCTGGCCGCCCGTTGGCTGCACAGCCACCTGCCTGCGGCACCGGCGCGCCAGACCCTTGTTCACGGCGACTATCGCCCGGCCAACGTGCTGGTCGATCAAGGACAGCTCAGCGCCGTGCTCGACTGGGAGCTGGCGCACCGCGGAGATCCGGCCGAAGACCTGGGCTGGTACATGTCCAGCTGGTATCGGCATGAGCATTTCATCCAGGGCGCCTGGTCGCCCGAGCAGTTCATGGCGCGCTACGAGGAGGGCACGGGCACGCGGGTCGACCGGGCGGCGGTGCGCTTCTGGGGCGTGTTCACGATCTACAAGCTGGCGATCATGGCTTTCAACGCGACGCGTGCGCTCGCCAGCGGTGACCAGGCCCGCCTGGCGCCTCCGCCGCATCGGCTGATCGGCGCGCTGATGCGCGATCTGGCGCAGGAGGGCCAATGAAGATCACCAACAACCAGATGATCGGCAACATCCGCAACATCCTGCGCGATGTGGTGATGCCCGAGCTTCAGTCCGAACTGGCCCGTGCCCGTGTGCGCTCGGTGCTGGCCACGCTGCGCGACGTCGACTGGGACGAGGCGCCGCTGGCCTTGATGCGCGAGAACGAGGCCTTGCAGGGCCTGCTCGATGGCTGGGCGGGGACAGCGCCGGCGCCGCAGGCCCTGACGTTGTCGATGGAGGCGGTGCTGGCGCGCAATGCGCAATTGCGTTCCCGGCTTGCGGCGCATTTCGCGTCGGCTGCCGGCGAGGGCTGGGGGCCGCGGCACCAGCAGGCGGCGCAGGTGCTGGGCGAGTGCGCCCGGGATCGCGGACGGCCTCCAGCCAAGCCTTAAGCCGCCTTCAGCCCCCGCCGCATGTCCGCCCACTGGTGCATGGTCCAGATGTCCTGGTCTTCCCCCCAGGCTGTCTGGCCGTCGAGCTCCCAGCGCACCAGGCTGTTCATGTCGATGAAGCTGTGGCGGTTCAACACGATGCGGCTCTGGGCCACACCGTTTGCCACAAAGCTGCGCCCCAGCGCATCGGTGCCTTCGACCTTCAGGCTGCGCATCCAACCTTCCGTGGTGTCGTAGTCGCCGTTGCGGCTGCCGCTGACCAGATGCGCGGCCTGTCCGTCGCGCAGCAGAAAGCCGTGCGTCATGGGTTCGCCCGGGCGCTGCGGATCGGACATCAGCAGGAAGCCCGTATTTTCGTCGGCCATGCCAGTCACGTAGGTGCTGCGCTTGGGCCGATGTTCGGGCCGCGGGCCCCAACTGCGGTCGCGCATCGACAGGCTGTCGATGACCAGCGTTTCGCCATTCACCACGACTTGCCCGCGCACCCGTCCGAACTGGTCGAAGTGCCCCAAGCCACCGAAGGCCGAGGTCTTGGAGTGCAGGGGCATGGGCGCCATCACGGCGTCGAACTGCAGGTCAAGCTTGAGCCGCTCGCCGTCTTCATAAGCCAGCTGGTAGCGGCGCAGCGGCTCCAGCATTTTGACCTTCACGCCGGTTGCAAACGTGGCGTCGCGCAGGTCGCGCGCGTCGCCCAGTCGCAGGCAGCTGTAGTTGGCGCTGTACAAGACCTCCCAGGGCAGGTGCGCGCTGGCATCCCACACCCAGGCGCCGCCGGCCACGGTGCCGATGTTGGGCCGCACCATCACATACAGCCAACCGCCCAGCTTGCGCTCAGGCTGATAAAACGAAAACCAACAGGTCTCGGTCTCCCACCACTTGTCGCTCATGCGGTCGAAATGGAAGTTGTCGTCTGCGGCGGTGATGGCGTGGTCGGTCATGGTGCGGCGGGCAGATCGGGAGAATCGAAGGAGCGTTGGGCCAGGGCGCCCACGGCCGGAGCGCCCAGCAGGCTGTCGCGCGCGGACTGCCGTGCCAGGTACACCAGTACGCGACGTGCGTCGACCTGAGCGCTGCGGATGGCGGCCGACAGCGCGTCGCGGCCCTGGTCCACGTCCGCAATGCGGGCGCCCGTGCCGAGCGCTTCGGCCAGATCCTGCGCCTCCTGCAGGGCAAAGGGCTGGGCGTAGCGGTCTACCTGCCGCAGGTACTTCACCACCCGTGCCATGCCCTTGGCCCGGTTGCGGGCCACGGGGTCGCCCACGGCGGGCAAGATCACGTCGCGCAGCTGGTTCAACAGGTAGCTGTATTCATGGTCCTGCGCCGTGGGGCCGGGTGTGGCCAGATCAGGCATCGCGTCGACCGGCCCTGCGGCCT
>JAZKDA010000063.1:21890-51443 GCA_040387815.1 Pseudomonadota bacterium | reverse complement strand
CAGCACCTCGGTGAGCAGCCGGCGATTGAGCGTGCGGCTGACGATCGAGTTGCCTGGGTCGCTGTCGGGCGAAGGGTCCACCAGCGCACGGTGACGAACGATCACGACTCGCAAGCACACCAGGATGCGGTGGTACAGCAGGCGCGCGCGGTCGACCGGTGCGCCGCTCAGTTCCTCGTACTCGCGAACGCGCTGCGCGAACGCGGGAAAAGGTTCGAGCGTGCAGCGCATGGACAGCCAGGCCAAGTCTTCGATGGGGTCGCCCAGGTGCCACAGCTCCCAGTCGACCAGGGCCGAGACCCGATCGCCCGCGAACATGAAGTTGCCCGGGCCCGCGTCGCCATGCACCACCACCGGCGCGCCCGGCACCTGCGGCACGTTCGCGGCCAGCCAGGCGAAGGCGAACTCGATCAGCGGGTCGGCGCGGCCCGTGAACTCGTACATGCCGCGCCAGATGACCAGCTCTTCGCGCACGTGCTCGGCGATGCTGGCGTGGCGGACCACGGGCAAGGTGAGCGAGCGGGCATCGACCCGGTGCAGCGCGTCGAGCGCGCGCATGAAGTCCTGGGCCACCCGTGTCTTGCGATCTTCGCCGGCGATGGCGCGGTATGAAGACTCGCCTTCCACGCGCTCCAGCGCCACGGCCTGCAGCGTCGGGTGCAGGGCATACACGCGGGCAATCGGCACGCCGCTGCCGGCCAGGGCCTGGTAGATGGCGGCCTCGCGCCGCAGGTCATAAGGGTCGCACGCGTCCTGCTCCTGCGATGCAAAGCGCAGGAAGATCTTCAGCGTCTGGCCCGAGGGTGTATCGAGATCGACCGACCAGGCCCGGCGGCGGTTGCCGCCCACCAGGCGCCGAGCGTTCGTCACCTTGGCATTCAGACCTGTTTCCAGCCAGGCCAGCAACTGCTGCTCCAGTGCGCCGGCGGCCTCCATGAGGTTTGCTTCCATATCCAATGCTCGCGAACGGATTGCCGTCAACGCCACCGTGATGAAGCGTATTCGCTTGGCATCTAGACGTGCCCGCCGCCGTCCACGCAGATGGATTCGCCCGACACGAACGAGGCCATTGACGAGGCGAAGAACAGCACCGCATTGGCGATCTCTTCGCTTTGGCCCATGCGGCGCAGCGGGGTATTGCGAACCACTCGCTCGGCCAGGCGTTCGAAGCGCGGGTCGTGCAGGTGGTCGCGGCCCTGGCCGGCGTCGATCTGGCCGACGGCGACGCAGTTGGCGCGGATGCCGTTGCGGCCTTCCTCGCGGGTGATGCCGTTGACCAGCATCTCCACGCCGGCCTTGGGGCCAGCCGAGGTGATGTCCATGGCGGGATAGCGGCGGATGCCCGCTGTGCTCAGCGCGACGATCGAGCCCCTGGATTCGCGCAGATAGGGAATGCCCACATGGCACAGATTGAAGAAGCCGTTCAGGTCGGCGTTGACGGCCGCTGCCCACTGTTCGGGCGTGAGGTCCGCGATGGGGCCGATGACCACGGTGGGGCCGCAGGCATAGACCAGCGTATGGATCTTGCCGAACTTTTCCCGTGCGCCGGCCATCCAGGACCGGATGCTTGCCGGGTCGGTCAGGTCCACGCGGGCGGCGAGGGCGCCCTGCCCGGTGGCCTGGATTTCTTGCTCCAGCTCTTTGGCAGGCTGCTCGCGGCTCAGGTAGCTGAAGGCCACGTTGCTTCCCACGGAAGCGAACTTGCGCACGATGTCTCGGCCCAGGCCGCCGCTGCCGCCGGCGATGGCGGCGCAACCGTCCTGGAGGTTTTCAAAGGGGAGGTAGGTCAATGGGTGCTCGAGCGGTGAATTGCGGAGATGGGGCCCACCTCAATGCGGATGCAGGCGCGCCGCCTGCTCCCGCAGCGCCTTCTTGTCCACCTTGGGCGCGTTCAGGCTGCCGCCCACCGGAAACTTGTCGACCGCATGAAAGCCGATGGGCAGCTTGTACTTGGCCAAGCGCTCGGCGCAGAACGCCAGCAGGCGCGCGGGATCGATGGCGGCACCGGCCTTGGGTTTGACGAACGCCACCGGCCGGTTGCCCTGCGCAACTCGGATGCCGACGACAACACAGGCTTCGACCTCAGGGGCCTGGGCGATCACGCTCTCGATCTCGCCGGTGGTCACCAGGAAGCCCGACAGGCGCAGCACGTCGTCGATGCGTGAGTTGAACACGAGGCTGCCATCGGGCCCGATCTGGCCGCTGTCGCCGGTGCGAAAGAAGCCGTCGTCCAGCATCTGCGCTTGCGCGGGCGTGTTGCCGTAGTAGCGCAGCATCACGCTGGGGCCCTTGAGCTCGATCTCGCCCAGCTGGCCGGGGCCCAGCAGCTGACCGGTCTCGGTGTCGCGGATGCGAAAGCTGGCCTGCGGCGACACGGTGAAGCCGCCGGTGCGGGTGCGCAGTTCCACCGGATCACCCGGCCGCTCACAGACAAAGAAGGCCTGGGTTTCGCTCAGGCCATACAGGCCCACCAGGCGGATGCCACGCGCCTCGGTGCTGGCGACAAAGTCCTTGAGCTCGGGGTTGAAGATGCCATAGGCGCACCATCTGACCGTGGGGAAGGGATGCTGCGGCTGCGGCCCGACGGCCTTGAGGATCTGGGCGATGGCGTCGTCGAACAGGAACAGCTGGGTGACGCCATGCTCGCGGATCAGATCGGCCGACTGGGCCGGGTTGAAGCCGGCCGGCATCACCAGCTTGCAGCCACTGGCGATCATCACCATGGTCTGCACCAGCCCGTAGGCGCCGGCCAGCGGCAGCGGCATGAAGTGCACGGTGCCGGGCGCATCCAGGCCCATGGCCTGCACCACCTGGCTGGCATGGCCGGCGATGCCGCGCTGGCAGTGCAGCACCAGCTTGGACTTGCCGGTGGAGCCCGAGGTGGAGAACAGCAGCACCGGATCGTCGGGCTGCGCGTCGGCGGCCAGGCGGGGCGGATGCGCCAGCAGCGCATCGAACGGCGTGACCGCCGCACTGGCCACGCCGTCCACATCGGCGCCGCCGGCGGGCGTGGCGATCAGACGCAGTTGCGACATCACCTGGGCATCTTGCGGCGAGAGCGACAGGCGCGGCTGCGCCTCGCCCTGCCAGATCAGGCCCTTGGCATCCGAGCGCACCAGCAGGTCGCTCAGCTCGCTCACGGCCAGCCGGGTGTTGAGGATCATCACCGCCACGCCCAGACGGGCGCAGGCAAAGAACATCACCAGCCAGTCGGGCGAGTTGGGCATGGACAGGCCGACATGGTCGCCCCGCCTGAGCCCGGCGGCGGCAAGGCCGGCGGCCACCCGCTGGCTGCGGTCGCGCAGCTGGGCGTAGGAGATGGTCTGGCCTTCATGGACGATGTAGCCGTCGCGGGCGACGGCATGGTCCAGCAATTCGGTGAGCGTGTGGAAGCGGGGGCCTTCGGTCATGGTTGGCGAGGTCAATCAGTGGGCGGCCGGCAGCGGAAACTGGCCGACGGAACGGGCCACATGGCGGCCCAGGATGGCGCGCTGCACTTCGGTGGCGCCTTCATAGATGCGAAAGGCGCGAACGTCGCGCCACAGTTGTTCGATGATGCAGCCGCGGGTGACGCCCTTGCCACCGAACAGCTGCACCGCCGAATCGATGATGCGGTGCGCGGCCTCGGTGCCCACCAGCTTGCCCATCGAGGAGATGGCCGAGGCGGCGCGGCCGCCTTCGCGGCCGACCTTGTCGCGCAGCCAGCAGGCCCGGTAGACCGCCAGCCGCGCAGTGTGCAGATCGGCCTGCATCTCGGCGATCCGGGCTTGCACGGCGGGCATGGCGATCATGGGTGCGCCATACAGCACGCGGGTGCGCACCCGCTCCACGCCTTCGTCCAGCGCGCGCTGGGCCAGGCCCAGGGCGGCCGCGCCGACGGTGGGCCGGAAGATGTCCAGCGTGGACATGGCCAGCTGGAAACCCATGGTGGGCTCGCCGACGATCATGTCGGCCTTCACCCGGCAGTTGGCAAAGCGCACGCTGGCCATGGGGTGCGGCGCCGACACCACCAGCGGCTCCAGCACGGTCAGGCCGGGGTTGTCGGCATCGACCATGAAGGCCGACAGGCCGCGCGCGCCGGGCAACTCGCCAGTGCGGGCGAACACGATGTAATGGTCGGCGATGCCGGCATTGGAGGTCCAGGTCTTGGTGCCGTCGATCACCCACGCATCACCCTCGCGCCGCGCCACTGTCTTGGTGGCGGCCACGTCCGAGCCGCCCTCGGGCTCGGACAGGCCGAAGGCCGGGATGCGACTGCCGTCGCGGGCGCCGGCCACGTACTTGTCGCGCACGGCCTGGTTGCCGTGGCGCCAGAGTGCGGCGGTGGCGATGCCCTGGGTGATGAAGGCCGAATCGGCCAGCGCCGAGCGGTAGCAGATCTCCTCGCGCAGCAAGGCGATGGTGCGCACGTCCACGTCGCCGCCGTCCTGAGTGGGGAACATATGCCGCAGCAGGCCGGCGCGGCCGAGGCTGCGCACGAAGCCACGGCTTTCCTGTGCATAGTCGCCTTCGACCAGCGAGTCGATGCCGTGCTCGGCATCCAGCCAGGCGCGCACCTCGCGCACGACGTCATGGTGGCGCGGCTCGAAGAAGGGCAGGTCGAGGCGGCTGTCGGGGGGAGTGGGCATGTCGTCGTCAAATGGTTCGCGCGATGATTTCCTTCATCACCTCGCTGGTGCCGCCGTAGATGCGTTCGGCGCGGCTGTCGGCGAAGATCTGGGCGATGGGGTGCTCATCGTGGATGTAGCCCTGGCCGCCGAACATCTGCAGGCAGTCGTCGACCACCGAGAAGCTGGTCTCGCTCAGCCACAACTTGGCCATCGACGCGGTAGCCGAGTCGAGCGTTCCGGCCACCTGCTTGTCGATACAGCTGTCGACGAAACTGCGCCCGATCACGCAGCGCGTCTTGATCTCGGCCAGCTTGAAGCGCGTGTGCTGGAACTGCGCGACGGGTTGGCCGAACACCGTGCGCTCGCGCGTGTAGTCGACGGCCAGCGCGAAGGCGCGTTCCATGGTGGCGATGGCCGAGACCGCGACGATCATGCGCTCGTAGGGCAGGTCGGACATCATCTGGCGAAAGCCCTTGCCGGGCGCGCCGCCCAGCAGCGCGTCGTCGGCCACCTCGACGTTGTCCAGGGCGATCTCGCTGGTGTCGATGCCGCGCTGCCCCAGCTTGTCCAGGTGCTTGACGATGCGGTAGCCCGGCGCCTGCGAAGGCTCGACCAGGAACAGGCTCACACCTTCGCGGCCGTCCTCGGTGGTGGAGCGCGCCGCCACTACCACCAGGCCGGCGTAGCGCACATGCGAGATGAAGGTCTTGCGGCCGTTCAGCCGCCAGCCGCCCGGAATGCGCACCGCGTTGGCGCGGATGTTCTTGAGGTCCGAACCGGTGTGCGGCTCGGTCATGGCGATGGCGCCGAGCAACTCGCCCTGGGCCAGACGGCGCAGGTAGCGCGCCTGCTGCGCGGGCGTGCCGTGATGGTGCAGGTACTGCACGACGATGGCCTGGTTGGAGATGCCCCAGGAGCGGTCGTCGTGCTTGCCGCGCGCCTCGAGCAGGGCCGCGAAATGGCGGTAATCGCCGCCGCCACCGCCCCATTGCACCGGCAGGTCGGGGCTGACCAGCCCCAGTTCGCCGGCCCTGCGCCAGACCTCGGGCGACACGCCGTGCTCGCGAGCCCATTCAGCCTGACGCGGCGCGATCTCCTCGGCCACGAAGCGATCGGCCCGGGCGCGGTACGAAACAATGTCTTCCATCCACCAGGTCCTCAGTCGATCAGCACGTAGCGGGTGCCGTCGAAGCGTTGCAAGCGCACCTGGCTGAAGGCTTCGTAGCTCTTGGGGTCGGTGCCCAGCTTCAGGCCCGGCAGCAGCAGCGGGTAGGTGGTGGGCGGCAGATTGGTGGCGATCGCCATCAGGTTTTTGCGCGTGAGGTTGTTGCCGGCGCGACGCAGCAGGTCGGCCATGATGGCGACCGAGTTGTAGCCGATCATCACGTTGAAGTCGCCCGGGTCGGCTTCCGGCAGGTACTGCTTGACGAAGGCCACATACTCCTTGACGTCGGCATCGTTGGCATAGGCCGGGTCGGTGGGGCTCTTGAGAGTGACCGCCGTGACGGCGCCCACGGCGTTGGCAGCGCCGGCCGGCTCGATCACCGACTTGATGGAGCTGGAGGGGCTGGTCAGCAGGTGCAGCGGCTTCCAGGCCATCTCGGCCATGCCCTTGATGGCCAGCGCTGCGAACTTGGGCGTGGCGGCGTTGAACACCACGTCGGCGCCGGCGGACTTGAGCTGCAGCAGCTGCGAGCCGATGGAGGCATCGCTGGTCTCATACGACACTTCGCCGACGACCATCGACGCCGCCTTGGCGCCCAGGCCCTGCTTGAAGCCGGCGGAGAAGTCGCGGCCCGAGTCGTCGTTCTGGTAGAGGATGCCGATCTTGGCATTTGGCTTTTGCGCCAGCACGTAGCGGGCGAAGGTGGCCCCCTCGATTTTGTAGCTGGGGTAGATGGACAGCGTCCAGGGCGCTTTGGCCGGATCGGAGAAGCGCGCCGCGCCGCTGATCACGATCTGCGGAATCTGCTTCTGGTTCAGGTAGTTCTGGATCGCCGAGTTGGCCGGCGTCCCCATGGTCGAGAAGATGGCGAACACCTGGTCCTGCTCGACCAGCTTGCGGGTGGCCTCCACCGCCTTGGGCGGGCTGTAGGCGTCGTCCAGCGACAGCAGCGTGACCTTGCGCCCATTGATGCCACCCTTGTCGTTGACCATCTTGAAGTAGGCGACCTGCGACTTGGGGATGATGCCGTAGGCCGACACCGGTCCGCTGTAGGGGCCGCTCTGGCCGAGCTTGATCTCGGTGGCCGAGATGCCGGTGTCATAGGCTTGCCCGAATGCCGGCAGGACGGCGGCAGCGGCGGTGGCGGCAGCGGCCGCGAGGATCGATCGTCTTTGCATGGAGGCTCCTTCTTCGAATCAGTTGGGGGTGGGTTTCGGGGTCTGCATGGTGCTGCGCGCAATGAGCAGCTTTTGAATCTCGGAGGCGCCTTCGCCGATGCGCAGCGCGCGGATCTCGCGCCACAGCTGCTCGACGATGCAGCCCTCGGCCAGCCCTTCGGCCCCGAACAGCTGCACGGCGGAATCGATCACCTGGAATGCGGATTCGGTGGCCACCAGCTTGGCGATCGACGAGCTGTGGCCCGCGTCGGAGCGCCCGGCGTCGATCGCGCTGGCCGCTTCCTCGACGGCCAGGACCGCGGTTTCTATGGCGATGTGCATGTCGGCCAGCTTGGCCTGGACGGCGTCCATGTCGAGCATGCGCTGGCCGAACTGGGTGCGCGAGCCCATGCGTTGCAGGCATTCATGCAGCGCGCGGCGCGCAAAACCCACGGCGCAGGCGCCCACGCTGGGGCGAAAGGCCTGCAGATTGGCCATGGCGATGCGAAAGCCGGCGCCGGGCTCGCCGATCAGGCGCTGGGCCGGCACGCGGCAGTTGTCCAGCGACAGGTGGGCCAGCGGGTGGCGGCTGAGGGTGCGCACCGGCTCCACGCGCAAGCCGGGCGTGTCGGCATCGAGCAGGAAGGCCGACAGCGCGTCTCGGGCGCCAGGCTCGCCGGTGCGGGCCACCAGCACGTAGAAATCGGCGGCGCCGCCGTTGGATATCCAGGCCTTGCGCCCGTCCAGCACGTAATGCCCACCTTCGCGCCGGGCGGTGGTGGCGATGCCCTGCACGTCCGAGCCGCCTTGGGGCTCGGTGAGTGCGAAGCCGGCCACGTGGTGGCCGCGGCGCACGCCTTCGAGGTACTCGGCGCACAGGGCGTCGTGCTGGAACGGCGCCAGCGGGGCGGCGCTGATGGCCTGCATCGCGAAGGCCACTTCCACCAGTCCGCTGTGGAAGGCCATGCCTTCGCGCACCGCGCAGAACGAGCGGATGTCCACCCGCTGCTGGCCGGGCGGCGGCACGGCCTGGGTCAGCAGGCCGTCGTCACCCATCTGGCGCACCAGCCGGCGCGTGAGCGCGGCAGGGTCGCCGTCGGCGGGCGAGGCGGCATGCGCATGGGCCCAGCGGGCCGCGCTGCGAAAGAGCTGGAGATGTTCGTCGCCGTAGAACGGGCTGGGCAGGCGCTCTGGCACGATGGCAGTGGTCGTTTCCAGCGCGTGCTGCGCCGCAGCATGCAAGGTTTGTGTCATGAGCCTCCAACCATACGCGCGACCGACGCCGGCATTCATCCGGGATTCCCCTTACTAGTATGCAAGAATACGATATGCGTAGCTACAAGAGACGGATTGCGTCCGTCGGATCCGCACGCGCAGCATGGTGCCTGCGCCCATCCCTCGAATTCGCGGGCATCGGAAAGGCCGAATGAGCGCAACGATTCATGGATAAGGAGATCGCGTCGTGACGTTTTTGCAGGAATGGGCGAAAACCCAGCCGGAGAAAGTGGCCATCCAGATGGCCGATGGCCCCTCGCTTTCTTACCGCGAGCTGGACGAGCGCGCCAACCGCGTCGCGCACTGGCTGCTCGGCCTGGGACTGCCGCCCGGCGGCGGCGTGGCGCTGCTGCTGGAAAACCAGATCCGCACTTTCGAGCTGTGGTGGGGCGCTCGCCGCGCCGGCGTTTACTACGTGCCGATCAGCACCCACCTGACCCCGCGTGAGATCGCCTACCTGCTGCGCGACAGTGGGGTCGGTGCCCTGGTGACCAGCGCGGCCATGAAGGACAAGGCCGAAGGCACGCTGGCCCTGCTGGCGCCTGGCGAGGTGCCGCACCGCTTCGCCATGGACGCCCCGGTGGCCGGCTTTGCGCCCTACGAGCCGGCCATGCTGAGCCGGCCGATCACGCCCAACCTTCCCCAGCGCGATGTGGGCCGCGAGTTCATGTATTCCTCGGGTACCACCGGCATGCCCAAGGGCATCAAGCGGCCGCTGACGCCCTGGGCCAAACGCCGGGAACTGCCGCCATTGGAGCAGCACCTGCGCAAGATGTTCAAGCTGGACGGGGACGCGGTCTACATCTCGCCCTCGCCCCTGTACCACGCGACCGGCCGCTTCGTCATTCGCACCATCGAGTGCGGTGGTACCGCGGTGATTCTGCCGCGCTTCGATCCCCAGGCCACCCTGGCCGCGATCGAGCGTTACCGCGTCACGCACGGCCACTGGGTACCCACCATGTTCGTGCGCATGCTGGCGCTCGATGAGAGCGTGCGCCAGGGCTATGACCTGTCCAGCCAGAAGATCGCGCTGCACTCCACCGCGCCTTGCCCGCCCAAGGTCAAGCGCGCCATGATCGACTGGTGGGGGCCCATCATCGACGAGTATTACGGTGGCTCCGAGAACGTGGGTGTCACCTTCATCAGTGCGCACGAGTGGCTGCAGCGCCCCGGCTCGGTGGGCCGGCCCATCACCGGCGAGGTGCACATCACCGCCGAGGACGACCCCGACCGCGAGCTGCCGCCCGGCGAGGTCGGCATCGTGTACTTCAGCGGCGGCGTGAGCTTTGTCTACCACGGCGATGCCGGCAAGACCCGCGGCGCCTACAACAGCCGCGGCTGGGGCACCTACGGCGACATGGGCCACCTGGACGCCGAAGGCTACCTCTACATGAGCGACCGTCGCAGCGACCTGATCATCAGCGGGGGAGTGAACGTCTATCCGGCCGAAACCGAGAACGCGCTGCTGGAACATCCAGCGGTGGCCGACGCCGCGGTGATCGGCGTGTACGACGAGGAATTCGGCCAGAAGGTCAAGGCCGTGGTGCAGCTCAAAGAGGGCCATGCCGCCACGCCCGAACTGCAGGCTGCGCTCATGGCTTGGTGCCGCGAGCGCTTGTCGGGCATCAAGTGCCCGCGCAGCGTGGACTTCGTGGCGGAGATTCCGCGCAGCGACAACGGCAAGCTGCTGCGGCGCGTGCTGCGGGAGAGATATCCGGCGGGCCCCGCGGCAACCTGACCGGCGTGTCGGGCCCGCAGGGCGATCCGCCGACGGTGAGCGGACACCGCTGAGTCCGGCGCCTGCGCCTTGGCCTTCGAGCCGGGCTGCAGATGACGAGAGGACATACGTTTGTCCGTACAAACCCTCGTGTGAAAGCTGGCCGATGATCCGATCATCCGGCCAGTAGCATCACGAGGACGACGCATGCATCGCCGATTGCCAACCGCACGGGTACACAGGCACCAGCACTGCCACGGACCGCAGGACGCAGGCGTTGCCGCAGGCGCGCCCAGGAGGACGGCATGAAGGCTGCGTTGCGCCCGGGCGTGGTCGACACCTGTACTTTCGTTCCCACGCCCGAGACGCTGCGGCAGTGGATCGAAGCGATCGCCAAGAGCAAAGCCTACCTGCGGGTGTTCTGGCGCGGCTTCGCGCACTGGGCCAGCCTGAGCCGGGCCGACTACTTCCGGCTCTTCGAAGAGCATTCCTTCGACGACGCCGTGGCCGTGCTCACCGAGCGCATCGTCAGCAAAGGCGTAACGGTTGACGAGTTTGTCGCCACGATGGACGAAGCCGGCGTGGCCGCGTCGGTCATCCACAACGGCGACTACGAGACCCATCTGGGCGTGCGACCGGTGCCCTTCGAGTTCCATGCCGAGATGGCGCGGCGATTCCCGGGCCGATTCGTGCTGCTGGCCGGTATCGACCCGCTGAAGAAGGACGCGGCGCAGACCTTCAAGCGGTGCATCGACGAACTGGGCTACCAGGGCCTGATGGTGGTCGGTTTCCGGCACGGGCTGCGGCCCACCGACGAGCCCTTTGTGCCGCTCTACCGCATTTGCCAGGAGCGCGGCCTGCCGGCCTGGATCCACTCCACCGGTAACTGGGACCCGCGCTGCCCGCTCGATTCCTCGAACCCGCGCGAGATCGACCGCATCGCCATCCAGTTTCCTGAGTTCAAGATCCTGGCTGGCCATGCCGGCTGGCCCTGGATGCAGGAGATGGTCAGCGTGGCCTGGCGCCACCCGAACGTCTATGTGGAGGTGTCGGCCTTCCGCCCCCGCAGCATGGCCGAGCCGGGCTATGGCTTCGAGCCCCTGTTGCACTTCGGCCGCGGCCCGCTGCGCGACAAGCTGATGTTCGGCAGCACCTGGAATATGTTGAACATGCCGATCCGCGATATCTATGACGAGGTGCGCGCCCTGCCGGGTGTCACCCCCGAGATCGCGGACAAATGGACGCGCCGCACGGCCGCCGACGTCTTCCAGCTGGGCGCATGATGGCCGCGACCGTTCCCTCGAAAGAGTCCAGCTATGCTCGGGTCCGCCATCATGTCAACGAAGAGACCCAGCCCCACCGCATCCCGCCCGCCCATCGCCGAGCAACTTGCCGGTGGGCCGGCGCCTCTTTACGCCCAGATCGCCCAGATGTTTCGCGAGCAGATCATCTCGGGTCAGCTTGCGCCCGAGGCACGCATGCCGACCGAGGAGCAGCTGTGCGAGTCGTATGGCGTGAGTCGCAGCACGGTGCGCCAGGCGATGGCCGAACTGTTGCAGCAGCAGATGGTGGTGCGCCGGCGCGGCCTGGGCACCTTTGTGGTCGAGCGCAGCAAGGCGCAACGGGTAACGCACCCGGTGGGCTCCCTCTTTCACGCGGTGAACTACATCGGCAACGTGCGCTATGCCAACCTGTCGCGCGCCGAGGCGGTGCCGCCCACCGAGATCAGCGAGAAGCTGGCGCTGGAGCCCGGGGAGAAGTGCCTCACGATCGCCGAGGTGGGCAGCTCGGATGGCCTGCCGCTGACGCATGCGCAGATGTATTTTCCGCTGCGCTTCGGGCGCAAGCTGCGGGCGCGGGATTTTGCGTCCGGCACCACCATCGTCCAGCTGATCGAGCAGCACTTCGGCCTGCGAGCCCAGCGCGCCGAACAGATCGTGGATCCGGTCGCCGCCGACCGTGTGACAGCCGACTTGCTGGGTGTGGCGCTCAAGACGCCGTTGCTGCGCATCACGCGGGTGTACTACCTCGCGGACGGCAGCGCGTTCGGCGCTTCGGTCATCCAGTACCACCCACAGCGCTACCGGCTGCAGATCGACCTGGTCGAACGCCCGCCGGGCTGAGCCCTGCTTGGCCTGCACGCACCGGCACCGTTTCGGGGCTTGGCTGCGTCGGGTCTTGCGCGGCCTTCGGGGTGGCCCGACCATGAGCGGCGGCATCCAACGCCTGCTTGTTGCCAACCGGGGCGAAATCGCCTTGCGCGTCATGGCGACCGCCGCCGAGATGGGCATGGCCACGGTCGCCGTGTACCCGCAGGACGATGCCGCCAGCCTGCACCTGCGGGCCGCCGACGACAGTGTGCTCCTGCCGGGGCGTGGCGCCGCAGCCTACCTGGACATGCGACAGATCGTCGCCGCCGCCACGTCGGCGGGTTGCGACGCGGTGCATCCTGGGTACGGCTTTCTCAGTGAAAGCGCCGAGTTCGCGCAACTGTGCTCGCGCAGCGGCCTCGTGTTCGTCGGCCCCACGGTGGACAACCTGCGCACATTGGGTGACAAGGTCAGTGCGCGCCGGCTGGCGCAAGCCAGCCAGGTGCCGGTGGCGCGTGCGACCGCCGGCGCGGCCGATGCGCGCCAGGCCGAGGCCTTCATGGCCGGCCTGCCGCCGGGCGTCGCCGTGGCGATCAAGGCGGTGGCCGGGGGCGGCGGGCGCGGCATCCGGATCGTGACCCAGGCAGCCGAGCTGCCAGGTGCGATCGAGCGCTGCCGCTCCGAGGCCTTGTCCGCGTTCGGTGTCGAAGACGTCTTCGTCGAGGAGTTCCTCACCCGCGCCAGGCACGTGGAGGTCCAGGTGATCGGCGACGGCACGGGGAAGGTCATGCACTTGGGCGACCGCGAGTGCAGCGTGCAACGGCAGCGTCAGAAGCTGATCGAGATCGCGCCCGCCCTGTCGATCCCCGCCGCCTTGCGTGAGGCCATGGCCGCCGCGGCGCTGCGCATGGCCGAGGCCGTGGCCTACCAGGGACTGGGCACCTTCGAGTTCCTGGTGCGCGAGGGCGCTACCGGCGCTCACCCGAACGCCGAGTTCGTGTTCCTGGAGGCGAACCCGCGCATCCAGGTCGAGCACACCGTGACCGAGGAAGTGACCGGCTTGGACCTGGTGCGCCTGCAATTGGAAATAGCCGCCGGCGCGCGGCTGTCGGATCTGGCACTGGGCAAGATCGTGTTGCGCGGCTGCGCCATCCAGGCCCGGGTCAATGCCGAGTGCCTCGGCGCTGACGGCAGCGTGCAAGCGTCGGGCGGTGTCGTGCGGGTGTACGAGCCGCCGACCGGCCCCGGCGTGCGCGTCGACTCGGCCGCGTATGCCGGGTTCAAACCGAACCCGCGCTACGACTCGCTGCTGGCCAAGGTCATCGTCCATGCCCGCACCGGCGGCCTGGCGGCGGCCACCGCCAAGGCGGCGCGGGCCTTGCAGGCCTTGCACATCGAAGGCATCGCGACCAACGTCGACCTGCTCCTGGCCATTCTGGAGTATTCCGAATTCGCCGCAGGCCGCTTCGATACCCAGATGCTCGAGCGCGAGCTCGCCGGCCTGCTCCAGCCTGCGGACCGGCGCCGCCTGCACGCCGCCAGTGCGGCCGGTGCGCCTGACCCGACCGCGGCCGAGCGCCCGCAAGCTGGCGCCGACCCGGTGATCGGCGAAGGCCTGGTGGCCGCGCCTTCGCCGGTCCAAGGCGTGATCGCGCAGCTGCTGGTCGCACCCGGCGACCGCATCGCCAAGGGCCAGCCTGTGCTCATCGTCGAGGCGATGAAGATGGAAAACGAGGTCACGGCGCCGGTGGCCGGCGTGGTGCGCCAGGTGCTGGTGACCGAAGGCGACAGCGTGTCGCAGGGTGCCGCCTTGCTCGTCATCGAGCCGCAGGACGGTGGCCCCGACTACCAGGCCACTGGCGTTGCGCAAGACCCCGGCGCCATCCGCCCCGACCTGGCCGAGGTGCTGGAGCGCCGGCAGCTGTGGTTGGACGCGGCCCGCCCCGACATGGTGGCGCGCCGGCACGCAAGGCAGCAGC
The DNA here is from genome assembly GCA_040387815.1 of Pseudomonadota bacterium. GTDB lineage: Bacteria > Pseudomonadota > Gammaproteobacteria > Burkholderiales > Burkholderiaceae_C > Ramlibacter. The sequence continues at coordinate 37,450 of JAZKDA010000063.1, read as the reverse complement.
GCACCGCGCGCGAAAACGTGGGCGATCTTTGCGACGCCGGCAGCTTTCACGAGTACCAGGGCTTCGTCATCGCCGCACAACGCGCCCGCCGGTCGCTGGACGATCTGATTCGCAACACGCCGGCCGATGGCCAGATCTGCGGTGTCGGGCGCGTCAACGGCGAGTTGTTCGGTGACGTCGGCACGCAGTGTGCGGTGCTGGCCTATGACTACTCCGTGTTCGCCGGAACACAGGGGCACAACAACCACCTCAAGACCGACCGCATGCTGGAGCTGGCCCTGAAGAACCGCATGCCGGCCATCTTCTTCACCGAAGGCGGGGGAGGGCGCGGCGGCGACACCGACGGCAACTGGATCGCGCAGCGCACCTTCAACCTCTTGCCCCAGTTGAGCGGCAAGGTCCCCACCATCGGCATCGCCAGCGGCTACTGCTTCGCCGGCAATGCCGCGATCATGGGGCTGTGCGACGTCACCATCGCCACGCGGGGCTCCAACATCGGCATGGGCGGCCCGGTAATGATCGAGGCCGGTGGCCTTGGCAAGTTTCGGGCGGACCAGGTCGGCCCCGTGAACGAGCAGGTGGCAAGCGGGGTGGTCGACATCCTGGTCGAAGACGAGGCGCAGGCGGTTGACGCCGCCAGGAAATACCTCTCGTACTGGCAGGGCCCCCTCAAGCAATGGACCTGCGCCGACCAGACCCACTTGCGTGGCGTGGTGCCGCAGGATCGCCGGCGCATGTACAAGGTGCGCGATCTGGTGCGCCTGCTGGCCGACACCGACTCGGTGCTCGAGCTGCGCCGTGGGTTCGGCAAGGGCATGATGACCGCCTTGATCCGTGTCGAGGGTCGGCCCATCGGCTTGATCGCCAACGACCCGGCCCACCTGGCCGGCGCGATCGACAGCGATGCTGCCGACAAGGCCGCGCGCTTTCTGCAGTTATGCGACTTCTATGGCCTGCCGGTGCTGTCGCTGGTGGACACGCCCGGCATCATGGTCGGGCCGCAGGCCGAGCGCAGCGGCATCGTGCGTCACGGCAGCCGGCTGCTGGCCATCAGCGCCAACCTGGAGGTGCCGCAGTTCGTGGTCGTCACGCGCAAGGCCTATGGCCTGGGCAAGGTGGGCATGACAGCGGGGGCCTTCCGGGCGGCGCGTTTTGCCGTGTCCTGGCCCACCGCCGAGTTCGGCCCCATGAACCTTGAAGGCGAGGTGCGGCTGTCGCATCGCAAGGAACTGGACGCGATCGCCGATCCAGCGCAGCGGCGCGCCGAATATGAGCGGCTCGTGGCCGCCGCCTACGAGGCGGGCAAGGCGCTGTCGCGCGCGACCGACCTGGAGACCGACGACGTGATCGACCCCTCCTGGACGCGCAGCTGGATCGTGATGGGCCTGAACGCCGCGCCAGTGCCCGGTGACCGTCCACGCACGCGCCGCTGGGTGGACACCTGGTGACATCGCCCGCCGCCCCCATCCGAGGAGAAATACCAATGAACGAAACCGACGCCCGCAGCAAGGTGATGCGCCTGGACGAGGCAGTCAGCCGCTTCGTCAACGATGGCGACACGCTGTACTGCGCCGGCTGGACCCAGCTGGAGCCCCATGCCGCCATGCACGAGGTGCTCCGCCAGCGCAAGCGCAATCTCACGCTGGCGCGCGGCAACGTCAACATCATCTTCGACCAGGCGGTGGCCGCCGGCGCCGCCCGCAAACTGATCTTCAGCTACGCGGGCATTGCGGGCGTTGGCCTGCTCGGCCCGACGCGCGAAGCTCTGGAAAGCGGCAGCGTGGAGTGGGAGGAGTACACCCACCACCAGTTGCTCGCCCGTCTCTATGCGGGTGCCTCGGGCCAGTCCTTCTATCCGCTGCCGCCCGGCGCGGCGACGCAGCTGGGCCGGGTGAACCCGCAGATCCGCAGCGTCACCTGCCCCTACACCGGGGCGCGCCACGACACGGTGCCGGCCCTCAACCCCGACGTCACGCTGGTGCATGCCCAGCGCGCCGATGCCGAGGGCAACCTGCAGATCTGGGGCGTGATCGGCGACATCCGCGAGGCCGTGTTCGCCTCGCGCCGCGTGATCGCCACCGTGGAGGAGATCGTCGACGAATCGGTGGTGCGTTCCGACCCCAATCGCACCGTCATTCCGGCCTTTGCGGTGAGCGCGGTGGTCAAGGTGCCCTGGGGCGCCTACCCGTCATTCGCCCAGGGCTACTACGACCGCCACAACGCCGCCTACCTCGCCTGGGGATCGGTGTGCAAGCAGCCCGGTGGCGTGGCCGCCTACCTTGACGAGCATGTGTTCGGTGTGCGCGACCACGCGCAGTTCATGGCACGGCTGCCCGCGAAAACCCTGCTCGACATCCAGGTGCGTCCGCACTACAGCTACCCGGTCAACTTCGGCCGAAACGACTGAGGAGCCGTGTTCATGCAGGCAAGCAACAAAGAGCTGATGACCGTGGTGGCTTCACGCATGCTGCAGGACGGCACCGTGGTGTTCGTGGGCGTGGGCCTGCCCAACATGGCGGCCAACCTGGCCCGCCAGACGCGGGCGCCCCGGCTGGTGCTGGTGTACGAGACCGGCATCGTCGGCGCCAAGCCGTTTCGCATGCCGCTGTCGGTCGGCGATGCCGGCGTCGCCGCCAACTCGCAGTGCATCCTCGGCTCGTTCGAGACCTTCAACTGGGTGTTGCAAGGTGGGCGCATTGACGTCGGCTTTCTTGGCGGCGCGCAGATCGATCGCTGGGGCAACCTCAACAGCACCGTGATCGGCGACTACCACCGGCCCACGGTGCGGCTGCCCGGCAGCGGTGGCGCGGGGGACATTGCATCGATGGCGCGGCGGACCATCGTCGTGATGACGCACGAACGCCGGCGCTTCCCGGAGAACGTCGACTTCATCACCAGCCCCGGCTATGTCGGCGGCCGCCGCGGGCGTGCCGAAGCCGGCATCCGCGGCGGCGGGCCCGAGATGGTGATCACCGACCTGGGCATCCTCGGGTTCGACGAAGATGGCGAGATGGAATTGCGCTCGGTCCATCCGGGCGTGACGGTGGCACAGGTGCAAGACTGTACGGGCTGGAAGCTCAAGGTCTGCGACGCCGTGCGTGAGACGCAGCCGCCCTCCGAGGCCGAGCTTCAGGCGCTGCGGTCCATCGACAAGGAAGGTTTCTACCGCTGAATCGCCGGTGCTTTGCCGGCCCCCCCTCACAGAAGGAGACAGACGATGACGTTGCGACGCAGAACTCTTGCGGCTTCGGCCCTGGCCATCCTGGCGGTTGCCGGGCTGGTTCACGTCCCCGCCGGGGCCCAGAGCTCGGGCCAGCCGGCCACTGCATTTCCGAAGGGGACGGTGCGGATCGTCGTGCCCTTTCCCGCTGGCGGACCAGCGGACGCTGTCGGGCGGGTGCTCGCACAGCGCCTGCAGGATGTCTGGAAGTCGCCGGTGATTGTGGAAAACCGGCCCGGCGCCTCGGGAACGATCGGCGCGCATTCGGTGGCGCAGGCAGCGCCCGATGGGCACACACTGCTCATCTCCGCCGGTGCGACCAACGGCGCCGCCGAAGTGCTGAACCCGAAGACCACACCGTACCGCACGATGCGCGATTTCTCCATGGTGGGCTTCATCGGTGTGTCGCCCACGCTGATGGTGGTCAGCACACAGGTGCCGGTGACCAATGTGAGAGAGTTCGTCGAGCTTGCCAAGGCCAATCCCGGCAAGTACAGCTATGCGAATGCGTCCGCCGGTAGCGCGCCCAGCTTCGCGTTCGAATTGCTCAAGCAGATCACCTCGGCCGACATTCTGCAGGTGCCCTTCAACGGCGCGGCGCCCGCGCTCGCCGCGTTGAACGGAGGTCACGTGAGCGCCTACATGGGCAGCGTATTCAGCGTCCTGCCCAGCTTGCAGGCCGGCAAGGCCCGGGCAGTGGGCGCGGCTTCATCGCGGCGCATCGAGGGCTACGCTGATGTGCCCACCCTGACCGAACAGGGCTACCCCGTGGCGTGGGACACCTGGTACGGCGTGCTCGCCCCCGCCGCGGTGCCAGCGCCACTGCTGGACAAGCTCAATGCCGACCTGCGCACCGCCCTCGATGGCGAAGAGGTCCGCCAGGTACTGGCCCGGCAGGGCCTGGAGCGGCGATTGGGCACGCGTGACCAGATGCGCGAAGCGGTCGAAAAAGAGATCGCCGACGCCATCCGCGTGGGAACCGCCGCGAAAATGATCCAGAACTGAGCCGGTGCGGGGCGCAAGCGCCCTTGTTCTGGACCGTTCGCGCCGCGGCATTCGCCGACGGCAGATTCACTCGAAGTTGATGTAGGACACATCCTTGATGATGGACTGCCACTTGGCCATGTCGGCGCGGGTCATCTCGTGGCCCTGCGCGGCGGTGGTGCCGGTGGGGTCGATGCCAAAGCCCAGGAAGCGCTCGCGCACCTCGGGCGACTTGACGATCTTGGCGACCTCCGCGGCCACCTGGTCGATGATGGCGCTGGGCGTCTTGGCCGGCGCGAACAGGCCCCACCACGGCGAGAAGGGCTCCATGCCAGTGATGCCCTGCTCGGCGAAGGTGGCCACGTCCGGCAGCGCCGGCGCGCGCTTGGTACCGGTCACGGCAATCGGGCGGATCTTGCCGGCTGCCACCAGGGCCTTGGCGGTGCCGATGTCGGCCACGCCGTAGGTGAGCTCGCCGCCGGCCAGCGCCTGCAGCTCCGGCGCCACGCCCTTGTAGGGCACGTGGACGATCTTGGTGCCCAGTTGCTTGTTCAGCATCTCGCCCAGCACGTGCGCGCTGGAGCCGTTGCCGTACGAGCCATAGTTGGCAGCGTCCGGCTTGGATTTGGCGTAGTCGGCCAACTGCTTGATGTTGTTGATCGGCAGGGCTGCGTTCGAATACACCACCAGCGGCGTGATGCCCAGGTGGGACACGGTGGTCAGGTCGCGCAGCACGTCGTAGGGCGGCTTCTTGATGGTGGCGGGGACCATCACGATGGGCGTGCTGGTCGTGAACAGGAGGGTGTAGCCGTCAGGGTTGGCTTGCGCCACGAAGGCGGTGCCCATGATCTGCGCGTTGCCTGGCTTGTTTTCCACCACCACTGGCTGCCCCAGGGCCTGGCCCAGCTTGTCGGCCACGACGCGCGCGACCACGTCGCTGGGCCCGCCCGCGGCGGCGGGCACAACGAAGCGGATGGGGCGGCTGGGATAGCGGTCTTGCGACCAGGTGGCGGGGGCCAGGGCAGCCAGGACGGTGGCCGCCGCGGCGGCCTTGAGCAGGGTTCTACGCATCGTTGTCTCCGCAGGTGTGGAATGAAGAAAGATCAATGGAAAGTGCGTCCGCCGTCCACGGCCAGTGCCGTGCCGGTGACATAGGACGATTCGTCGCTGGTGAGGAACAGGAGCGAGGCGGCAATCTCCTGCGCGGTCGCCACCCGCTTGAGTGCGTACGGCGACTGCGCCGGGTCTTGCGCCTTCACCCGCAGCACCTCGGGCAGCAGGGGTGTGTCGACCGCGCCGGGGCACACCGAGTTGGCGCGGATGCCGGGGCCGAGTTCACTGGCCATGCTCTTGGTCAGCGCCACCAGGCCCGCCTTGGACGCGACATAGGAGGAGATCGCCATGCCCACCGGCAGCAGGGCCGAACCGGAGGACACGTTCACGATGGTCGCGCCCGGCCGGCGGCGCAGCCAGGGCAGCGCCTCGCGGCATACCAGGAACGGGCCCGTGAGGTTGACCGCGAGCACGCGGTTCCAGTCGGGCAGCGTGGTGTCGCCGACGGGCGCGGGAATGGCCATGCCGGCCGCGTTCACCACGCCGTCCAGGGCATCGCCCATCGCGGCCGCCGCCCCGCGCACGGCGGCTTGCACCTGCACCTCGTCACTGACGTCGACGGCGGCGTAGTAGCTGGCCCCGAGCTCGGCTGCGGTGTCTGCCAGCGCCTGCGCGTTGCGATCGAGCAGCGCCACGCGCGCGCCCTGCGCGACGAACAGGCGGGCCGTGGCCAGGCCGATGCCCGAGGCGGCGCCGGTGATCAGCACATGGCGGCCGGCCAGCCGGCCGGTGGAGGTTGCGCTGCGCTTGTCTGTGTCTGCGTTTGTCATCCGAATGGTCTGTTGATGGGTGTGGCCACGCGTGATTCTTGAGGATGCCTATCGTCGCCTGGGTTGGAACGTCCGCAAGCGATCAAGTTCAAGGGGTTTCCCCTAGGCGCGGATGGCGTCTACTCGCTTGAATCCCAGTAATTGCTATGGAAACATACGATATGCTAACGTTAAAAATGACGGCCGGGCAGCCCTGCCCGCCTGCCACCCGAACAGGAGACGGAGATGCCCCAGGAGTCCCCCGCCGAAGCCAGCCGGCGCCTCGCGCTCGACTTCATCGACGCCTGCTTTCGCTGCGACGTCGATGCCGTGCTTTCCCGGCTCGCGCCGGATGCGACCTGGTGGGTGCTGGGCGACCGCGAGCACCTGAAGGTGTCGGGCACCCGTGATCGCTTGGCCATCGAGCGTTTCCTGCGGAACGTGGCGCGCATGTTTCCACAGGGCATGGGCTACGCTATCGAAGGCGTGACGGCCGAGCCCGGCCGGGTGGCCATCGAGGCCACCAGCCATGCCCGTCAGGCCGACGGCCGCGACTACGCCAACCGCTACCACTTCGCCGTCACGCTCCAGGACGGGAAGGTGCTGGCCATGCGCGAATACCTGGATACGTTCTATGTTTGGCAGGTGCAGCAGGGCAGCGACCGTCCGGCCGGTTGAATGACCGCGCCGTCTCTCGGGGCATCGTCAAGCTGCCGGCGAAGGAGCGTGCTCAGCGCCCCTGGAACACCGGCTTGCGCCGCTCCAGGAAGGCCGAGACACCCTCGCCGACATCGGCCGAGCGGAAGGTCAGCACCTCCAGCGCCAGCGAAGATTCGAGCACGCTTTCGACCGCCTGCTTGAGCGGAATGTTGGTGGAGGTCTTGGTGAACTGGATGGCCAGGCTGGCACCCTCGGCCAGCTGGCGCGCGAACTTGTTGACCTTTTCGTCCAGTTCGGCCGTGGGCACGGCGTAGTTGATCAGGCCCATGCGCGCCGCGTCGGGCGCGCTCACGGTATTGCCCGTGAGCAGGAACTCCTTGGCGCGGGCATAGCCGATCAACAGCGGCCAGATCAGCGAGCCGCCGTCGCCGGCCACCAGGCCGATGCGCACATGCGGGTCGGCGATGCGGGCGTTCTCGTCGGCGATGATGATGTCCGACAGCAGCGCCAGCGAGGCGCCCAGGCCGATGGCGTCACCGTTGACGCGGGCGATGATGGGCTTGGGGCAGTCGAGGATGCCCAGCACGATGGCGCGGGCGCTGCTGCGCGCCTCGTGCACGGGCGGCGGGTTGGCATGTTGGGCACGCACCCAGTTGAGGTTGGCGCCGGCGCAAAACGCTCCGTTGGCACCGGTAAAGATGATGACCTTCACCTCGTTGTCCACCGCCAGCTGCTGGAAGACGGTGCCCAGCTCATGGTGCAACTCGGCGTTGACCGGGTTCATCTTCTCGCCGCTGTCGATGGTGAGCGTGGCGATGCCGGCCGCCTTGGCGACGCGCAGTTGGGTATAGCGCGAATAATCCATCGAATCGGTGGCCTCGTGCCGTGTCATGGCGCGAACCTGGCGGCAAGCGCAAGGACACGCTGGGCCTGCTTCAAATGCGGCATGTCGAGCATCTTGCCTTCCAGGCCGATGGTGCCCATGCCGGGATTGCTCTCGAACAGCTCGACCACGCGGCGCGACCAGGCCAGCTCCTCGGGGCTGGGCGAGAAGGCGGCGTTGATGGTGTCGACCTGCCCGGGGTGGATGGCCATCTTGCCCGTGAAGCCGCGCTGGCGCCCGCGCTGGGAATCGCGCAGCAGGCCGGCGTCGTCCTTGAAGTCGGTCCAGATGGTGTCGATGGGCTGCACGCTGGCGGCATGGGCCGCGGTCAGGCACAGGGCGCCGGCCAGCTGGTAGACGGTGTCGTATTCGCCGTCGGGGCGGCGGTTGGTGCTGGCGCCCAGGGCGGCCGCGATGTCCTCGGCGCCCCAGGTGATGCCGGCCAGGCGCGCGCTGCAGCCTTCGTAGCTGCCCAGCGTGAACAGGGCCTGTGGCGTCTCGGTGGCCACCGGCATGATGCGGATGCTGCCCTTGGCCACGCCCTCGCGCACTTCGAGCGCGTCCAGGAAGTTCGACAGGCGCACCACCTCGGCGGCGCTGCGCGTCTTGGGCAGGATCAGGCCGTCCGGCGCGCCGCCGGCCACCACCAGGTCGAGCAGCGCGGCTTCGGTGTCCAGCGGGTTGATGCGCACCCAGATCTGCTGCTTGCTGCGGTCGGCGTTGGCGCGCAAGAACTCCAGCGCCATGCCGCGTGCGATGTGGGTGCGGCTGGGCGCGACGGCGTCTTCCAGGTCGAGGATGAGCGCGTCGGCGGCGGTGCCGGCGCCTTTGGCCAGCTTCTTCTCGCTGTCGGCGGGGACGAACAGGAAGGAACGGGCAGGACGGATGGGCGAGGGGGCGAAGTTCATTTTTTCTCCTTTTTCAAGTCGGCAAAGAGGCTGCGCCCGATGATCTGCTTCATGACCTCGATGGAGCCGCCGGCGATGCGCGTGATGCGCGCGTCGGCATAGGCGCGGGCAATAGGATAGTCCCACATATAGCCCCAGCCGCCGAACAGCTGCAGACACTGGTCGGCCACCTTGCCGTGCAGCTCGGTCACCCACATCTTGGCCATGGCGGCGGTGTTGCCGTCGAGCTTGCCGTCCATGAACAGGCGGATGCAATGGTCGGTGAAGACGCGGCTGATGGTGGCCTCGGTCTTGAGCTCGGCCAGCTTGAACTGCGTGTTCTGGAAGTCGGCCAGGGTCTGGCCGAACATCTTGCGCTCGCGGGCGTAGTCGATGGTCCACTGCAGCATGGCCTCGACCGCGGTGGCCGAGCGCACGGCCTGGGTCAGGCGCTCTTGCGACAAATTCTTCATCAGCAGCTTGAAGCCGCCGTTTTCGGTGCCCAGCAGGTTGCCCACCGGCACGCGCATGTTGTCGAAGAACAGCTCGGAAGTGTCCTGCGCCTTCAGGCCGATTTTTTCCAGCCGCTTGCCGCGCACGAATCCCGGCGTCTTCGTGTCGACGATCATCAGCGAGATGCCGCCGCCCTTGCGGTCTTCCGGGTCGGTCTTGCAGGCCAGCACCAGCACGTCGCACAGCTGGCCGTTGGAGATGAAGGTCTTCTGGCCATTGACGACGTAGTGATCACCGTCATGCACGGCGCGGGTGCGGATGCCGCGCACGTCGCTGCCGGCTTGCGGCTCGGTCATGCCCAGCGCGCCGATGATCTCGCCGCGCACCATGCCCGGCAGCCAGCGGCGCTTTTGCTCGTCGGTGCCGAAGGCGTAGATGTAGGGAATCACCATCTCGTTGTGGACGGCAAAGGCCGGGCCGGTGATGCCGGCGGCGGCCAGCTCCTCGACGATGACGAAGTTGAACAGCGCGTCGGCGCCGGCGCCGCCGTATTCCTCAGGCACCGAGCAACCCAGCAGGCCGGCGGCGCCAGCCTTGCTCCACAGCTCGCGCGGCACCTGGCCGTCGTGCTCCCACTGCATGTGAAAAGGCGTGATCTCGGTCTGGATGAAGCGGCGCACCGTGTCGCGGAATGCTTCGTGGTCTTCGTTGTAGAGGTTTCTCTCGGACATGGGGTTCTCCTCAGCGCAGCAAGGTGCCGGCAATGATGTTGCGTTGGACCTCATTGGAGCCGCCGAAGACACTCCAGCAGCGGCCATAGAGGTATTGGTAATTGATCGCCGCGGCCTGGATCCAGGGCGCCTGTCCGCCCAGGCCCGCGCCTTCCTTGCGGTCGGCAGCGTCGTAGCAGGCGCCATGGGCACCCAACGCCTCGCGCCAGAACTCGCTCATGCGCTGCAGCAACTCGCTGCCGCGCACCTTGAGCACCGAGGCACCGATGCCGTCGTCATGGCCTTCGGACCACTGGTCGAGGTAGTCGCGCTCGAGTTCCACCAGCGCAGTGAGGCTGGCTTCCAGATCGGCCAGCCGGTCCAGCTGCACCGCCCGCGCGGCAACCGACAGGACCGGCAGGTAGCTGGCGGCGGTGGCCTTCATCTGCCGCATCATGCGCAGCTTGTTGCCGGTGTCGGCGATGAAGGACCGCTCGCGCGAGAGCAGGAACTTGGCGAGGTTCCAGCCTTCGCCTTCCTTGCCCACCACGTTTTCCGCCGGCACGCGCACGTTGTCGAAGAACACCTGGTTGGTGTGGTGCACGCCGTCGAGCGTGACGATGGGCTCGACGGTGATACCCGGCGTCTTCATGTCGATCAGCAGGAAGGTGATGCCCTGCTGCTTGCGGGCGGTGCGCTCGGTGCGCACCAGGCAATGCATCATGTCGGCCCAATGGGCCTCGGTGGTCCACAGCTTGGTGCCATTGACCACGTAATGGTCGCCATCGCGCACCGCGCCGGTCGACAGCGAGGCCAGGTCGGAGCCGGCATTGGGTTCGGAATAACCCTGGCACCACCAGGTGTCGCTGGACAGGATGCCCGGCAGCCACCGGCGCTTCTGTTCCTCGTCGCCGAAGGTGTAGAGCACCGGGCCGACCATGTTCACGCCGTAGGGAATGAGCATGGGCGCGGCGCCGATCGCGCATTCCTGCAGGAAGGCATGTTCCTGGCGCACCGACCAGTCCTTGCCACCCGCTGCCGAAGGCCAGCTGGCGCCGAACCAGCCGCGCTGGTGGAGTGCCTTTTGCCAGTCGACGTAGTCGTGTTTGTCCAGGTACAGGCCGTTCTCGACCTTGCGCCGTGTTTCGGGTGACAGCCGGGTGGCGACGAACTCGCGCACCTCGGCGCGAAAGGCAGGCTCATCAAAGGGTGTGTTGGGGCTGGTATGGCTCATGCGGCCTCCGGCTCGGTCGTCTGGGTGGCCTGCACCTGCGCCTGCAGCAGGCTGGCGATGACGCGCAGGCGGGCGTTGCAGTGGCTCACCACCAATTCTTCGGTCACCCCCATGCCGCCATGCATCTGGATGGCTTCCTGCCCGACTCCGCGTCCGGCCTGGGACAGCACGCGCGGCAGCGCCCGGCGCAGCGCGTTCAGCTGGTCGGGCGGGTCGTCGGCGTCGAGGGCGCGGCTCCAGGCACGCAGCAGGGCGCGCGCCTCCAGGAACTGCATCTGCATGTCGGCCAGGCGGTGCTGCAGCGCCTGGAAGGTGCCGATGGCCACGCCGAACTGAATGCGGGTGCGCAGGTAATCGCGGGTGGTGTTGAGCAACTGCTCCATGATGCCGACCGCGTCGGCGGCGCAGGCCATCAGCCATAGGTCGCTGGCGCGGGCCAAGGCCGACTCAGCCCGGCCTGGGCCGAGCACGACTTGCGCGCCCTCCAGCGCCCCTGCGTCGAACACCAGGTCGGCGGCCGGCCGGCCGTCCATCAGCCGGTAGGGAGATACCCGTACGTGGTTTTGCGTGGCGGGCACGGCCAGCAGGTGCATCGCGCCCTGGGCGCCTTGCGCAGCCACAAGCCAGCTATCGGCCTGCGCGGCAAAGGCGACCGCGCTGCAGCGGCCCGACAGACGCAGGCTGCCGGCCGCGAGGTCCAGGCGCGGCCGGACCTCGCCGGGACGCAGGCCCACGGGCACGGGGATCGTCTCGCCGGCCAGCGTAGCCGCCAGCAGTGGGGATTGGCCGGCGGCCAGCAGGGTGGTAGAAATCAGGACTTCGGCCACGGGCTCCAGCACCAGGCCGGGCGCCAGGGTGGTCAGAGCCTGCGCCAGATCGACGGCGCCGCCGCCCAGGCCGCCGTCATCGGGCGAGACGGCCAGGCCGGGGACGCCCAGTTCGGTCAGCAGCGGCCAGTGCAGCCGGTGGTCGACCGGGGGAGTCTTGAGCCGGTGAAGACGGGCAGAAGGATCGTAGTGCTCAGTGACGAATCGTTGCAGCGTTTGCGCGACCAGGGTGCGGGTTTCAAGGTCCAATCCCTTCATCGGTTGTCTCCTGTGCAGGTTGAGTGCGCCGGTTGATTGTATGTGTGCGTACGATATGGCATGATACCATCCGAAACCACCCGCCTTGGCACGGACAGCCCGTGCCGCCGATACTTGCATCGGATCGGCGGATCGATCAACGGAAAGGCAGCGAATGGCTTCAAGCAATGCCTCTGGCATCACGGGCTTCGGCGGGTATGTCCCCCGTCTGAGGATGGAAAGGTCGGCGATTGCCGCCGCTCACAAATGGATGGCGCCTTCGCTGCGCTCGCTGGGCAAGGGCCGGCGCGCCTTCTGCAGCTGGGACGAGGACAGCGTCACCATGGCCGTCGAGGCCGCGCGTGACCTGGCCGCCGGCCGTCAGCTCGATCGCGTCGGCCGCGTGGTGCTGGCGTCGACCACCCTGCCGTACGGGGACCTGCAGAACGCCTCCTTCCTGGTCAGCGCCCTGGGTCTGCAGCCGAATTTGCGCACCCTGGACGTCGGCCATTCGCAGCGCGCCGGCACGGCCGCCCTGCTCGAGGCCCTGACCGCCGGTGGCGACACCGAATCGCTGGTGGTGGCGTCCGACCAGCCTCGCGGCAAGCCGGCCAGCACGCAGGAAATCAGTTTTGGCGCGGGCGCTGCGGCTTTCACCGTCGGCCGCGAAGGCGTGATTGCGCAGCTGCTGGGCAGCTCCAGCAACTCGGCCGTGTTCGTCGACCATTTCCGCTCCGAGGACAACCGCTACGACTACTTCTGGGAAGAGCGCTGGATCCGTGACGAAGGTTACATGAAGCTGGTGCCCCCGGCCGTGGCTGCGGCGCTGGCCCAGGCCAAGGTCGCCCCGGGCGACGTCAAGCACCTGGTGATGTCCAGCCCCTTCCGCGGCGTGGTCGCCGCGCTGGGCAAGAAGATGGGCATGCCCGCTGGCATCGAGGCCGATCCGCTGGAAGAGTCCTGCGGCTACAGCGGCAGTGCGCATGCGCTGCTGATGCTGGCGGCCGTGCTGGAAAAAGCCAAGCCGGGCGAAGTGATCGTGGTGCTGGGCTTCGGCCAGGGCTGCGACGCCATCGTGCTGCGGGCCACCGACGCCATCGGCAGCTTCAAGCCCGGCCGCGGGGTCAGCGGCGCGCTGGCCGACGCCCAGCCGCACGATGCCTACCTGCGCATGCTGTCGTATGACCAGGGCATCGACCTGGAATGGGGCATGCGCGCCGAGAAGCCGGTCAAGACCGCGCTGACCGAGCAGTACCGCTCGCGCGGCCAGCTCGGCGCCTTTGTCGCCGGCAAGTGCCCCAAGTGCGGCCAGGTGCAGTTTCCTCAACTGGCCTATTGCGTCACGCCCGGTTGCAACGCGCCGGGCGCGCAGTTCGAGCAGGTGCCGCTGGCCAACGTGCCGGCCAAGGTGCTCACCTACACCGCCGATTGGCTCTCCTACCACCCCTCGCCTCCGCTGTATGTGGGCTTCGTGCAGTTCGACAACGGCGCGCGCCTGCTGATGGAAATGACCGAGGTCGGCACCGCCGGCCTGGAAGTGGGCATGCCCATGCGCACGGTCTACCGTATCCGTGAGCTCGACAAGGTGCGCGGCTCTCCGCGTTATTTCTGGAAGGCGACGCCGCTGCAGGCTTGAAAAGGAACAGACATGGCATCAGGCATCAAAGACAAAGTCGCCATCCTTGGCATGGGTTGCTCGCGCTTCGGCGAGCGCTGGGACGCGGGCACGCCGCAGCTGCTGGCAGAGGCCTTCGACGAAGCCCTGGCCGACGCGGGCATCGAGCGCAAGCAGATCAACGCCGCCTGGTACGGCTCGGGCGTCGACGCGGTGAACGTGGGTAACTCGTCCATTCCCGCCGCGGTGGCGCTGCGGCTGGACGGCATACCGGTCAGCCGGGTCGAGAACATGTGCGCCACCGGCACCGAGGCGCTGCGCGGTGCCGTCTACGCGGTGGCCTCGGGCGCTGTCGACATCGCGCTGGCGGTGGGCGCCGAAAAGCTCAAGGACACCGGTTACGGCGGTCTGCCGGCCATGTTCAAGGGCACCTTCAACGACCTGTGGATGCCCATGGGTTCCGCGCCCGCCGGCTTCGCCCAGCTGGCGGCCGGCTACCGCGCCAAGTACGGCTTCTCCAAGGAGGAACTCAAGCGCGCCATCGCGCATGTGTCCTGGAAGAGCCACCAGAATGGCACGCTCAGCCCCAAGGCGCACCTGCAAAAGGCGGTGACCATGGAGCAGATTCTCGAGGCGCCCATGATCGCCGACCCGCTGGGCCTGTTCGACTGCTGCGGCGTGAGCGACGGTGCGGCCGCCGCCATTGTCTGCTCGCCCGAGATGGCCAAGGCCCTGGGCAAGAAGGACCTGGTCACGGTCAAGTCGCTGCAGCTGTCCACCGGTTCCGGCGTCGAATCCGGCACCGAGAGCTGGGACGGCAGCTACGTGCGCACCACCCGCAATGCGGCGCGCCGTGCCTATGAGGAAGCCGGCATCACCAACCCGCGTGAGCAGGTCGACCTGATGGAAGTGCACGACTGCTTCTCCATCACCGAGCTGGTGACGATGGAAGACCTGGGCATTTCTTCCGACGGCGGCGCCGTCAAGGACGTCCTCGATGGCTTCTACGACCGCGAAGGCGGCGGCGTACCCTGCCAGGTGGACGGCGGCCTCAAGTGCTTCGGCCATCCGATCGGCGCCACCGGCCTGCGCATGGCCTACGAGGTCTACAACCAGCTGCTGGGCCGCGCCGGCAAACGCCAGCTGAAATCGCCCAGCATCGGCCTGACCCACAACCTGGGCGGCGTGCCCTACCTGGGCGTGGCGGCCATCTCGATCCTCGGCCTGCACGGCTGATGGCGGCGGCGATGAAGAACCGGCAAGTGGTGCTGGCCGCACGGCCGCTGGGGATTCCCCAAGCCGAGCATTTCCGCCTCACCGAGGCCGAGGTGCCGGAGTTGCGCGACGGCCAGTTCCTGGTGCGCAACGAGTTCCTCTCGGTGGAGCCGGCCATGCGCGGCTGGGTCAACGCTGCCGCCAACTACTCGGACCCGGTGTCCGTCGGCGGTGTCATGCGCAGCTTTGCCGCCGGCACCGTCACCGCCTCGCGCCATGCCGGCTATGCGGTGGGTGACAAGGTGATGGGCATGCTGGGCTGGCAGGAGTGGGCCGTCAGCGACGGCGCCGGCATCCGCCGCAAGGTGCGCGAGACCGACCTGTCACTGTCACTGTCGCTGGGCGTTCTGGGCATCAACGGCATCACCGCCTATTTCGCCCTCACCGAGGTCGGCCAGCCGCGCCCAGGCGACACCGTGGTGGTGTCTACCGCGGCCGGCGCGGTCGGCTCTGCCGTCGGCCAGATCGCCAAGATCGCCGGCTGCCGCACGGTCGGCATCGCCGGCGGCGCGGTCAAGCGCCAGCAGTGCCTGGACGAATTCGGTTACGACGCCGCGGTCGACTACAAGGCGCCCGACTTCCTCACGCAGTTGGCCGCCGCCTGCCCTCGGGGTGTGGACGTCTACTACGACAACACCAGCGGCCCCATCACCGACGCGGTGGTGCAGCGTATCAACAAGAACGCGCGCATTGTGGTGTGCGGCACCGCGGCC